>DATLNC010000021.1:0-12351 GCA_035536935.1 Thermoanaerobaculia bacterium
CGACGGCATCGTGATGCGCGCCGGCAACCTCGGCGGCCTGGGCAACGCCATCTTCGTCGCCCACGGCTTCGGCATCACGACCCGCTACGGCCACCTCTCGAAGATCGAGGTCCGGCCCGGCCAGCGGGTCAAGCGGGGCGACGTCATCGGCCGCGTCGGCAACACCGGACGCTCCACCGGCTACCACCTCCACTACGAGGTCCGCCAGGACGGCGACCCGGTCAACCCGCTGGTCTACATCCTGGACGACGGCGGCCCGCTGTAGACCCGGCTCGTCCTTCCCAGCCAGTCTCCCAGGGGCGCAGCAGGCTGCGCCCCTGCGCGCCTTGGCCCGGAATTCTTTCTGCTAGACTGCGGGTTGTAACTGCTTGCCGCAGGGCACCCTTTCCCCAACACATGAGATCTCGATGATCAACACACTCCTGACCAAGATATTCGGCAGCCAGCACCAGCGCGACGTCAAGAAGATGCTGCCTGACGTGGCTGCCATCAACGAGATGGAGCCTGAGATCAAGGCCCTCTCCGACGAGGAGCTGCGGGCCAAGACCGCCGAGTTCCGCCAGCAGCTCGCCGATGGCACCACCCTGGACGACCTGCTCGTCCCCGCGTTCGCCGTGGCCCGCGAGGCCGCGTGGCGGACCCTGGGCATGCGCCCGTACGACGTGCAGCTCATGGGCGGCATCATCCTCCACCGCGGGCGCATCTCCGAGATGAAGACCGGCGAGGGCAAGACCCTGGTGGCCACCCTCCCCGTCTACCTCAACGCCCTGGAAGGCAAGGGCGTCCACGTGGTCACGGTCAACGACTACCTGGCCAAGCGCGACTCCGACTGGATGGGCCGCGTCTACCGCTTCCTCGGCATGTCCGTGGGCGTGATCCAGCACGACATGCCCGACTCGGACCGCAAGGCCGCCTACAGCGCGGACATCACCTACGGCACCAACAACGAGTTCGGCTTCGATTACCTGCGCGACAACATGAAGTTCGAGCTCGAGGCCATGGTGCAGCGCCCCCACCACTACGCCATCGTGGACGAGGTGGACTCGATCCTGATCGACGAGGCGCGCACCCCGCTCATCATCTCGGGCCCGTCCGAGGAGTCGGTCGACAAGTACTACCGCATCGACCGCATCATCCCCCGCCTGGTCAAGGGCGAGGAGATCGACGAGGGCGACGGCCAGAAGAGCACCACCGGCGATTTCCTGGTCGACGAGAAGGGCCACTCGGTCAGCCTCACCGACGACGGCGTCGAGAAGGTCGAGCAGCTCCTCGGCATCCGCAACCTGTACGACCCGGAGAACATGGACGTCCTGCACGGCGTCAACCAGTCGCTGCGGGCCCATCACCTGTACCAGCTCGACGTCGAGTACCTGATCAAGGACGGCAAGATCGTCATCGTCGACGAGTTCACCGGCCGCATGATGCCGGGCCGGCGCTGGTCGGACGGCCTGCACCAGGCGGTCGAGGCCAAAGAGGGGGTCAAGATCGAGCGCGAGAACCAGACCCTCGCCACGATCACCTTCCAGAACTACTTCCGGATGTACAAGAAGCTCGCGGGCATGACCGGCACCGCGGATACCGAGGCCGCCGAGTTCGGGCAGATCTACAACCTGGATGTCACGGTCGTCCCCACCAACCGGCCGATGATTCGCGAGGACCGCGCCGATCAGGTCTTCCGCACGGCCGAGGAGAAGTGGCGCGCCGTGGTGCAGGACATCCGCGAGTGCCACGAGAAGGGCCAGCCGGTGCTGGTGGGCACGGTCTCCATCGAGAAAAGCGAGATGGTCTCCAAGCTGCTCAACAAGCCGCCGCGGGTGCCGCACGTGGTGCTCAATGCCAAGTTCCACGAGCGCGAGGCCTCCATCGTGGCTCAGGCTGGCCGGTTTGGCGCGGTGACCATCGCAACCAACAGGGCCGGCCGCGGCACGGACATCATCCTGGGCGGCAACCCCGAGGGGCTCGCCCGCGCCGAGGCCGACCCGGAGACCGAGCCCGAGGCGTACCAGCAGGCTCTCGATCGCTACACCGTCACCTGCGCCGAGGAGCGCGAGAAGGTGCTGGCGGCCGGCGGCCTCCACATCCTGGGCACCGAGCGCCACGAGTCGCGGCGCATCGACAACCAGCTCCGCGGCCGCTCGGGCCGCCAGGGCGACCCCGGCTCCTCGCGTTTCTACCTCTCCCTCGAAGACGACCTGATGCGGATCTTCGGCTCCGACCGCATCCAGGGGGTCATGAGCAAGCTCGGCATGGAAGAGGACGAGCCCATCGAGCACAAGTGGGTCACCGGCGCCATCGAGAGGGCGCAGAAGCAGGTCGAAGGCCGGAACTTCGAAACCCGCAAGCACCTGCTCGAGTACGACGATGTGATGAACAAGCAGCGCGAGGCGATCTACAAGCTGCGCCGCGACATCCTCGACGGCCAGGAGGGCCGCGAGTACGTCCTGAAGATCGCAGCGGACGTGGTCGACTCCCTACTCGAGACCCACGCCGGCGAGAAGCTCGACCCGATGGACTGGGATCTCCCCGGCCTGCGCACGCAGTACCTCTCCTACTTCAACATCAACGCGGGCGAGCTGCGGCTGGAGGAGCTGGGCATCGAGGAGCTGCGCGAGACCCTCTGGAAGACGGTCGAGCAGGCCTACCTCGAGAAGGAGACGCGGCACTCGGAGGAGGCGATCCGCCACTTCGAGCGCGCCATCATGCTGCATGCGGTGGACGTGGCCTGGAAGGATCACCTGCTCGCGCTGGACCACCTCAAGGAAGGCATCGGCCTCCGCGGCTATGGCCAGCGCGATCCGCTCAACGAGTACAAGCGGGAGAGCTTCGATCTCTTCGAGAACATGAAGGAGCGGATCGAGGACGACATCATCCAGAAGCTCTTCCGCTACGAGCCCATGACCGAGGAGCAGATGCTCGAGCAGCGCCGCCGCCAGCAGCGCGCGGCGCCTCCCCGGATCGAGCTCTCCGCTCCGCCCAAGGTCGAGGGACCGCAGCGGCCGCAGCCCAGCGCGAACAACAAGGACGTCAAGGTCGGCCGCAACGATCCCTGCCCGTGCGGCTCGGGCAAGAAGTACAAGAAGTGCCACGGGGCCCAGGTCACCGTGGGCTGAGAGACCGGAGCTCGAACAACAAAAAAACACGAGGGCGGCCTGAGGGCCGCCCTTTTGATATCCTTCGCCACCCAATTATGAGCGCCATGCACGATCTCGATCCGCGACCGGCCCTCACCTTCGACGACGTGTCGATCGTCCCGGGCTTCTCCGAGGTCCATCCCAACGAGGTGGACCTGCGCACATTCGCATGCCGCGGGATCGGCCTGAACATCCCGATCCTCTCCGCGGCCATGGACACGGTCACCGAGTCCCGCCTCGCCATTGCCCTGGCTCAGGAGGGCGGCATGGGCGTCGTCCACAAGAACCTGCCTATCGAGGTGCAGGCGGAAGAGGTGGACAAGGTGAAGCGCAGCGAGGCCGGCATGATCGTGGACCCGGTCACCATGCGGCCGGACCAGAGCATCCGCGAGGCCCTGGGCGTCATGGCGAGCTACAAGATCTCGGGCGTGCCCGTCACCTCCGCGGATGGGCAGCTCGTCGGCATCCTCACCAACCGCGACCTCCGCTTCGAGGAGAACCTCGACAAGCGGATCGACGAGCTGATGACCCGGGAAGACCTGATCACCGTGCCCGAGGGGACCACCCTGGAGCAGGCCAAGCTGCTCCTCCACAAGCACCGGATCGAGAAGGTCCTGGTGGTCGATACCAACGGCAACCTCAAAGGGCTGATCACCGTCAAGGACATCCAGAAGGCCATCCAGTACCCGATGGCGTGCAAGGACGAGCTCGGCCGGCTGCGGGTCGGCGCAGCCGTGGGCGCCTCGGGCGACTTCCTGGAACGCGCCGCGGCGCTGGTGCGCGCCAAGGTGGACCTCCTGGTCCTCGACTCCTCCCACGCGCACAGCCGCGGGGTCCTCGACAGCGCCGCCACGCTGCGGGAGCGCTTCCCCGAGGTCAAGCTGGTCGTCGGCAACGTGGCCACGGCGGAAGGGACGCTCGCCCTGATCGAGCGCGGGGTCGATGCGGTCAAGGCCGGCATCGGCCCGGGCAGCATCTGCACCACCCGGATCGTCACCGGCGCCGGCGTGCCGCAGGTCACCGCGATCCAGGACTGCGCGCGCGCCGCGGCCGAGCACGGCGTGCCAGTCATCGCGGATGGCGGCATCAAGTTCTCCGGCGACCTGACCAAGGCGATCGCGGCCGGCGCTACCGCCGTCATGATCGGCTCGCTCTTCGCCGGCACCGAGGAGAGCCCCGGCGAGACCATCCTCTACCAGGGGCGGACCTTCAAGGCTTACCGCGGGATGGGCTCGCTCTCGGCCATGTCCCGGGGCAGCGCCGACCGCTACTTCCAGGAGGGCGGCCCCGGCGCCGCCACGCTGGGCAAGCTGGTACCCGAGGGGATCGAGGGCATGGTCCCGTTCAAGGGGAGCGTCCACCAGATGCTCCCGCAGCTCACGGGCGGCCTGCGCGCGGGCATGGGCCTGGGCGGCTGCGCCTCGATCGAGGAGCTGCGCACCAAGGCACAGTTCATCCGCATCTCCGCCGCCGGTCTCAAGGAGAGCCACGCCCACGACGTGGTCATCACCAAAGAGGCCCCGAACTACTGGGTGGAGCGCTAGACCCCGATCCCTGCCGCGGCTTCCAGCTTGGCCAATCGGCTCTCGATGGATTTCTGCCACTCGGTCAGGGCAGGCGTCCCGGTCGTCGACGGCTCGGTTACAACTGGCGGTTTTTCCGGTTCCTGATCGGGTAGCTCCACGGACCAGCCGATCGGAGGCAGCAGATCTGCTCCGGCTGGCGCGTCCGGGAAGCCGAAAGTCAGCTTGAGCTCCTCGCCGGGCTCGGCTGCGAGAAAGGTGTGGCCCGTCAGCTCCTTGCCGTTGATGAGCAGCCGCAGCGAGCGCTCTTGCAGGCCTACCGTGACATCGAGCCCGGTCTCCAGGTCGCTGTCCTTCACGCCGGGGCCCTTGACGACCTCCGGAAACTGAGGGTCTTTCTCCCGCATCTTGGCTGCCGCTTCAGGGCCGAACCCGGATGTCTCGATCACGAGCCTGTTGTTGGCTGACAGGACGATCTCCATCACCTGGCTCTCCCGGGGCGGACCTTTCTTTGTCTTGCTCACGTTGAAAAGGCGCAGGCGCTGGTTCGCGAGAGGGACAGAGCTGCGCAGCCGGAACCGGGTTGTCAGACCCTCCTCGGGAACCAGGTACGGCAAGACGAAGCCCGGTGCCTCTTGCGTGATGTCGCGGGTGCTCATCTTAGCTCCTCTCCTAAATATGAGGAGAGTTTATATCAGCCCTCCTCTTCGGCGAGGATGGACCAGACCTCGACCCGCAGCATCTCCTCCTGGTGCCGGGCGACGAGGTCGACGTTGTGCCGCAGTGCCGGAGTGGCCGGCGGCTCGGGCGCGGAGCCCCGGAGCTGGGCGATCCTGCGCTCGAGGGCAGCCCGGTCTTCCCGGTCGCGCAGCGTGTCCCTCACCCTCTCCATGCCATCGAGCATGGCCTGCCGGCTCCCTTCGTCCATGCTCTCCCAGTCGGCCGTGATGCGAGTCAACACGGCCTCCGCCACCCGCGCCTTCACCCATTGGTACTCGGCGGGATCGCGACCCAGCTCGCGGGCCGCGCGCGCATCGGCCGCCGGGTCTCCGGTCCGGTCCACGATCTGCTTCTCGCGCGGCCGCACCTTCATGAAGAGCTCGATCTGCTTTTCGGTCAGCTTGCCGTCAGGAGGCGGCGTGAACCGCGGTACCAGGACCTGACGGGCAGGAACCGCCGCCTTGCGGGCGGGCTCCTCGGGCCTCTCCCGGCAGCCCGCCAGGAGTACGGAGGTCAGGATCAGGAGAGACAGGTACTTCTGCTTCATGCGGGAAGGCGGCTGCAAGAGACATTCCGCTAGAATCTCTCCTTCCCCATGAAACCCCTCTTCCACCCGCGGCTGGTCAACGACCCCTTCGGGGATCCCGCGCTCTACATCGACTTCCTGTTCGAGCGGCGGGCACTGCTCTTTGACCTGGGGGACCTTTCCCCTCTCTCCGCTCGCCAGCTCCTCAAGGTGGACCACGCCTTCGTTTCGCACACCCACATGGACCACTTCGTGGGGTTCGACGCCCTGCTGCGCATCCTTCTGGGGCGGGAGAAGACGCTCAACCTGTTCGGCCCGCCGGGCTTCCTCGACCAGGTCGAGCACCGGCTCGCCTCCTATACGTGGAACCTGGTGGCCAACTACGAGAGCGACTTCGTGATCCGCGCCACCGAGGCGCATCCGGACGGACGCCGCGTGAGCGCCGAGCTCCGCACGCGGACCGGCTTCCGGCGCGAGGACCTCCCCTCCCGCGAGCTCGCGGACGGCCTGCTCGTCGAGGAGGAGACGTTCCAGGTGCGGACGGCCTTCCTCGACCATGGCATCCCCTGCATGGCCTTCGCGCTGGAGGAGAAGCTCCACGTGAACATCTGGAAGAGCGGATTGGAGGAGCTGGGTCTCCCTACCGGGCCGTGGCTGCGCGAGGTCAAGTACGCCGCCCTGCGCGGCGAGCCGGACGCGACCCTTTTTCGTGCCGGAGACCGGGAGGTGACCCTGGAAGAGCTGAAGGACAAGGTGCTGCGGGTCGTGCCCGGCCAGAAGGTGGCCTACGTGACCGACGTCGGCTGGTCGGCTGACAATGCGTCGGCGATCGTCGATCTCGCACGGGGGGCGGACGTGCTGTTCATCGAGTCGGCCTTCATCCACGAGGAGGAGCGCCGGGCCGCGGAGAAGCGCCACCTGACCTCGCGCCAGGCCGGGCTCCTGGCCCGCGAGGCCGGGGCCAAACGGCTCGTGCCGTTCCACTTCTCGCCCAAGCACCAGGATGACGAGGAGCGCCTGCTGCGCGAGACGCTGGAGGCGTTCGAAGACGGATGATGGATGAGATAACTACCAGGAACCGGAAGACCCGCCGCCGCCGAAGCTGCCGCCGCCACCCGAGAAGCCCCCTCCTCCCCCGCCGCCCCAGCCTCCTCCTCTACCCCAACCCCCGCCGCCGCCGATGATGAAGGGACCACCCCATCCGCCACGACGCCGGGTCGGGATGCCGCTGCCGATCCTCCTGCCGAACAGGGCCTTGAGGATCGGGAAAAGCACCGCCCACGCGATCAGCGCCCCGATGCCGAGCCCCGGGAAGAACATGTTGGGGAACGACGCATAGAAGGGCATCAGGAAGAGGTACATGAACCAGCTCTGGCAGCCCTGCGAGAAGATCGCCATGAGCGAGAAGATGCCGATCACAAAGAAGAAGATCATCCCGAACAGCGCCTTCTCCCCCGTTGCCATCTCCGGGGCGGCATCAGCACCCGGCGCGGGAGTGACCTCCTGCCCGCCGATCGAGGCGATGATCCCGTCAACCCCCTTCTCCACTCCCGCTCCGAAGTCCCCGCTCCGGAAGTAGGGGGTGACGACGTTGTCGAGGACGCGGCCGGTCTCGAAATCCGTCAATTGGGGCTCCAGTCCGTAGCCGACCTCGATCCGCATCTTGCGGTCCTGCTCGGAGATGAGGAACAGGGCGCCGTTGTCCTTGCCCTTCTGCCCGAGCTTCCAGGTCTCGGCCACGCGCAGGGTGTAATCCTCCAGCGCCTCGTCCCCGAGGCTCTCGACGGTGAGCACGGCGATCTGGTTGGTGGTCTGCTGCTCGTAGGCGGCGAGCCTCTGCTCGATGCGCTGCTGCACATCGTCGGGGATCAGGTCCGCGTTGTCCATGACGCGGCCGGAAAGGTAGGGCACCTCCAGGGCAGCGAGGGGCGCAGTGATTAGAGCCATCAGAAGAGCCAGCAGAAAGAGAACGACCGCGAGCCGGCGCATCACCGGTCGCCCCGCCGCAATTCGTTGGACAGCTCGTCGAAGTCGTCCGGCTGGATCGCGACCCCGTGCCGCTCCAGCAGCTCGCCGCACTGCCGGATGCCGGACACGAGGGCCTCCCCGGGTTTGCCCGCGCGGATGCCCGCGGCGACGCTCTTTACGATGCCATCCCACTGTCCCTGCTCGACTTGACGGTTGATGCCGGAGTCGCCGATCACGACCACCCGGTGCTCGAACAGGGAGAGGAAGAGGAGGATGCCGGTGCGGTCACGGGTGTGGAAGACCTCCTCTTCCATGAAGGCCATTTCGGCGCGCTGCCGCGTCCTCAAATCCAGCAGGCCGTCCCCGGCCATCCAGCGCTTGACCGCTGGGACGTAGGCGGCAAGGAGAAAGCCCACGGCGGCTCCGGCCGCGGAGGGCAGCGCGATCCAGAGGGGCATCAGGCCGCCCCAGAAGTCGCCGAGAAAATAGATCCCCTCGGCAAGGAGGGGGCCGGCGATCGCGCCCAGCGCGGTGCCCTTCCAGAGCGCCGAGGGGTAGCCGTCGCTCTCCTCGACGAAGTACGGCACGATCTCGCCCGAGGTCTTCTGCTCGGCCTCGGCGACGGCGGCGCGGATGGCTTCGAGGTCGACGGTATTCATGGTCCCCCCTCCCAACCTGGGTCAATCTAGCGAGATCGGTGCCGAGCGCTCCCGCTTGCGCTGGCCCCGGCGCTTCTTCGTATCCACCCGGCGGCGCTTGGCCGCCTTGGACACCCGCGTGGACTTGCGCGGGATCTCCTCGCGGAGCGCCTCGGCCACCAGCTCCGCCAGGCGGGCCGCCGCGGCCTCCCGGTTCTCCCCCTGGGTGCGGTGCTTCTGGGAGGTGACATGGAGCACGCCCTCCCGGGTGATCCGGGTGGCCAGCCGCTCCATCAGGCGCTGCCGCTGCTCCTCCGTCAGGCTCGGGGAGCCTGCCACATCGAACCGGGCCGTCACGCGGGTCTCCACCTTGTTGACGTTTTGACCACCCGGTCCGCTGCTGCGGGAGGTCGTGAAGGAGAGCTCCTCGTCCGGGATCATGGGCTGAGTGTATTGCAAGCCTGGGTCCGTCATCAGCTCCATCATCTCGCCCAGCGGCGGAACTGGACTTCGAACTCCTTTCCTTCGGGGAGCGGACGGCGCAGGACGAACACGATCGGGCCGGCGGAATCCGCCACCTGGAAGCGGCGGGAGACGATGCGCCGGCGGCCGCGCAACGGCCCTCCGTTGTCCCATTCGACCGGCTGGCCGTGGATCTGGATCTGACGCAGGCTGTTGTTCAGCCGCCATCGGGTCGGCAGGACGATCTCCAGGGAGAGCACCTCGCCGGGCCGCACCTGATCCGGCAGCCGCGCCTCGAGGCGCCCGCGCCGGGCGTCGACCGGCACGGCCGGGAGAGGGACCGGCTCGCCGACCTGATGCCAGGGATGGACGACCAAGAGCAGCTCGGCGCCCCGCGCGCGGAACGGGGCCGGCTCGAACCGCAGGGTCTCCCCTCCGGACGCGGACACCTTCCTATAAAAATCTCCGTCCCTTCCGGCTTCGAAGAGGACGGCGTCCGACAGCTCGATCTGCGCGGGCGGCAGCTCGTCGAGGCGCCCGACTCCCTTGACGAACGCTCCCGACCGCCCGAGAGGCAGCTCCTCCCCCCCATCATTTCCATCACCGCGCTCGAAGATCACGGTCCGGCCCTGCAGCCGCATGCCCGTCCTCAGATACCGCCGGGCCAGCTCGTGCGTGCTCGGCACGACGTTGCGGTATGTATAGCCGTTCACCGTGCTCACGAGCGGAAACGCCAGGACGGTCAGGATCGCTCCCACGACGGCCGGGCGCCGCAGGAGAGGGAGCCGCGAGGCGAGCCACTCCCAGAGCTTGAAGAGGAGCCAGGCCGCCGCGAGAGCGGTGAACGGAGTCAGCGGCAGCCAGTTGTGCTTGCTCGGGTTGAGCGTGGCCATGCTGTAGGACAGCGCGTAGCCAAACACGTAGATCGCCATCATCACCGGCCCGAGCCGCTCCTGCGCAGAGCCCTCCCGCATCCGCGCCGCCCGGACCAGGAGCAGAACGACCCCCAGCAGGCCTACCGCCGCGATCACCGGTCCGTGAAAGGTCCAGGAGAACAGCGACTGCAAACCGTGCAAGAGGACGTAGAGGTGCGAGCCGCCCAGCCGCTGCCCTTTCTGCTCGTAGTCGCGCATGGTGCGGCTGAGGTCTTTCTCGTAAATGCTCCAATCGAGCACGGCGAAAGGCGTGCACAGAAGGAAGACGGCGAGCGAGACCGCGCCGGCGAGGACGAGCCTCCCCCACGCTCTCCGGTCGCGCCAACCGCCGCCGGAGAGCGCCGCGAACATCAGCGGGAAGGCGATCGGCCCGGCGTTGAACTTGGAGGCCAGCGCGATGCCGATGGCCACCCCCGCGGCCAGGTAGCGCCGCCAGGTCGGGCGCGCCGCCGCCGCCAGGCTCCGGTCGAAAGCGAAGAGAGAGGCCGCGACGAGCTGGATGTCCGGCTTGAAGAGCACGGACTGGCGCAGGTGCCACGGCACCACGGCCAGCAGGAATGCCGCGAGCAACCCCACACCGGGCGAGAACACCTGGCGGCCGATGCGGTACGTGAGGTAGATGGACAGGGTACCGAAGACCGCCTGCAGAAACCGGCAGATCAGATACCCCGTGGGCGTCATCCTGTGCTCGTCGAAGACGGCGAAGACCTTCGCGCCGGTGAGCCGGTGGAGCGCCTCGGACCCGGCGAGCAGCGCCGCCTGCGGCAGGTAGGACATGCCGGGATGGCAGCCGTTCGCCGGACGGATCGTCCCTTTCACGAGAAGGGCATGGGCATTCGTGACGCCGTACCGCTCGTCATAGAACCGGGTCGAAGTGGGATTCGGGGTGCCGAGCCACACACGCAGCGCCAGGCTCCAGGCAAGGAGGGCAAAGAGGGCGATAGAGAGCCCGCGGGATCGAGCCAGGTCCGTCACGAGGGGCGCATTGTATAGGCGTTGCAACCTTCCCGGCACCTCCCCGTATCGAGCGCATGCTCAAGACTCTTTTGCTGTTAGCGCTCCTGCTTCCCGGCAATCCCGGGGATCATCCCGGGGATCCCGCCAACATCGAGGTCCAGAAACTCGCGGACGGCGTCTACGCCGTGGTCCGCACCGATCCGCCAGGCATCATGTTCGAGGCGAACAGCGCCTTCGTCGTCGGGGACGACGACGTGGTGGTGATCGACGGCGGATCGAATCCGACGTCGGCGAAGGTGGTGCTCGCGGCCATCCGCAAGGTCACGGACAAGCCGGTGCGCGTCCTGATCAAGACCCACTGGCACGACGACCACATGATGGGCAGCACGGCCTATCCCGGGGCCGAGATCGTCGCCCATGCCACGGCGGCCGAGGACATGGCGACCCAGGGCGTCGTCAACCGCAAGCAGATGGTCGAGCAGGGCCCCGGCTTCGCGGATTTCCTGCGCAAGCTCGTGGCGGACGGCAAGGGCTTCGACGGCCACCCCATCACCGAGGAAGAGCGCGCGAGCCACGTCAGCAGCGTCGCCCTGGCCGAGCGCTACTTCGCGGAGCCCGGAAAGCTCCAGCCCCTCCCCCCCACCCTCCTGATCCAGGACCGCCTGACGCTGGTCCGCGGCGGCCGAACGATCGAGGTGCTCTGGCTGGGGCGCGCCCACACCCGGGGAGACATCGTGGTGCACCTGCCCAAGGAAGGCATCGTCTTCACGGGAGACATCGTGGCCGGTCCCATTCCGCTCATCGGCAGCACCTCCTTCCCGCTCGACTACGGCCCGACCCTGGAGAAGCTGCTGGCGCTGAAGGCGTCCGTCTACCTCCCCAGCCACGGCTCGGTGATGAAGGACGACTCCTACGTGCGGCTCATGGTCCGGCTGCTCGCCTCGATCCGCCAGCAGACCGAGGCGGCCGTGGCGAGAGGCGAGACGCTGGAGCAGGCGCGAAAGAGCGTGGACCTGGCGGAATTCCGCAAGGCCCTGGCGGGCGACAGCAAGCTCCTGAACGTGCTCTTCTCGATGTACGTGGCAGATCCCGCGGTGATGCGGGCGTACCAGCAGGCCACGGAGTCTCCCCACGTCTCCTAATCAGCCAGGGTGCCCTCGAAGGTCCGCGCTTCGTTGGTCACCACGAGATCTGACGAAGCCGAGACTTCCTTCCATGCCGCGGCCCAGTCGCCGTTTCCATTGGTGGCAACACGGCCGCACATCTGTTGGCCGAGCCGGTCGGCGGGTAGAGACGTGCTTCGCGTCGTCCTCTCCCACTCCCATTCCAAGCCGGCCGCGAAGAGGTCCTGGCCGCCCGGACGGCTCGTGGCGTTCCAGACGACCATCACACCCTGCGGGGTGGCCACCAGGTCGGTGAGCAGCCGGATCCTGAGAGGGCTGGTCCCCGTCACCCGCGGCAGGCGCGGCGCACCCAGGCGCGCGCCCGCGA
>DATLNC010000022.1:0-15155 GCA_035536935.1 Thermoanaerobaculia bacterium
CATTCTGAGCCAGGATCAAACTCTCCAGTTTAGATCCTCACCACCAGAGCCGCTACAGCTCCGGCAGTCGTATTCGGAATACAAATCTACAGTCGCCCGACTGCTTCACTCATTTCCTCTACCTAGTTTTCAAAGAACCGGCGCCCCTTCGGGCGCGCGCCTTGCGACGCCCCCTCGTTCAAGGGGAGGCGAAGTGTAGGGCAGGTCGATCTTGGTGTCAACCCCCTTTTCGCCCGCCTCTCGCTTCCACCCTGGCGCAAGGGGTCATAACCAGCCGCCCGGGCCAGTCATTCCCGGCCACGGGGTTTCCTACTCAAGTCGCTCCAGTTTGTTCAAAGACCCCCGTCTCACCCACCCTGCCGCTTTCGCGTCTCGCTCAGTCTACAACCGCCGGCCCGCTTTGTCTATTCCAGACTGCCAGTCCAGCGGCGGCAGGGAGTACAACCGATGCCCTCTCCGGGTCATTCCCGGTCTGCGAAAATCAGTCGGCGCCCTTCGACCCGCCAGGGTTCGGAGAGCAGGCGGCGCAGGGCTTCAGGGTAGGCGAGGTGCTCCTGCTCCAGGATGCGGGCAGCCAGGGTCCGAGGGGTGTCGCCGTCGAGGACAGGCACGGTCCGCTGCACCACGATCGGGCCGCTGTCGAGCCCCTCGTCCACCAGATGGACCGTGCAGCCGGAGACCTTCACCCCGCGAGCCAGCGCCTGCTCCTGGGCGTCTAGCCCGGGAAAGGCGGGGAGGAGGCTCGGGTGGATGTTCACGATACGGCGGGGAAAGGCCGAGACGAATGCCGGGGAGAGCAGGCGCATGTAGCCGGCCAGGCAGACCCAGTCGACTTCCGCCTGACGGAGCGCCTCCAGGACCCTATCCTCGTGGACAGCCCGGGATTGCCCCTGGTGGGGGATGGCCTCGGCAGCGATTCCCAGCTCGCGGGCCCTGGCGAGGCCAGGGGCATCCGCGATGTTGCTGAGGACCAGCACGATCCTGGCGGGGATCTCGCCGCGCTCGACCGCGGCGTGGAGGGCCAGGAAGTTGCTCCCGCGGCCGGAGAGAAGGACCCCGATGCGGGTCATTCCACGTCCGGGAAGGTGCTGCTCAGGTCGTACACGACTCCCGAGCCCTCTTTCTGGACCGTGCCGATGAGGAACGAGCGCTGGCCCGTGCTCCGCAGCAGGGACAGCACCTCGGCAAGCCCGGAGGGCTCCACCGCCAGCACCATCCCGATCCCCATGTTGAAGACGCGGAACATCTCGTCCTCCTCGACCTCCCCCTTCTCCTGGAGGAAGTTGAAGAGCTCGAGCCCGGGCCAGCTCCCCACCCGGATCAGGGCGTGGGTGTCCGCGGGCAGGATGCGCGGCAGGTTGTCGGTGATGCCCCCGCCGGTGATGTGGGCCATGCCGTGCAGGGCGCGATGCCCGAGGATGGGGCGCAGCGGCTTGAAATAGGACAGGTGCGGCTCCAGGAGCGCCTCGCCCACGGTCTTCTTGGAGCGCCAGGGCGCGCGGTCGCGGATGCCGAGCCCCACCGTCTCGAAGAGGATCCTGCGGGCCAGGGAGTAGCCGTTGGTGTGCAGCCCCGACGAGGGGAGGCCCACCAGCACGTCCCCGGGCGCGACCTTGGACCCGTCGAGCACTTTGGGGCGGTCCACGATCCCGACGATGAAGCCGACGAGCTCGTAGTCGCCCGGCTGGTAGAAGCCCGGCATCTCCGCGGTCTCGCCGCCAAGCAGCGCGCAGCCGTTCTCGCGGCAGCCGTCCGCGACTCCCTCGACGAGCTCGACCATCTTCTGCGGCTCGAGCACGCCGGCACCGAGGTAGTCCATGAAGAAGAGCGGCTCGGCCCCCTGCACCAGGATGTCGTTGACGCAGTGGTTGACCAGGTCGCGGCCCACGGAGGAGTAGTCCCCCATCATCTTCGCCACCACCAGCTTGGTGCCGACTCCATCGGCCGAGGCCACCAGCACCGGCTCGGTCATGCCCGACAGGTCGGGCCGGAACAGGCCGCCGAAGCTGCCGATCTCGGAGAGGACCCCGGGGGTGAAGGTGGATTTCGCCAGCTTCTTGACCCGCGCGAGCCCTTTTTCCTGGGCGTCGATGTCGACTCCGGCCTGGGCGTAGGCGCTGGGTTTCCGGGGCGAGCTCATAGGGCGGGACTATAACCCCAAGCCGGGCCGCGGCGCGCATGCTACGATACGCGCCCGTCGGGACTTCCGACCCCAAAACTACAAGGACGGCCATGTCGAACGAGCTGCTCTTCGGATTGTACGTCTTCGTGCTGGCGGGCTTTCTCGGCCATCACGTCATCCATCGTGTGCCGCCGCTGCTGCACACGCCGCTGATGGCGGGCACCAACGCGATCTCCGGCATTTCGCTGGTCGGATCGCTGGTCGCCGCGGGCGGCGGGTACGGCACGCTCAGCACCATCCTCGGGACCATCGCGGTGACCTGCGCCACGATCAACACCGTGGGCGGATTCCTGATCACCGACCGCATGCTGCGGATGTTCAAGACGCGGCGCAGTGATCGTATCGAGCGCAAGTCATGAACATCACCCCGTTCTCGTACCTCATCGCTTCGGTCTGCTTCATCGTCGCGCTGCAGGCGCTGTCGTCGCCCAAGCACGCGCGCCGGGGCAACGCGATCGGCGCCTTCGGCATGCTGGTGGCGGTCGTCGGCACCCTGCTCCTGACCGAGATCCTCACGTTCAAGTGGATCCTCATCGGCCTGACCATCGGCTCCGTCATCGGCGCGGTCATGTCGATCTGGATCCCGATGACCAAGATGCCGGAGCGGATCGCGCTCTCGCATTCTTTCGGCGGCCTCGCCGCCGCCCTGGTGGGTATCTCGGAGTATCACCACCTGGGCTCGGAGATCTCGAGCTTCACCATGGGCGCCCTCGGCCTGGAGGTGTTCCTCGGCTTCCTGACGTTCACGGGCAGCCTCATGGCGTTCGGCAAGCTGCAGGGCGTGCTGCCCGGCTCGCCGATCACTTACAAGGGGCAGAACACTTCGAACATCGTCCTTTTCCTGGGCGCGCTGGTGCTGCTCGTCCTGGTGGTGCTCGACCCCACCCGCAGCGTGCTCTTCTACCTCATGGGGCTGATCGGCTTCGTCGTGGGCATTCTCTTCGTCATTCCGATCGGCGGCGCGGACATGCCGGTGGTGATCTCGCTCCTGAACTCCTACGCCGGCCTCGCCGCCGCGGCCACGGGCTTCGCGCTCAACAACTACGTGCTGATCATCGCCGGCGCGCTCGACGGCACCTCGGGCCTCCTGCTGTCGCTCAAGATGAGCCAGGCGATGAACCGGTCGTTCACCAACGTGCTGTTCGGCGCCTTCGGCAAGGTGGAGGCTCCGGCCGAGGGGGCCGTTGCCGCGGGGACCGGGTCCGCGGCCAGCTACAACCAGGCCACGGTCGAGGAGTCGGTGGGCGTGCTCGAAGCCGCGCAGTCGCTGATCGTGGTGCCGGGCTACGGCATGGCCGTGTCCCAGGCCCAGCACACCGTGCGCGAGCTGACGCAGATCCTCGAGGGGCGCGGGGCCTCGGTCAAGTACGCCATCCACCCGGTCGCCGGCCGCATGCCGGGGCACATGAACGTGCTCCTCGCCGAGGCGAACGTCCCCTACGATCAGCTCTTCGACCTGGACGACATCAACGACGAGTTCGCCCGCACCGATGCCGTGCTCGTGGTGGGCGCCAACGACGTGGTCAACCCCGCGGCCAAGACGAACCCGGGGAGCCCGATCTACGGCATGCCGGTCTTCAACGTGGAGCAGGCGCGGGCGGTGATCGTCCTCAAGCGCAGCTTCAACCCGGGCTTCGCGGGGATCGAGAACGACCTGTTCGGCAAGCCGAACACCATGATGGTGCTCGGCGACGCCAAGAAGACGCTCCGCGAGATGACCACGGCCCTCAAAGGCGACTAGCTGTCCGGCAACCACTGGGAGAGTCCGTAAACGGCTCACCCCTGTCCGAAAACGACTCGCCCCTGTCCGGCATCGACTGGGTACCGCCCGGCCACGAGCGGGTATGGTCCCGAAACGGCTCGCTGCTGTCCGGAAACGACCAGCCCCTCTCCGGCGTTGACTGGGTTCTGCCCGGCAACGAGCGGGTACGGTCCGCAAACAGCTCGGCGCTGTCCTCCAACGCCTAGATGTACCCTAGAGACTGCAAGGTCTTGAGCTGCTCGGAGTCCATGGCTCCTCCCTTTCCCCGGGGGAACTCCTTCCCCAGTGCCTGGTGCTCCCGGAACGTCCTCTCCAGGATGCCGGTGTACTTCTTCGCCAGCTCCGGCTTCTCCTTGTGGAGGCTCTTCAGGCAATAGGGGTCGTTCCACAGGTCGTAGAGCAGCAGGCGCGGACCCTCAGCTTCCTCCTTGCTGATCTGGAGCGAGGCTCCCCAGCGGCCATCCACGATCTCCATGATCCCGGTGGGCTCGCCCGTCCTGGCTTCCAGGGTGAGCTCGTCGATGACGACCGGGCGCGGCTTCCATCCCGGCTGACCGAGGAGCAGCGGCGCCAGCGACTGCCCTTGGAGATAGCCGGGCTTCGGCCGGCCCGCGAGGTCCAGGACGGTGGGCAGCAGGTCGATGAGCGACACGGGACCGCGGAAGCGCTGGCCCGGCTTGATCTTCGCGGGCCAGACCACCACCAGCGGCACGCGGGTCAGGTACGGGTTGAGGTAGGCGACCCTCTCGAACGGCGCCCAGGCGTCGAAGTAGCCCAGGCCGGGCCAGTCGCCGTGGTCGGCGGTGACGATGAGGACGGTGTTCTCCCACTCGCCCGTGGCCTTGAGCCTCTCCACCAGCAGGCCGAGCTGATGGTCGGAGAAGGCCATGGCCTCGTCGAAGGCCCCGCGCACGCCGTCGAAGTAGGCCTTGCGCTCGATCCCGGCTTTCTCGAAGGTCGCCGCGGCGGCGCGCAATCCCCAGGAGCGGCCCATCGTGCCGGTGGCGTCGCCCAGGCGGCGCTCCATGTCCTTGAAGGCTTCCCGCTCGGCGCGGCTGAGGAAGGTGCCCGCGACCGGCGGCACCGGTTCCCAGGGCCAGTGGACGTCCGTCACCTGGAAGTGCGCCCACCACGGGCGCCCGGGATAGGACTCGCGCCAGCGCCAGAAGGCCCGCTGCAGCTCTTCGGACGACGCCGAGTTGGGGCCGGAGATGCTCTCGATCAGGTTGTCCACGCCGCGCTCGAGGCTGCTCATGGAGCCGCACCAGGAGTTCGAGGTGAAGACGCCGGTCTGATAGCCGGCCCCGTGGAGGAGCTGGGCCATGGTGGCGGCCCTGTCCGGCAGCGGATCGTTCGGCAGGCGGTAGCCGCCGAGCACGGTGTGATGAAGGCCGGTCATGAAGGAGGTCGTAGACGGCTTCGACCAGGAGGAGTTGCTGTACGCCCGCTCGAAGAGCGCCCCTTCCGCCGCCAGCCGCTCCAGGTTCGGAGTCGTGCGGCGGTTGTAGCCATAGGCGCTCATGTACTCGGCGCCCCCGGCGTCGATCACGTAGAGGAGGACGTTCGGCGGAGCCGACTTGATAGCACCGCTTACGGTGGGGGCCGACCAGAGGGCCACGCTCCCAGCCTTCCCCAGGGTCTCCAGCGTGAGGTCGACCTCTTTGCCCGCCCAGCGGGAGAGGTCGGCCGAACGCTGCCCCCAATGGGCCTTGCCGGCGTAGCTCTCCTTGAAGACCTCCTGATCCCCTGCCTGGACGCGGAAGGTCACGGGCGCATCCTGGCGGAGCACTCCCAATCCGAAGTCGAGCCGCCCATCCCTGGGGACTTTCACGCGCCAGGAGAGCTTGCCCGGCGCGTGGGTGTAGAGGGCGCGCCTGTAGAGCGCGTCGCGCGGCTCGGTGACGACCCCCGCGGGCAGCTCGGCATAGCGCGCCTCCTTGGGAACGAGCGAGACCGAGAGGAGCTCCACCCGGCCCGGACCCGTGGCGTTGAGTATGAGGCCGAGCTGGCGCAGCGGCTCTTCCATGGAGCCGAAGTCCACCCAGTCGGCGCGCAGCAGGTAGTCGTGGACGGCGCCGTCGTTGATGAGGGTGGCCGAGTCGCCGCGGTACAGGAACGGCTCGTACTCGAACATCATGTCGCCGTGCTGCCGCCGCAGGTTGAAGCCGACTCCGAGGTCCCTGGCTCCGCCCGAGCTGCGCGCCCGCACCAGCAGGAACGCCCAGTCCTCCCGGTTCCAGCCCGGCAGGTCGACGTAGACCCCGCCGCGCAGGCCCCGGCGCTGGCGGTTCGCCTCGGTTAGATCGACGAGCAGCGCGCCGTCCGCCTGCTGCACACCGGCCGGGGCCATGCTGGGAATCAGAGGGACGACTGTTTTCCATCCTGTCTGCGGCTTGCCGAGGTCCCACGCCTCCGCCTCGGGAAGGTCCTCGGGGACTTCCGAGCCCTCGATCCGCGCGGCGTCGAGGTGCTCTTCCAGGTGGAGGGGGGCCTTGTCGGCCACGAGCGGGACGGAATCGGGGGCTCCGCATGCCCAGAGCAGAGGAAGGAGTGCCGACAAAATCCTGCGGATCATCGGAACCTCCCCTGGGGTTGAAACCCCAGGCTAGAAAAGTATCGCCCCCGCCGGGGCGAGTCGCCGGCTTTTGCGTAAGCCAGCCCCGGGAGGGGCTGTACCCTTCTAGCCTGGGGTTTCAACCCCAGGCGGCGGGAGTGTCCATCTTAGGCTAGCACGCTAGAATGGCGGGTCCATGGATTGCCGCCCCGGCTGCGCCGCCTGCTGCATCGCGCTCTCGATCTCCACCCCGATCCCGGGCATGCCCGAGGGCAAGCCGGCGGGCGTGCGCTGCGTGCAGCTCACCGACGACCACCGCTGCCGGATCTTCGGACAGCCGGATCGGCCGCCGGTCTGCACCCGGCTTCGGCCCAGCGAGGAGATGTGCGGCGGCTCGGCCCGCGCGGCCTACGCTTACCTGGCCCGGCTGGAGCGGCTCACCGCGCCGAAGCATGCTCTTCCCAGACCGTGACGTCTTCCCGCCCCCGGAGCGGGCGACGGCCGACGGCATCCTCGCGGTGGGCGGCAAGCCGGACCCGGACCTCCTCCTCGCCGCCTACAGCCGCGGGATCTTCCCCTGGCCCCACCCGGGGCTCCCGCTCCTCTGGTTCTGCCCCGATCCGCGCTTCGTCCTCATCCCTCAGGAGGCCCACCTCTCCCGGTCGCTGCGCAAGACGATGCGCCGCAGTGGGCTCGAAATCCGTGCCGACACGGCATTCGAAGCGGTCATCCGCGCCTGCGCGCGAAAACGGCGGCCGGGGCAGCGCGGCACCTGGATCAACCGCGGCATGATCAAGGGTTACACAGCCCTGCACAAGCGGGGCTTCGCCCACTCGATAGAAGCGTGGCAGGAGGGCCGGCTCGTCGGCGGCCTCTACGGCATCTCCCTGGGAGCGGTCTTCTACGGGGAATCGATGTTCGCGGACGCGCCGGACGCTTCCAAGGTCGCCTTCGCCACTCTCCTCGGAAACCTGGTCGCCTGGGACTTCCAGCTCGTGGACTGCCAGAGCTACACCGACCACCTGGCGACGTTCGGGGCGGAGGACTGGCCGCGGGAGCACTTCCTCGGGGCACTCGAAAGGGCGCTTCCGGCCCCGACCCGGATGGGGCCGTGGACTTTCGATCTGGGTCCGGCCGAAGCGGCCGCTCAGATCCGCGGCGGGAGCTGAGACAGGAAGCCCGCCAGCTCGACCGCGTCTTCCTGCCCGCGCTCCATCAGCAGCATCTCCCGCGGCTCTTTGGCTCGGATCAGCGCCGGCAGACCGCCGACTCAGGATAGCGGGCCACACGCTCGATCTCGGCCTTCGGGGTTTCGGCCAGGAACGAGGTCTTGCGGAACGCGGCCGTCACCAGCTCCCGATTGATGTCCCGCGTATACGGGACCAGGCGCCGCGCCACGTCGCCCGCGGCATCCGCATCCAGGTCCAGCACCTGGACGGGGGTCGAGCAGGAGAAGTCCACGTCCTTGAGGTCCAGGCTGCGGACCTTGCGGCGATCCCGCGTGCGGAAGTGGACGCGCCCGCGGTCCACCTCGTAGACGATGCTCCACTGGGTGTAGCCAGGCTGGGCGACCTGGTCGAGCGTCTCGAAGGCGTAATTCACCGGGTCGGTTCCCTTCGCCTTGAATCCCCTGACTCGCTGCGCGGCGCGGGCGAACCGGGAGCGGCCCTCCATCTTTTCGCTGCTGAGCGATTCGGCATAGGGATCGTTGGCGAGCGCCGCCACCGGGAGCTTGCCGCCGGTATGGGCCACCATCCGGCCGTTGAGGAACTCGACGGTCGCGACCTGCCCCTGCCTGTCGGCCACGAGGTAGTGGATCGGGACGGGACCGACGACCCGCAGGCTCCGGTCCGACTGCAGGACCTCCGCGACCGTGGCGTGATTGTCCAGGTTGTACTGGATCCACTGCAGGACGTCGACTCCGGGCCGCGCGTCGGCCGCAGGATAGCGGCTGCCCTCGAGCCACATCAGCTCGATGGTGAGCCCCTTTTCGTTGATGCCGCCGGAGGGGAAATCGCGGCCGTACTGGTTGAAGCTCACGCTGCCGTACTTGGAGACCCAGCTCGCGGGCTTGGGATCGCCCTCGGCATCGGCGTCGGCCTTCCGGCTCACCCCCCGCTTGTTGACGATCAGCAGGCCGTCCCCGACAGACCAGTCGTAATTCTTGCCGAAGACGATGCGCCCGCTATCGCGCAGGCAGAAGGTGGTACAGGCGGACGCGGGTATGGACAGAAGCAGGGCAACGAGGACGAGGGACAGCTTTGTTTTCATACGTCTCTTACGGCTCCATGGCTTCCGCGGACTCGCTGGCAGCTTCCAGATTCCCATGCCTGAGCTCACCCAGCCTCTCGAAGGCCGCTGCCGCGTGCTCCTCGGGGACCTGGATCAAAACCGGGCCGCCGACCACGTTCATTCCGAAGAGGTGGTTCATTTGGTCACCTTTCTTGTAGTGGGGGACCTTCGCCTCGAGGAGCAGGGACTCCGCGAGGGCGAGGGCCGCGGGATCGTTCCCTTCGAAGACGGTGACGAGATGGACATCGGGATGAAGGGGCTCGGCGGGAGGGGCCTCGGTCAGCGGGACCTCGCAGTCAACGCAGGTGAAGTAGCCTTCTCTGTACTCGCTACCGCATTCGGGGCAGTACATGGCCTTGCCCTCCTTGCAGGCAATTATAGCGCCGGGTCTCCGCGAAGCTCCCGGAGGAAGGGGATGGCTTTGGTGATCTTGACTCCCTCGAAGCTCCCACCCAAGACATCGAAGTGTGCGTCGTAGGTCACCAGATATGCGGCTTGACCGACGATGGCGCAGGCCAGGATAGGGTCGTCATCAGGGTCTTCCGTGACGGCAGCCCGGATGGATTCGGGAGGAACCTCCACCCACTCGGCCAGCCGAAGCAGCAGCGACAGAAGCTCCGTGACTCGCTCCTCCGAGATCCGTCGCTCCAGGAGCTTCTCCGCTACCTCGTCGACCAGAGCCTCGGACACGAGCAGGGTGATCTCGCCATCCTGCCAGCGACGGAGGAGCTCCCTGGTCGGACTGGAAGGATTCCGGCTGAGAAACGCCGAGACGAAGATGTTGGTGTCGAAGACGGCGCGAAGCCGATCAGTCACCCACCCAGTCCCCCTCGATGGCAGTACCCTGCGCGATCGCCTCCCGGCGGATCTCTTCGGTCAACTCTGCAAACCGCACGGCGAGCTGCTCTCTGGGAACATCCTGGAGGAGACGCGCGCGGCGCCTCGCTTCGGTCCGCAGCCGGGCGCCGGCAGAGACGGGGCGCCGCTCCTTGAGATAGTCCAGGAAGTCCACCACCAGAGGCAGATCCTCCGGGGGCAGCTCGGCGAGCCGGGCAGCGACTTGACTGACAGAGACCTTGACGGCTTCGTTCCTGGCCATTGGAAAATTCTACTCCTGATACCCCCGAATCATCTCCTCCAGCCGGTTCATTCCCCCGGCGACTTCGTCCAGGACGGGTCCGAAGGAGAGGCGGACGTGCTGGTGGAAGCGGGAGAGGCGCTGGGCGCGGCGATGGCCGGGGTTGACGTCGAAGAAGACTCCAGGCACGCAGATCACCTTGTGCTCCAGGGCCGCGCGGAAGAAGGCCATGCCGTCCGAGATCGGCTCCGGGAGGTCCCTCACCGACACGAAGGCGTAGAAAGTGCCGGCGGGCTCGGGGTGCACCCGCATCCCCAGCTCCCTCGCGCGGCGCAGGATCAGCTCCCGCTTCGGCAGGAACACCTCGCGGATCGCCTTGGACTCAGCGATGACCAGGTCCGGCTCCATCAGCTCCACCGCCGCCCGTTGCTGGGGGCGCGAGCCGCCGCCGTCCAGGAACGAGCCGGCACTCTCGATGGCCTCGATCACGGAGCGCGGACCGAGCGTCCAGGTCACCCGCCAGCCCGGATAGCGCCAGTTCTTGGTCAGGCCGTCCACGATCACCACCGGGTCGCGATCCACATCCTCGACATAGCGGGCGGCGCTCACGCTCGGGCCGGGCTCCCCCTCCCCCGCGTCCCAGATGTAGTGGGAGTAGAACTCGTCGATCAGCAGCGTGCAGTCGAGCTCCCGGCCGACGTCGACCCATTCCGCCAGCTCGTGGCCGGAGACCAGCTTGCCCATGGGATTGCAGGGGTTCGAGAAGAGCAGCACGGAGAGCCCGCGGCCGATCACCTCCCGCCGCAGGTCCTCGGCCGAAAAGGCGTACCCCTGCTCCCGCCGCAGCAGGATCGGGATCGGCGTCACCAGCCGGAAGATGTCCAGCAGCTCCTCGTAAGCCGTGTAATCCGGCAGGAAGTGGCCGAGGTTGACCTGGTCGAGCGAGGCGACCGCCCGCGTCAGGGCCGCCCGGCCGCCGCCCGAGATCGCCACGTTCTCGGCCGTGTACTGGGAGCGCATCCCCTTCCGGTACAGGCGGTTGTAAAGCGCGGCGACAGCCTCGCGCAGCTCCTGGACCCCGGCGACGGGCGCGTAGTAATGGTCGGCCGGATCGATGGAGACCGCCGTCACCCGCGGTGGAGCTCCCGGCAGGGATCCGGTCTCGGGCTGACCCTGGCCGAGGTTGGCCCACTCCGGGTCGCCAGTCCGGTAGCCCCGGGCCATGGCCTCTTTCGTGACATAGACCACCCCGGTCCGCGGGACCGTGCGGAACGCCTGCAGGGCGGAGGCGGAGGACGGTGAGAGAGGGGCCATGGCCGCGAATCCTACTGCTAGACTCCGGCGCATGCGAATTCTTTTCCTTCCCTTGACCCTCGCACTCCTCGCCGCCGCTCCCGCGAATGACACCCAGGCACAGGAATCGGCCCGGCTCCACGATCTCTTCAAGCGCTCTTGGGAGTTTTCCCTCAAGGAGAGGCCGACTTTCGCCACCGCGGTCGGACGGCACGAGTACGACGACCGGCTGGAGGAGATCACTCCCACCGACCTGGAGCGGCAGGCCAAGGCGAGCCGGGACTTCCTCGCCGAGCTCGGCCGGATCGACCGTTCCAAGCTCGAGGCCGAGGACCAGGTCAACGCCGACATCTTCCAGCGCCAGCTCGAGGACGACATCCGGAACTACGAGCTCGGCGCCTGGCAGATGCCGTTCAATGCCGACTCGGGCTTCCACACCGACTTCTCGCAGCTCCCCTCGGACGTGCCGCTCTTCACGGTCAAGGACTATGAGAATTACATCTCCCGCCTGCGCGCCTGGCCGCGCCTCGTCGGACAGCAGATCGAGCTGATGCGCACCGGGCTCGGCCGGGGCATGAGCATCCCCCGCGCAACGCTCGAGGGCTACGACAAAACGATCTCCGCCCACGTCGTGGACGCGCCCGAGAAGAGCGTGTTCTGGAAACCTTTCGCAAGCTTCCCCTCGACCGTGCCCGAGCCGGAGCGGGAGCGGCTGAGCAAGGCGGGACGCGAAGCGGTGATGCAGGGCCCCGTGGCGGGCTACAAGACGTTCCTCGATTTCTTCCAGAGCGAGTACCTGCCCAAGGCGCGCACCACCATCGGCGCCTCGGAGCTGCCGGAGGGCCGCGCCTTCTACGCCCAGCAGGTGCGCCAGTACACGACGCTCGACCTATCGCCCGACGAGATCTACAAGATCGGGCTCGCCGAGGTGGAGCGGATCGACAAGGAAATGCGAGAGGTCATCCGCCAGACCGGCTTCAAAGGCGACTTCGCCGCCTTCCTGGATTTCCTGCGCAAGGACCCCCGCTTCTACGCCAAGACCCCCGACCAGCTCCTCAAGGAAGCAGCCTGGATCGCCAAGAAGATGGACGGCAAGCTCCCGGCCCTCTTCGGACGGCTTCCGCGCGTCCCCTACACGGTCCAGCCCGTGCCCGAGCACATCGCGCCCAAGTACACCTCCGGCCGCTACGTCGGCTCTCCGGAGGGGAGCACGCAGCCCGGCATCTACTGGGTCAACACCTACAAGCTGGAGTCCCGGCCGCTCTACAACCTGGAGGCGCTCACGCTCCATGAAGCCGTGCCGGGGCACCATCTCCAGATCGCCCTCAACAAGGAGCTATCGGACCTGCCGGAGTTCCGCAGGTTCAACTATCTCTCGGCGTTCGGAGAGGGCTGGGGGCTCTACTCGGAGTGGCTGGGGCTGGAGGCAGGCTTTTACACCGACCCCTACAGCAACTTCGGCCGTCTGACTTATGAGATGTGGCGCGCCTGCCGCCTGGTCGTGGACACGGGCATGCACGCGAAGGGCTGGACCCGGCAGCAAGCCATCGACTACCTGGCCTCGCACACCGCGCTCCCGCTCCACGAGGTCGAGACCGAGATCGACCGCTATATCTCGTGGCCCGGTCAGGCCCTCGCCTACAAGATGGGAGAGCTGAAGATCAAGGAGCTGCGCCGCCGCGCCGAAAGGGCACTGGGCACCGGCTTCGACGTCCGTGCCTTCCACGACGTAGTGCTCGGCAGCGGCTCGATCCCTCTGACCGTGCTGGAGAAGAACGTGGACCGGTGGATCGCGGAGAGGAAGGCGAGCGCGTCGAAGTAGTCACAGTGCGGTACCATACGGCGATGACTTACAAGGCTATCCTGCGCGGCAACCGGCTGGAGTGGAGCGACGAGAAGCCCGAGGGGCTGAGTCCGGAACGGGAGCTGCCTGTCATCGTCACGATCCTGGATGAGCCGGTGTCCCCCGGTCAGGGCTCCAGGATGGCTGAAGCCCTGCGCAGGCTCGCCAACGCTGGAGGCGTCCGCGGGATCGAAGACCCGCTCCAGTGGGAACGCGATTCCCGGCGCGAGCGCCCGCTCCCCGGCCGGGATTGAGATGCTCCTCGACAGCAACATCATCATCTACGCAGCCAAGCCCGAGCATGAGGACCTCCGCCGACTGATCGCGGAGAAGGCTCCCTCGGTCTCCGCCGTCAGCTATGTGGAGGTGTTGGGATTCCACCGTCTGGAGGAATATGAGCGGCGCCATTTCGAGGCGTTCTTTAGCAGTGCTCGCATCCTGCCGCTCTCCCAGGCGGTCCTGGACCAGGCCATACGCCTTCGGCAGGCACGCAAGATGAGCCTCGGCGATGCGCTGGTCGCGGGCACGGCCCTGGCTTACGAACTGACGCTGATCACCAGAAACGTGGACGACTTCGCCAGAATCGAGGGGCTTTCGATCCTCAACCCATTCCGGGGTTGACCCTGCCTACGCGGCCGAGCTCGTCGCGGCACCCGTCACGCGCCCCCGCCTTTTCCCCCAGTCCCATAGGCCCGTTCCGGAGAGACCGGGCCGGATGCTACGATCTGGCCGTGGCCACCCGGATCCCGATCGACCGGCGCAAGCTCTCCGAGTTCTGCCAGCGGAATCACATCCGCCGGCTCGGCTTCTTCGGGTCGGTGCTGCGGGAGGACTTCGGGCCGAACAGCGACGTGGACGTGCTCGTGGAGTTCGAGCCTGGACATGTCCCGGGACTGCGCTTCTTCTCCATGGAGGAGGAGCTGAGCCGCATCCTCGGCCGCAAGGTCGACCTGAACACCCCGGGGTTCCTGAGCCCGCACTTCCGGGATCAGGTGCTCGCAGAGGCCGAGGTCGCATATGCGGACACGTGACAGCCGGCTCAATTCCCCCGGAGCGCGGTAGACTTCTCGCATGAAAAGCGCAACGCAGCTTGAGAAGGCCGTTCTGGGCCTTCCCCCGGCTGAGAGGGCACATCTGGTCCTGGCAGCCTGGGAGAGCCTTGAGTCGGATCCGTCCTTTGCGGCGAGCCCCGCGTTTGATCCTGAGGGCATAGCTCTTGCCCAGGCTCGCGACCGGGAGATTGAGTCTGGCGCAGTTCAGCCATTGACCCATGAGGAGTTTCTTGCCCGTACCAGCGACGCCAAGAAACGATGAGGGTTGAATATCACCCTCATACTGCGTCCGATCTAAACGCGGCTGTAGATCACTACAACGGACTTCGGCCCGGGCTCGGCGACGCCCTCCGGCTAGAGGTCTATGCGGCCATCAGCCGTATCTGCTTCAACCCCCAACATTACCGGGAAATTGAACTGTCCTCTGCTTAGTTTCGTTTCCGGTGCAGGGACTGCCTGCACCAAACACCTATCGAGGCTCTGCCGTCGCCTGAACAAGCGGGGCAACGGAGCGGCAGGATAGGCTCAAAGCTACGGAGCCACTTTGAAGAGCTTCAAGCCGTTTCGAGTACTTCGGAGCCGTTCTGAGAAGTTGGGAGCGATTCTGAAGCTCCTCGGAATGGCTCCGAAGTAGTTCGGAGCGATTCTGAAAATCTCAGAATGACTCTGAAGGACTTCGGAATCGTTCTGAAGTCCTTCGATGTGACTCCGAAGTGGTTCGGAGCGATTCTGAAAGTCTCAGAATGGCTCCGAAGGGACTTGGGAATCATTCTGGAGCCCTCAGAATGGCTCCGAGGACTTCGGAGCGACGCTGAAGTCCTTGGGAATGGCTTCGAAGAACCTGGAAGCCATTCTGAAATCCCCAGAATCACTCTGAAGTACTTCGGAGCCGCTCTGAGCGGCTCGGAATGGCTCTGAAGTGCTTCGGAATGATTCCGAGGTACTTCGGAGCGGCTCTCAAGTACTTCAGAACCGCTCGGAGCGGCTGAGAATGCCTCCGAAGTACTTCGGAATGGCACCGAAATCGGTCGAGAGATGCGGGGCAGGCACGCGGCCTGCCCCGCACCCTTACGCTACCTGGCCGCCGGGCCGCCGTTCA
>DATLNC010000023.1:0-26597 GCA_035536935.1 Thermoanaerobaculia bacterium
ACCCTCGAAGACGAGGTCGAAGCGTTCCTGCAAGTTCCCTCCGTCGTGGGACGCGAGGAGCCCGCGGCCGAGTTCCTCCGGGGGCGGCTGGCCGGGCTTCCGGTCACGAGCGACACGCTGGGCAATCTCACGGTCACGGTCGGCTCGGGTTCTCCCCGGAAGCTCATCGCCTGCCCGATGGGCGAGCCGGGTTTCGTGGTCAGCCGTATCCATGACGACGGCTACCTCCGGCTGATGCCTGCCAGCGGCGCCCCCGCGGGCGCGCTCTGGGATCAGACCCACCAGGGACAGACGGTCGTGATCGGCGGAGCCCGGGGGTGGGTCGTCGGCGCGGTGGTCCTCCCCTCCGTCCACCTGATGCAGGGGAGGTCCGGTCCGCCGGAAAAGCCGGCCGCGGCCGACGACTTCTGGGTGGACGTGGGCGCCGAAAGCGCGGAAGAGGTCGAGGAGATGGGAATCCGCCTGCTGGATGCCGTCGCCCTTCTCAAACGTCCAACCCGCCTGGGAAACGGGCTCATCGCCGCGCCCTCCGCCCGGTTGAAGGGCGCCTGCATGGCCGTGGCCGAGGCAGCCCGGAGGCTCCACGCCTCTCCGGAGACCGGAACCACCGTCTTCGTATGGACCACCCTCGACCTGCTCAACCGCAAGGGGCTCGAGCACTTCGTCCGGCGCACGGGCCCCTTTGACGAAGCGCTCCTCATCAGCCCCGGGTTCGGCTGGAAGCAGGACAAAAACCAATTCTCCTTCGAGCCTCTCCCCCGTCCCGGCAGCGGCTTGCTCGGCGCCGGCGACCTGCCGAAAGGCATCCGGACCCAGACGGCCCCCCATCTCGACTTGTCCGGCGGCGCGGTCGGGCCGCCCGACTGGGGCAAGGCCCGGGTCGGCTTCCTGGGGCTTTCCGCTCTCTACCCGCACACGCCGGTGGAAGCGGTCTCCCTGGCCGAGATCAAGGGGCTGGCCGATGCCCTGAGCGGCGGAGCTGCCGCGAGCACCTCTCCTCCCCTGGCTTCCCCACTACCGTTCGTGGAGATGAAGGGCCACGAGGAAGAGGCCGGTCTGCTCGGGACCCTGATCGCCCGTTATGGCGTCAGCGGCGCCGAAGGCCCGGTGCGGGAGGAGATCATCAAGCACCTTCCGGCCTGGGCAACCCCAGAGACCGACGCCAAGGGCAACCTCACCGTGACCGTGGGCCAGGGGGACGAGCACGTCCTCCTGGTCGCCCACATGGACGAGGTCGGCTTCCGTGTGAAGGAGATCCTGCCGGACGGACGGCTGAGTCTGGAGAACCGGGGCGGGCTCCTCGTCCCGGTCTGGGAGGCCCATGCGGCCCTCGTCCACGGCGAGAAAGGACCCGTTCCCGGGGTGTTCGAGCCGCGCGAAGGTTGGGCCAAGGCAGACAAGTACGAAGGGGACGGCCCCCTGACTGTCTATGTCGGAGTCTCCTCCTCCAAAGAGGCCGAAGGCCTGGGCATCTGGGCGGGGCACACCACAGTGACCATGCCCAAGAAGATGTTCCGGATGGGACGCCACCGGGCCGTCGCCCGCGGCTTCGACGATCGGAACGGCTGCACGGCCCTGCTCCTCGCCCTGCGCCGGATCGACCCCGCGAAGCTCACCCGGCGGGTCACTTTCGCCTGGGTGATCGAGGAAGAGGTCGGGCTCGTGGGCTCCGCGGACCTGGCGGCACGGTTCCCCAATCTCACCCGCGTCCATCCGGTGGACACCTTCGTCTCGTCAGACTCGCCCATCGAGACCGGGCGGCTCGGCTACGCTCCGCTCGGCAAGGGCGCGGTGCTCCGAACCATGGACAACCTCAACCAGACTCCCCGGGAGCTGATCGACCGCTTCCTCGACCTCGCCCGCCGCAATGGCATCCCCGTCCAGTACGGGATGACCGGCGGCTCCTCGGACGGTCTGGCATTTACCGCGAACGGGCCGGAAATGATCCCCTTCTCCTGGCCGGGCCGCTACTCCCACTCCCCCGTCGAGGTCTCGGACTTCCGGGACATCGAGTCTCTCGTCCGGCTCGTCATCGCGGCGGTCACGAACTAGCCATGCCGGTGCTGACTCAGCTCTACCGGCCCTCGCTGGCGCTCCTCACCGATCTCTACGAGCTGACCATGGCCTATGGCTACTGGCGCTCGGGGACACACACCAAGGAGGCCGTCTTCCATCACCACTTCCGCAGGCCGCCCTTCGGCAGCGGCTTCACCGTGGCCTGCGGGCTCGCGCCGGTGATCGAGTTCATCGAGCACCTCCACTTCGACGACGACGATCTCTCCTACCTGGCCGGGCTTCAGGGCAACGACGGCAAGCCGCTCTTCGACGGCGAGTTCCTGGACATGCTGCGCACCCTGCGCTTCGAATGCGACGTGGATGCCGTGCCCGAAGGCACCATCGTCTTTCCCCAGGAGCCGCTGATCCGGGTGCGCGGGCCGATCCTCCAGGCCCAGCTCCTGGAGACGCCGCTGCTCACGATCCTCAACTTCCAGACCCTGATCGCCACCAAGGCGGCCCGGGTCTGCCTCGCGGCCCAGGGGGACACGGTCCTCGAGTTCGGATTGCGCCGCGCCCAGGGGATCGACGGCGGTCTCTCGGCCAGCCGCGCCGCCTATGCCGGCGGCTGCCACGGCACCTCGAACGTCCTCGCCGGCAAGCTGTTCGGCATCCCGGTTGGAGGCACCCACGCCCACTCCTGGGTGCTCTCGTTCGACACCGAGCTCGAGTCGTTCGAGGCCTACGCCCGCGCCATGCCCAACAACTGCGTCTTCCTGGTGGACACCTACAACACGGTCGAGGGGGTCAGCCACGCGGTGCAGGTCGGGCGATGGCTGCGCGAGCAGGGGCGCGAGATGCTCGGCGTGCGCCTGGACTCGGGCGACCTCGCCTATCTGAGCAAGGAGGCGCGCAGGATCCTGGACGAAGGCGGCTTCCCCGAAGCCAAGGTCTACGCCAGCAGCGAGCTCGACGAGCATCTCGTCGAGAGCCTCAAGATCCAAGGCGCGAAGATCGCTGTCTGGGGCGTGGGCACGAACCTCGTCACCGCCAAGGACGACCCGGCGCTCGGCGGCGTCTACAAGCTGACCGCGGTGCGGGATTCAGGCCAGGCCTGGAAGTACAAGGTCAAGCTGTCGGAGCAGGCGGTCAAGATCACGACTCCGGGCATCCAGCAGGTGCGGCGCTTCTCCGCGCGCTTGTCAGGCGATACTGAGTTCGTGGCCGACATGATCTTCGACGAGGAGCTTGGCGCGCCCGCGGCACCCACGATCGTGGACCCGGGAGACCTGACCCGGCGCAAGGAGATCCCCGAGGGCACGGAGCACGCCGACCTCCTCGTGCCCATCTTCCGCCAGGGCCGCCGGGTCTACGAACCGCCGCAGCTCAGGGAAGTGCGCCAGCGCACGGCCGAGCAGCTCGCGGGGTTCCACGGCGGCGTCAAGCGTTTCGCGAACCCGCATCAATACCCCGTGGGCCTTGAGCGCGGGCTGTTCGACCTCAAGACCCACCTGATCCTGCAAGCGCGCGGACTGGAAAAAGAAACATGAGAGAGCTCCCCGTGCCCGCCCATTACGATTCCGCTCACGCCCGCGAGTGGGCCTACGCGCCGGACCAGGAGGCACTCTTCGCCGCGGCCAACGCCTGGCGCCGCGAGCATGGGATCCAGCCATCCGCTACGGACCGCAAGCGTGTCCACATGCTCCTGATCGACGTGCAGAAGGACTTCTGCTTCCCCCAGGGGACCCTCTACGTGGGCGGCCGCAGCGGCAGCGGCGCCATGGAGGACAGCGACCGCCTCGCCCGCTTCCTCTACCGCAATCTGGAGACGATCACCGACATCACCTGCACGCTGGACACCCACTACCCCTTCCAGATCTTCTCCCCTTCGTTCTGGCTCGGCGAGGACGGCCGGCCCCCGGCGCCGCACCAGGAGATCACCGCGGAAATGATCCGCGCCGGCCGCGTGCGGCCCAACCCGGACATTGCCTCGTGGGTTGGCAATGGGGTGGACTGGTTGAGACGGCAGGTGGACTTCTACTGCGAAGAGCTGGAGCGGGCAGGCAAGTACAAGCTCTACCTGTGGCCCACGCACTGCCTGCTGGGGAGCGACGGGCACCCGCTCGTCGGCGTGATCCACGAGGCCCGGCTGTTCCACGCGTGGGCGCGGGGCTCGCAGAGCGCGATCCAGAGCAAGGGGGACAACCCGCTCACCGAGAACTACTCGATCCTGGCGCCGGAAGTTCTGATGCTCCACGACGGCGGGCGGCTCGCGGAGCGCAACAGCCGCTTTATCGAAACCCTGCTCAACGCCGACGCGGTCCTCATCGCAGGACAGGCCGCGAGCCACTGCGTGAAGAGCTCCATCGACGACCTGCTCGGCGACATCCTGACCCGGGAGGAGGAGCTGGCGCGGAAGATCTACATCCTCGGCGACTGCATGTCCTCGGTGGCCGTGCCCGACCCGGAGAAGCCCGGGGCGTTCCTCTTCGACTTCACCCCCCAGGCCGAAGAGGCCCTGGCCCGCTGGGGCGGCGCGGGGATGAACGTGGTGCGCTCGACCGATCCGATGGAGCGGTGGCCGGGGATGGATCTCTAAGGCAGGTTGGGAGCCCCCGCCATCTCTCCCAGGATCAGCTCCTCGCCCGTGATCGCGGCATAGCGCTCCGCGGTGGTGGCCGCCGAGAGGATGAACTTCCCTTCGCACTGATCCAGCGCGTCCCGCGGGCTCCCCTTGCCCGGGAGAATCAGCACCGTTGCCGTTCCCAAGGTACCGCCGGACGCATGGCTGCCTAGGAACGCGGGCCGCCCCTTCCAATAGAAGAGGCTGTGCGCCTGGCCGGCCACGTACCACTGCTCGGTCTCGCTCCCGAGGTCCGCCCCCTTGGCGGTCGAGGGATGAATCGACACGCCCTGGAAGAAGCCCGGATCGGTCTCGGACCAGCTCCCCTGCTCGTCCACTTGATAGACCTTACGGCGGCTATAGTCCCAGGCCACGAGGCCCCCATGAGCATCGCGCTCCAGACGCACCTTGGAGCAGCGCAGCTCCGCCGGGGATACCGGCTCGTCCGGGATCTCGATCTCGCCGACGGGAAACGCGGAGCTCAGGACATTGCCCGACCGGTCGATCCGCCAGACTCCGTCCTTGCCGCAGACTGGGGAGGCGTAGATCGCATCACGGTCGACCCGGATGTTGTCGAAGCCGGTCTCTCCCTTCGTCGTACCCTCCGCTTTGACGGCTAGCTTCTGGCTTTCCCATCCCGGCGTGATGCGGCGCAGCATGGACTTATCCGTGGCGATCCAGACCGAGCCGTCGACCGGATCGAGATCCATGTCGACCCAAAGGTCGTTGCCCCGGCCGATTGTCATCTCGGGCTCGACAGCAGTCCCTTCGAGAGGAACCCGCAACAGCCGAGAGGTGAACAGGACGTAGGCGTACTTGGAGTCGAGCGCCACGGAGACGGGCAGCTCGTCGGAAGGGATCCCCATTGCGTCGAAGCGAACCTGGCGGGCCGAGGGCGTGCAGAACAGCGACACCCGCGGAACGCGGTTTACTGCGGGCTTGGTGATTGGCTTCGGTGCGGGAGCTGCGCAGGCGGCGAGAAGCAGGAGAGGCAGCAGAAAGAGCTTTCGCATGGTTCCTTAGAACGGGACGAGGCTGCTCCGGTTCCCGATTACCCCTTCAATCCATACCGCTCCATCTTGATCGCCAGCCCGTTGCGAGAAAGCCCCAGCATGCGCGCGGCCTGGGACTTGTTGCCGTGCGTGCGGCGCAGGGCCTCGCGGATGGCCGACTGCTCGCAGCCGCCCACCAGGCGCTCCAGATCGAGGTCCGAGGAGGTGTCCACGCGGGCGGTCGTGATCGTGCCGCTGCGCACCCGGTCCGGCAGGAGGTTGACATCCACCGGCTTGCCCGCGGGGCTCATGTAGACGAGCTGCCGCGCGATGTTCTCCAACTCCGCCAGGTTGCCCGGGTAGTCGTAGTTCAGCAGCGCGGACATGGCCTTGACCGTGATCCCCTGCATCCGCTTACCCGTCTCGTGGCAGAACCGGTTGACGTACGACTGAATGAGCAGCGGCAGGTCCTCGCGCCGGTCGCGCAGCGGCGGCACTTCGACCGTGAACTGCGACAGCATGTAGGCCAGGTCCACACGGAACAGGTCGCGCGCCGCCACCGACTCCAGCGGCACGCGGCTTCCGGCCACCACGCGCACGTCCACCGGGTGCGCTTCGGTGCTGCCCGACGGCTCTACCTGGCCGGTGCGCAGGAACCGGACCAGCCGCCCCTGCACCTCCATGGGGAGGTGCTCCACATCGTCCAGGAACACCGTGCCGCCGCTGGCCAGGAGCAGCTTGCCCTCGCGCTTCACCGGCCCGGTCTTGCCCGGCACCTCGGCGCCGAACATGTCGGCCTCGATCTGCTGCGGACGCACGCCGCTGCACGAGGCCGTGATGAACGGCCCGTGGCGCCGAGGTCCGGAAAGGTGCAGCGAGCGCGCGAGCAGCTCCTTGCCCACGCCCGGCTCGCCGAGCAGCAGCACGTGCACCGCCGGATCGACCGCGGCCCGGAGCTGCTCGATCACCTGCTTCATGGCCTGCGACTCTCCCACCACCAGCGCCGGATCGAGCGTGAGGTCCTGCTGGCCCGGCCGGCCCGGGAGGATGGGCTCATACCACCCCACGTGATGAACGAGGCCGAGCACCAGCAGGTGCCCCAGCGTGCGGAAGGAGGTCACGGGCGACCAGTCGTCCGGGGTGAAGTTGGGGAACGCCGACATCAGGGAGTAGGTGCGGTCGAGCGCCACGAACGAGTGGTAGCAGACCCAGGCAGGCCCCCCGGCGAGCTCGCCCTGGAAGGAACCGCCGTGCTGGAGGCTGTTGCCGGCGTTGCGGTGCGTCAGGAGCTGGTCCATCAACCCCTCGCCGCTCGCAAGCCAGCTCGAATCGCTGCTCACGACCAGCTTCAGGCCGGCGCGCTCAACCTCCCCTTGAAGGAGGAAGAGGACGCCGCCGCCGAAATCGACCAGCACGTCGCTGACCAGGGCCTCGGATGTTGTGCGGCTCTCGGCGTCGGCCAGCACCCACTCGCTGATGCGGGCCAGGTGCTCCACCATGCGCCCGGGGGTAATCCGCGGGCCCGGCGGGACCGGCTCGGGCTCGGGCGCAGCCGGCTTCTCCGGCGCGGGCACGACATCCTCGACCAGGAGCGTCACGCCGCCGACGCGGATCTCGTCCATGACTTCGAGCAACGCTTCGCGGACCTTTCGCCCGCTGACCAGCGTGCCCTTGCGGCTGCCGAGGTCCTCGATGCGGAGCTCGGTTCCATCGAAGCGCAGCACGGCGTGCTTCTGGGCCACGCCGGTATAGGGAAGATAAATGTCACACTCGGGACGACTGCCGATGATCAGCTCATTCCGAGAGACGGGAAAGCGCCGGACGCCGTCCGGCGCGTAAGCAACGAGTCGAAGCATAGGAGCCGCATAGTACCTGATATCCTCCGCCGCCATGAACGACCTGTTCCTCCGAGCGTGCCGCGGCGAAGCCGTCGAGCGCCTTCCCGTCTGGCTCATGCGCCAGGCCGGGCGCTATCTCCCCGAATACCGCGCGATCCGCGAGAAGACCGACTTCCTCACCCTGTGCAAGACGCCCGAGCTGGCCGCGGAGGTGACCCTGCAACCCGTCCGCATCCTCGGCGTGGACGCCGCCATCCTCTTCGCCGACATCCTCCTCCCGCTGGAGGCCATGGGCGCCGAGCTGCAGTTCGTGAAGGGGGACGGCCCGAGCTTCCCGAACCCGGTACGGACCCGCGAGGACATCGCCCGCCTGCGTGCGCCGGACGTGGACTCGACTCTCGGCTACGTCTTCGACGCCATGCGCCTGGTGCGCCGCGAGCTCGAAGGGAAGATCCCCGTCATCGGCTTCGGAGGCACGCCCTGGACCCTCGCCGCCTACCTCATCGAGGGCGGAGGCTCCAAGCACTTCGACAAGCTCCTGGCCTGGAGCTACTCCGATCCCGAGGGGCTCGCTGTACTCCTGGACCGGATCGCCGACACCTCCATCGCCTACCTCCGCGGCCAGATGGACGCGGGCGCCCAGGCGCTCCAGCTCTTCGACACCTGGGGCGGCCTGCTCGACCTGGAGCGCTGGCGCGCGCTCGCCCTCCCCCCGCTCCAGAAGATCGTCGCGGGGATCGGTATCGGCGGGCAGCGGGTGCCGCTGATCTATTACGTCAACGGCGGCGGCCATCTCCTGGAAGGGATGCGCGAGCTGCCGGTGGACGTGCTCTCGGTCGATTGGCGCCAGCCGCTCAGCCGGGTGCGCCAGGTGGTGGGGAACCGCACGCTGCAGGGGAACTTCGATCCCGCGGCCCTGCTCGGCCCCATCCCCGAGATCGAGCGCCAGGTCGCGAAAGTGATCGAGGAAGGGCGGGGCGGTGGGCACATCGTGAACCTGGGACATGGGATTCTTCCCATGACTCCGGTCGAGAATGCGAAGGCGTTCGTCAGCGCGGTTCAGCGGATGTCCGCAACGCCTCCGCGGCCCGTGTGAACGTGGGATCGACCGCCAGCGCCCTCTCGTAGCACTCCGCAGCCTCCTGCATTCGTGCCTGCGCCGCCCGCACCTCCCCCAGGTAAAACCAGCCAGCCGCCAGGTTCGGCCGCAGCGCCACGGCGCGCTCCAGATGCACCGCGGCCTCCTCACGCGCGCCTTTCGCGGCGAGCAGCCGGCCCAGGTTGTACTCCCCCTCGGCCCGGCCGGAGCCCCGGGCCAGCGCGCTGCGCGTGAGGTCGATGGCCTCGTCCAGCTTGCCCTGGCCGGCCCGCGCCAGGGCAAGCCACTCCAGGACGAGGAGATCGTCCGGCCGGCGCTCCTTGAGCGCGGCGAGCGTGACCTCGGCCTCGGCGAAACGCCGCTGCTGGAGCTGCGCCTGCGCCAGATCGAGCCAGGGATCGGGCTCGGGCAGCCGGACCTCGGCCAGCTTCTTCTCCAGGAAGCGCGCCGCGTCGTGGCTTCCCGCGGCGCGGACCACGGCGGTGGCGCGATAGATCTCGGCGAGAGCCCCGGTAGGCCCCCCTTCCAGAATCCGCAGCTCGGTCAGGACCGGGTCCCGCTCAGCGCGCGGCGCCAGCAGCTCCGGCCCTCCCGGTCCACGCTGGATGCGGTGATCGGTCATCAACACCTGGACCACGTCCTGCGTCCGCCGCCTCGGCATGTGGCAGGAAGCGCAGTCAGTATTCTCGAGATGCCCCTCAGGAAGGCTCGCGTGACAGCCCCGGCAGGCGCTCCCCACGCGCACCTTCATCTCTTCCCTGGGCACGACCCGGTGGGGATCGTGGCAGTCGAGGCAGCCAATCCCTCCACTGCTCTCCAGGAAGCAACGGCTCTGGCGCAGCCGGTAAGCGTGATGGTTGATCTCGAAGCGCTCCGACGGTGCCTGCCCCTCCTCCTCCACGTCGACCTGGACCAGGTAGCCGGACAGCGGCTCGCCCGCCAGATAGGAAAAATCGCCGCGGCCGAACCGGCGCAGGCCCGGCAACACGACTGACGGCTGCAGATGGCAGGTCATGCAGACCTCGTCCTGCCGCGCCTTCGGCAGCCGGGCGGGATTGAAGATCGCGGCGCGGATCTCCACGGCCGGGCCGAGGCCTCCGGTCGCGAGCCAGACGTGCTCCGCCCCCGGACCGTGGCAGCGCTGGCAGCCCAACCCTTCGGGAAGCTCGACTGGAAAGGCCTGCGGCATGCCCGGCGCATCGGCGCCCGCCGGCAGCTCGGGATAGGCGTCGTGACAGAACAGGCACTCCCTCCGCACCCGCCGCAGCACGCCTTCATGATCCGGCCGGTCGTAGCCGGGCGGCATCCCCCATCTCCTAGTCTGGGTGTACCAGGCGAGCGGAAGCTGGAACATCTCTCCCGACGGCGTGCGGTAGAGGTAGGTCCGGGCGTTGTTGCCCGACCCCAGAATCCAATCGATCTCCTGTTCGAAGAGATGGATACGACCACCCGCCGCGTCCGTCTGCCAGCGGCGGAAGACCAGCCGCTCTCCCTGGCGGACGATCTGAAGGTGCTGCCGCGACGGCGCGTGGAAGAAGGGAGGGGCGGAGAAATCCTCGATATCGGTCGAGGGCCGCGGACGGAAGAACGCCCGCGCCATTCCTTTGGCCCCGTAGGAATCGGCGATCTGCTTATGGCAGACGGCGCAGGCGCGGTCCTCGACATAGCCGGGCGCGGCGCCGCGGGTGACAGGGATCCGCAGCGCACCGAGATCGCGGGCGATCTGCTCGCTTGGCGGCAGGTGCGCGGCCTGGCTCAGGAGCAGGGCCGCCACGGGAAGAAGAGCGAACCTGGGCATCTCACTCGCTCACGATTTCGATCCCCTTCTCCAGCACCTCGTCCTTCCCCTGACGCACGCCCTCGATCGTCGGCGTGACTGGCACGGTCGGCAGAATGCCGATGCCGTGGTGCTGCGAGCCGTCGTGCTTGAGCACCTTCATTCCCGTCCAGAAAAACGAGTAACCGCCGGGGAGGTCGAACGGGTTGATGTTGCCGTTCGTGCCCGCGGTGGGACTGCCCACGATCTCGGCCAGCTTGTAGTGCTCGACCATCCCCATGTAGGTCTCGGCATAGCTGATCGCGCGGCCGTCGGTCAGGAACGCCACCTTTCCCCGGATGCGCGGCTCCCGGGGCTCCAGGGACCAGTTGGAGGATTGGAACTCCATTCCCTGGCGGTCGGGACGCCTCACGATGGGAACGTTCCATTGGGCGCTGGTGATAGGCGTGTCCGTCAGGTGCTGCAGGACCACGGGCGAGAGCTTGCCCGGATAGCCGCGGAGATCGAAGATCACTCCTTTCGCCGCGGCCAGCTTGGCCACGGCGTTGTTGAAGTCCTTGTCGTCGATGCGGCCGATATCCACGTACCAGATGCCGGGACGGATCTCGGCGATCTTCTCCGGCCGGAGCTCGTCCGGGAAGGGAAACTTGATCTCATAGGGCAGGGAGACCTCGTACGGCTCACCCGTGGCAGGCTGGATCTTAAGCTTGACCGTCTTCCCGATGAGACCCCGGCTGAGGCGGTTCACCGCGCTCCAGCGGCGCCACTGCGGCGTCGCGCCCGAGGTGAGCCGCTCGCGTTTCGCGACGGCTTCGGCCGCGGGCACGCCGTCGAGAGACAGGATGACGTCCCCGGGACGGATCCTGTCCGCCTTGCCGTCCACGACCGCTAAGACCGTGAGACTGTCCTCGATCCAGCGCAGGACGAGCGGCACGGAAGCGAACTTCTCCCAACTTTGCGTCGCGAGACCCACGTTGCCGTGGCCGTCGTGGAGCTGGGCCACGAGCAGCCGCAGCGTATCGAGGAAGGCCACCTCGTCGCGGTCGGCGGCCGCGGCGGTCAGCGCGTCGCGCAAGGCCGCGGGCCAGTCGGTCTGGACCACGTCGAAATACGGGTAGAAGTGCTGGAACACGTTCCAGGCGAGCGCCACGTCCGCCAGCCGGGTGGCGCGGTCGTTGCCGGACGGCTGCCATCCGTTGGTCGCCGGAGGCGTCCACCCATGGGACGCGGGCACGGTCTTGCCCTTCCCGTCCAGATAGAGCGTGAGCGGAACGCGGCAGGAGACGCCGCCTCCCAGGTCCGCCTCGAAGACCTCGGCCGGCGGGGGGAGCGTCGGCGGCGCGGACGCCTTGCCGGCGAGCGACACGCAGCCGCCTTCGCGGCAGCTCGCCGCGAGCGCGACCTCGAAGCCGGAGCTCGCCTTCTCGTTCCAGCTCCAATCCGCGGGCCGCCCCTTGTTCTCCGGGTGCTCCTGGTCGAACCCCGGGTTCTTCAGGGGGATGGCCTCCCATGTCCCATCCGGGCGGGCGGCCTCGAGCACGGCGTTCTCGAACCACGCGCGCCCACCGCCCTGGAGAGCGACGCCCACGTAGAAGCTCGTGACGGTCTCCTCCAGGTTCCCGACGAGCTCGACCTCCTGCCAGTCGGTGCCGCGGTACGGCTTGTCCTTCATGTCCATCGACATCTCGTCGCCGTCCTCGTTCCACCCCTGCGTCCACAGCCCGGCCCCGCCGCGCTGGCCGAACCCTTCGGTGCGGAGCCAGGCCCGGAAACGGACCTTCCGTCCGGCCACGAGCTTGGGCTCGATCTCCTGCGTCAGATTGGCGACGTCGTCGAGAAGAGGCGTCTTGCTGTCGATCCGCCGGCTCTTGTAGAGGGACCGCGGGCTCCCCATCCACACGCCCAGGTGATGCCAGGCGATGATCCCCGGGTCCTTTCCGGCAGGCATCAGCGCGCGAAGCAGCTCAGGGGCCGTGCCCGTAGGAAACACCTGGACCGTAGGTGCCACGGGCCGGAAGAGCTCCTCGAGCCTCCGCGCGAGAGCCTCGGGGCTCTTCGCCGCCTCCACTTCCTTGACGGCATGGATGGCAAAGGCGTTCCAGTTCGTATCCGCCGCCGCGTCGCTGGGATGGAAGTACCGGACGTATCCCAACAACCGCGTGAAAGCGACCAGGTTGTCGAGCCCGCGGCCTTCGAGAGGCTGAGCCGACGCCGGCGCCACGGAGAGACAGACGATCAGGAGGAGGCAAAGACGGGCGACCCTGGGCACGAAAGCTCCTTTCGACAGTGCTGCCGCGAGGATAGCAGAGGCCTTTCCAGGAAAAGAGATACGCTCGCGCCGCATGGAAAAGCCTTTCCTCGACTACGGCGGCGGCGCGCTTTGCATGGAGGGAGTGCCGCTCGCGGAGCTCGCCGAACGGCTCGGCACTCCCTTCTTCCTGATGAGCGAATCCCGCCTGCGGGCCAATTACCAGGCACTGGAGCGGGGGCTCGCCGCGGCAGGGCCGGGGACGATCCTGCGTTACTGCGCCAAGACCAACCGGGAGGCCGCCGTGCTCGAAGCCATGAGCGCCCTCGGCAGCCATCTGCTGGCGAGCCATGCCGCCGAGGCGGCCCTCGCGGTCCGCTGCGGCTTTCCGCCCGAGCGGATCGCCTACGCGCGCCCCGTGGTCACGCCGGAGGAGCTGGACGCGGCGCTCGGCCTCGGGATCCCGCTCTTCCACGTCCACCATCCGGACGACCTGACGAAGCTCGAAGCGGCCGCGGCCCGCGCCGGCCGGCCTGTCCGGGTCTCGTTCCGGCTGCGGGGCACAGCGGGCCTCTCCCCCCTCGGACGGCTCAACCGGAGGCTGGGGCTCGACCCGGATGAGATCGTCGAGGCCGCGAAGCGGGCCGCGGCGTCACCCTGGCTGGAGCCGGCGGCGTTGAACTTCTATCTGGGCACGCAGCAGTCGTCGCTCGACGGCTTCACCCGTGTCTTCCGAGGAGTCCTGGACCTCCTGAAGCGCCTGCCGACAATCCGTGAAGTCAACCTGGGCGGCGGCATTCCTTCGCCTACTCTGAAGCGGGTGGGGCCTCGCCATGTGCTTGGACGGCTACGGGACCGTCTCGCCTCTTCCTCAGGAAACCTGGAGGCGTTCGCCGCCAGATTGGGAGCGCGCTTCCGCGAGCTGGCCGATTCGGATCTGCCGGTTCTCGCGGCCGAGCCGGGACGGGCAATCGTGGGAGACGCGGCAGTGCTCGTGACCCGCGTCCGGGCGATCCGCGGGAGCTGGCTCTTCCTGGACGCGAGCCGCAACCATCTGCCCGAGTCGCCTTTGCTCTTCGCCCGGCGCATCCTTCCCCTCTCCGAAGGAAAGGGAGAGGAGCGCTTCTGGAACCTTTCCGGCTGCACCTTGAACACCCTCGACGTGCTCGACATGCACCGCCGCCTGCCGCCGCTCGCGCCCGGCGGCGGCATTGCCTTCTGTGACGCGGGGGCTTACTCGATCTCCCGCGCCAGCTCCTACGCGGGGCTCTCGCCGGCAGTCTACCTCCTGGAAGAATCCGGGACGGTGCGGCTGGTCCGGCGGGCGGCAGGCGTGGAGGATCTCTGAGAGCCCTGGTCACCGGCGCCTCCGGTTTCCTCGGACGTCACCTGGTACGGGCTCTTCGCGACGCAGGCCGCGAGGTCGTGGCCCTCTCCATTCGCGATCCGTCCTCATACATTCCGCTGCTCGCGGCCGGGGACTCGGTCTTCCACCTCGCCGCCGTCCGCAACCATCCCCGAGTCCAGGTCCGCGACATGGAAGAAGTCAACGTCCGCGCCACGATCGAGCTGGCCCGACGATCCCTGGAAGCGGGAGTGGGGCGGTTCGTCCATGTCTCGACGGCCTTTCAGGAGGCCTTCGGCGCCTACGCGGATTCCAAGGCGCGCGCCGTCCGGGAAATCCGGAAGCTCGAAGGATTGCAGGCGGTCATTGTCTGCCCGACGATCATCTTCGGTCCGGATGATCCTTCCCACCCCAACCGAATCACTTCCGAGATCCGCCGCCTCCTGCGCCAGCGCGTCTTGCTGGTCCTGGCGGGCGGCAGGCAGGCGCGCAACCTGGTTCATGTGGACGACGTGGTCCGCGGCCTCCTGGCTGCCGAGCGGCGCGGAGGCGTGGGAGAGGAGTACGTGCCGGGCGGCGAAGAGATCGCGCCTCGGGACTTCGGCGGGCTCGTCCTTGCGCTCGCCGGCCTCCGGCCTCTCGCCACGCTCTCGCTGCCCGCCGGACCGGCGCTCGCCGCGGCGCGGATCGCCGACAGATGGAGGAAATTCGACGCGGGGAGCGGATATGCTACGGCCGTCCAAATCCTGCTGCGCGAGTGGCGCTTCAGCTCCGATAGAGCGAGGCAGGATCTGGAATATCGCCCCCGGCCTCTGGCAGAGGGGTTATCTCTTACGATCGAATGGTTGAGGGCATCAGATGGATGTTCTGAGGTGGGATGAAGCAACCCGGGACCTGCGCGAGCAGCAGCGCCGGGATTGGGATCGGATCGCCGCGTCGGTGCGCGATTTCCACGCCGCGCCGAGCACTTTGTACTACCGCCGCTGTGAGATCGCCCTCTTGGAGCGCTCCCTCGGGAGCCTGCGGGGCAAGCGCGTGCTCAAGCTGGACCTCTGGAACGAGGCGTTCAACACGCGGATCCTCGACTGGATGCGCGAGCAGGGGGCAGAGGTGGTGGGGCTCGACATCTCCCGCGTGGTTGCCTTCCGGGCGCGCCGCAACGCCCGATCGACCCCCTCGAATACCCATGCGCCGGCCCTGCTGCGCGCCGACATCCGCGAGCTGCCCTTCGCTGCCGGCTCCTTCGACGCGGTCTACACGATGGGGACCATCGAGCACATCGACGAGTACCGCGAGGCGATCCGCGAAGTCCACCGCGTGCTCAAGCCGGGAGGCCGGGCGGTGATCGGCGTGCCGCACAAATGGGACCTCTTCCTGCGTCCGCTCATGGTCCGGGTCCTCGACGCCTTCGGCCAGTACCTCTACGCGCCGGAAAAGTCGTTCAGCGCCGGGGAGCTGCGCCGCGACGTCGAGCAGACCGGCCTGAAGGTGGTCGAGCGCACCGGCATCCTCACCCTGCCGGGGCTCCTGCGCATGGCCGACCTCTTCTTCTATACCCGGGACATCCCTCTCTACCGGTTGAGCCCGCTCTTCCTCGCACCCTTCCAGTACCTGGAGACGCGCTGGCGCTGGCCGGGCCGCTTCGGTTATCTCCTGACGGTCGTGGCCGATAAGCCCTGATGATGAGGGGAATGGAAGCCTACCGCCACGTGCCGGGCTTTCTCTCCGAAGAGGAGCTGAGCCGGCTCGCCCTTCTGATCGGCGACCATGAGGATCTGTACACCGAGGTGCACGGCCGGGGCGGTCTGGGGCCGCGCTACCGGGTGATCGACGGCGACCAGATCCACCGGAAGCTGCCCGAGGTGGAAGCGATCGGCGACCGGTGGGTGCGGCCGCTGGTCGAGGAGTTCGCGGGCGAGGCCTTGCGCCCCTTCGGCAGCTCCAAGCGGTCCATGCGGATTCAGGCCTACGAGCGGCGGGAGCACGGCTTCCGCTGGCACCTGGACGGCCATCCCTACGTGGCCCTGGTGACGATCAAGAACACCAACGGCGGCCAGACGCAGTTCATCTCGCCCGGCTTCACCCGGTTCCTGCGCTTCCTGCTCTACCCCCTCTACGCGTTCCCCCAGGTCTTCTCGATCTTCCCGCGGAGCGCCGTCACCGCCCAGGCCGGGGACCTGCTCGTGATGCGCGGAACCCGCGCGCTCCATCGCGGGATCACGCTCTCGGATCAAGGGGAGCGCATTCTGATCGCCTACACCTTCGACTCTCCAGGCAAGAAGCCGAATCCTCTGCGCGATTGGATCGCCCGCCGGCTGAACTATTGATCGGTCTGACTCACCTGCTGGTCCTGGCAGTCCTGGCCACCACCGCATGGTCGGCAGGCTCTCTGCTCACCAGGAAATTCTCCTTGGAAGGCTGGGCGGAGCGGCTCGCCCTGCCGGCCGCGCTCGGGCTCGCCGTCCTGGCCCATCTCGGCTTTCTTCTTGGTTCGGCAGGCCTGCTGCGGCCCGGCATCCTGATCGCGGTCATCGTGGCGATCAACGCCGCGGCTTTTTCCTGGGAGCGCCGGCGTCTCGCCGGCCTCCGGGGTTCCCTCCCAATCCTGTTCCTGGCTCTCCTGGCCTTGGCGCCGCTCTTCGTCCTCGCGCTCTACCCGCCGACCGCCTTCGACGAGACGATGTACCACCTGCCCTTCGCTCGCGCCTTCGCGCAGTCGGGAGGGCTCCCCGCCACGCCGGAGATCCGTTTCCCGGTGTTCCCAGCGCTCGGGGAGCTGCTCTTCGCGGAGACCCTTCTGCTGGCCGGCGACGTGGCGACCCATCTCGTCGCGCTGGTGGCGGTCCTCGCGACCGCCGGCCTCCTGGCGGCCTGGGGCCGGAGGGTCTTCTCGCCAAAGACCGGCTGGATCGCGGCGGCGCTCTACCTCGGCAACCCGATCGTCGCCCACCTGGCCGGCACGGACTACGTCGAGCCGCTCCTGGCGCTCTTCGTGACCGGCGCGCTCTTCTCGGCATGGACCTTCAAGCAATCAGGCGAAAGGCCCTGGCTGCTGCTGGCCGCCGCGTTCTCCGGATCGGCGGCGGGGGTCAAGTACCTGGGGCTCTTCTTCGCCGCGGCCGTCTTCGTCGAAATCGCGCTCGCCCGCCGGAAGGCGTCAGCTCCCTTCCTGTTCGCGTTCCTGTCCTTCCTGGTGCTCGCGCCCACCTACGCCCGGATCGCGGCCCACACCGGCAACCCGATCTTCCCGTTTCTGCCAGGCGTCTTTGGATCGACCGCCTGGGATCCGATCATCCTCAAACCTATGGCAGACGCTGTCGCTCCCGAGAGCCTGGTCCGGTTCGTCCGCCTCCCCTGGGACGTGGTCTTCCACCGCTCGGCCGTGGGGCAACAGCCGCCGTTCTCGCCGTTCTACCTCGTGGGCCTCCCCCTGCTTCTCGCCGGCGCCTTGCGGAACTCTCAAGTGAGGCGCCTCCTGGCGATCCCACTCATCTGGGGAGCCGTCTTCCTCTTCCTTCCCCCGGACTCCCGTTATCTGGTTCCCATCCTGCCCCTGGCGAGCCTGGCGCTCGCCGGGTCGATCCGGATCGAGAAGCGGTCCCTGCTGGCGGCGGTCTGCGCGCTGGCCTTCCTGCCGGGTTGGCTCTACGCGGGCTACAGGATTGCGCAGCAAGGGCCGCCGCCGGCCACGGCGGCGGAGCGGGATGTCTATCTAGCCCGCAAGCTGCCGCTCTACCCGGCGGTCCGCCACCTCGACCGGATCTCCTCCGTCGCCTACGCCTTCAATGCGGAGCACATGAAGTACTTCCATGACGGAGCGCTGTACGGCGACTGGCTCGGCCCGGCGAGCTACCACCGGCTTCTCCCTCTCGTCCAGAGGCCGGCCCTCCTCCATCGCAAGCTGCGGGGGCTCGGAGCGACTCACCTCCTGATGAGCAAGAGCCCAGGAGCCGTCCAGCCGCCCGAGACGCCAGAGTGGCAACGATGGTTCCGGCGGGTCTACGAGGATGAGGCGGCGGAGGTCTTCGCCCTCGAAGGGAGGATTCTCGTACAAGAAAAGTAAATTTTCGTACGAAAATTCATTTTTACAGGGCTTGAATCCTAAATTTTCGTACGAAAAAAGTAAATTTTCGTACGAAAATTCTCTTTGACTGGACGCGAATTTGAAATGTTCGTACGAAAAAACAAAATTTTCGTACGAACAAAGTAAATTCTTGTGCGAGAAAACCAAATTTTCGTACGGAAAAAGTGTCTCGCTGTGCGAAAAAACTAAATTTTCGTACGAAAATTTTGAATTCGTTAAGGACGAGCGCCCATTTTGGTGGGCAAGGTCTACTCCCCGGTCGCCGAAGGAGCCGCCGGGCTCTCCAGCCCGCCTCGTCCCTGGCGGGAGAGGTACTCCTCCACGAAAAGCAGCCGGTCGGGGCCGGCGCGGCGGATCACGGCCAGGAGATCGTTCATCGAGGTGACCTCCTCGAGCTGCTCCTCCACGAACCAGTCGAGGAAGCGGATGCCCACGTAGTTGCGGTCCTCCTTGGCCACCTCGACGAGGTCGTAGATCTGGCGGGTGACTTCCTCCTCCCACGAGAGGGCCTTGGCTACCGCTTCCTCGGCCGAGGCGAAGTCGGACTGCGGCGCGGGGAGCGCCGGGATCTGCACCTTGCCGCCCACGTCGTTGACGAACTTCACGAACTTCATCGCGTGCGTGCGCTCCTCTTCCGATTGCTTGTAGAAGAACCTCGCCAGTTGCGGCAGGGTCTCCGAGTCGAAGTAGGAGGCGATCGCGATGTACTGCATCGAGGCGCCCATCTCGTTGCCGACCTGCTGGTTGAACGCCTGAATCAGCTTTTCATTGGCCAACATGTGCCGCTCCTCCCCAATTTGGGTGTCTGGTGCTGCCGGGCAGCATTCTATGAGAAAAGAGTCAGCACTCGATGACGTTGATCGCGAGGCCGCCGCGGGAGGTCTCTTTGTACTTGGTCTTCATGTCGGCCCCGGTCTCGCGCATGGTCTTGATGACCCGGTCGAGGGAGACCTTGTGCGAGCCGTTGCCGCGCACGGCGATGCGGCAGGCGTTGATCGCCTTGACCGAGCCCATGGCGTTGCGCTCGATGCAGGGGATCTGCACCAGCCCCCCCACCGGATCGCAGGTCAGCCCCAGGTTGTGCTCCATGCCGATCTCGGCCGCGTTCTCGACCTGGGGATTGGTGCCGCCCAGCGCCGCCACCAGGCCGCCCGCCGCCATGGAGCACGCCACCCCCACCTCGCCCTGGCAGCCGACCTCGGCGCCCGAGATGCTGGCGTTCTCCTTGTAGAGGAAGCCGATCGCCGCCGCCGTGAGCAGGAAGCGGATCACTCCGTCTTCCGTGGCTCCGGGAGTGAACCGCCGGTAGTAGTGCAGGACCGCGGGCAGGATCCCGGCCGCGCCGTTGGTGGGCGCCGTCACCACCCGGCCGCCGGCCGCGTTCTCTTCGTTGACCGCGAGGGCGAACAGGTTGACCCAGTCGAGCACGGTCAGGGGATCCTTGAGCGCGTCCTCGGGACGGGAGGAGAGGTCGCTGTGGAGCTGCGGCGCGCGGCGCGGCACCTTGAGCCCGCCGGGAAGCACGCCTTCCTGGCGGCAGCCGCGCTCGACGCAGCGCTGCATGGCGTCCCAGATCTTCAGGAGCCCTGCGCGGACTTCGGCCTCGCTGCGCCGGACCTTCTCGTTCTCCAGCATCAGCTCCCAGATGTCCTTGCCCGTCTCCTCGCAGAGGTCCAACAGCTCCTCGCCGGAGAGGAACGGGTAGGGAACCGGAGTCGAGTCCTCGACCACCCGGCTCTCCCCGAGAACGCCCTCGTTGACCACGAAGCCGCCGCCGATCGAGTAGTAGACCCGCTCCTCGACCGCCTTCCCCTCGGCGTCGAACGCCGTGAAGCGCATGCCGTTCGAGTGCAGGGGGAGGATCTCCTTGCGGTTGAAGATCAGGTCGGCATTCTCGTCGAAGGGGACTTCATGATGCCCGAGAACGCGGAGGCGGCCGGTGCTCCGGATCTCCTCGACGCGCCTGGGCATGTGGTCGGGATCGACCGCCTCGGGGCTCTCCCCTTCGAGGCCCATGAGGATGGCCTTGTCCGTGCCATGGCCCTTGCCCGTCATGGCGAGGGAGCCGTAGAGATCGACCTTCACCCGGGCAGTGATCGCCGGGGTGCCGAGCATGCCTTCGCTCTCCAGCCGCTGCACGAAGCGCCGCGCGGCCCGCATGGGTCCGACGGTGTGCGAGCTGGAAGGGCCGATTCCGATGGTGAAGAGGTCGAAGACGCTGATCGACATAGCGGTGATTGTATCCCCGGAGGAAGAAAGGAATTTCGGGTAGCCAAAATTCCCTGGGCGTGGGGTTTTGCTAGAGTCCCCACTGATGAAACACCTCCTCCTCTTCCTTCTCCTTCTCCCCTCTTTCGCCGCCGCCCAGGACGGCTGGAAGACCACTCCCGTCGAGACGGCCAACTTCGAGGCCACGCCCGGCAATCAGGAGACGATCGAGTATCTGCAGGAGCTCGACAGGCGGATGCCCGAGATGCAGCTCGGCTTCTACGGCGATTCCCCTCAGTCGCGAGCCATGCCGCTCGTCGTGGTTTCGAAGGAGGGGGCCTTCACCCCCGCCGCGGCCCTGAAAACCGGCAAGCCGGTCGTGATGATCCAGAACGGCATCCACGCCGGGGAGATCGACGGCAAGGACGCCTCCCTGATGATCCTGCGCGATCTGGCCATGGGCCAGCACCGCGAGCTGCTCGACAAGGTGATCCTGGTCATCCTGCCGATCTACAACGTGGACGGCCACACGCGGGTCTCCCCCTACAACCGGCCCAACCAGGACGGGCCGCGCCAGGGGATGGGCTTCCGCACCACCGCCGCCGGCCTGGACCTCAACCGCGATCATCTGAAGGCCGCCTCCCCGGAGGCCCAGGCGCTCATGAAGCTGGTGTCCGACTGGCGGCCCCACCTGCACGTGGACGACCATGTGACGGACGGGGTCGATCACGATTGGGTCCTGACCTGGTCCTGGGCCGAGGCTCCCCAGGCGCCGCTCCAGGTCGACCTCTGGCTGCGCGAGCACATGCCGGCGGTTCTCGCCGCCACGGAGAAGGCCGGCCACCGGGCCGGGCCGTACGTGGATCTCAAGGACGGCAACGATCCGAGCAAGGGGTTCAGCTCCTGGATCGGCCCGCCGCGCTACGCCACAGGCTATTACCCGCTGCGCAACCGGCCATCGATCCTGGTGGAGATGCACTCCTACAAGCCCTACAAGCAGCGGGTGCTCGCCAACCGCGAGTTCCTCCTCGCCCTGCTCGCCGAGGTCGCCCGCGATCCGGAGTCCCTGATCCGCGCCGTGTCGGAAGCCGAGGCCGCCACGGTCGCGCTGGGCAAGCCGGACGCCAAACCGTCCACGGTCGCAGTGGTCTACGAGGAGAGCGAGGCTGCCGACACGATCCGCTTCCCGGTCTATGCCCACGAGACCATCATCTCGACTGCCACGGGCGGGCCGATCCTGCGCTACCGCCGCGGCCAGGTGCAGGAGATGGAGGTTCCCTGGTATCACCGGCCCAAGGTGGCCCTGGCCGTCCCCCGGCCGCGCGGCTACCTCGTGCTCCCCGGCTGGCCGCAGATCGAGCAACGCCTGCGCACCCACGGCCTGCACTTCTCCCGGGTGAGCGAGACCCCCGAGGGGACCGAGCTCGAGGTCGAAACGATCCGCGTCTCGGAGCCCAAGTTCGCCCCGCGCTCGTATCAGGGATTGCACCAGGTCGAAGCGAAGGTGGAGCGCCGGACGGAGCGCCGCCCCATTCCGAATGGCGCCATCTGGATCCCGGCCGATCAGCCGGACTTCGCGATCGCCGTGCAGCTCTTCGAGCCCGAGGCGCCCGACTCCCTGCTGAGCTGGGGCCTGCTCTCCAGCGTCTTCGAGCAGAAGGAGTACATCGACACGCGCGTCCTCGAAGAGCTGGCCGCGGAGATGATCAAGGATCCGAAGACGGCCGCCGAGTTCCAGGAGGCCATGAAGGACGAGAAGCTCGCCAAGGACCCGTTCGCGCGCTACCAGTGGTGGTACCGCCGCACGCCCTACTGGGACGAGACCATCGGGCTCCTCCCCGTGTATCGGGTGATGCGGGTGATGCAGGCGCCGAAATTCAGGATGGAGCCTGGTCGATGAGCCCGGCGACCTCCGGCGGGATCGGGATGGCCTGGATCCCGTCCTCGAACAGGCAGTAGACGGTGGTGACCTGACCGCGCGCCACTTTCCTCTCCCTGAGCCTCTCCCCGATGCTGATGTCGAAGCCGTAGGTGAGCGACGAGGTCCCCTTGCGCACGATGCGCAGATGGATGTCCAGCTCGTCGCCGAAGCGGGCCGGCGAGAGGAACTCGCAGGAGGCGGCGACCCGGGGCCAGCCGACGCGGCGGCCCTCCGAATCCCGGTAGGAGCCGGGGTTCGCGCCCAGGCTGCGCAGGAATTCGTGCTCCGTCTGCTCCATGAAGACGTAGAAACGGGAGAAATGGACGATGCCGCCCATGTCGGTGTCGACGAACTCGACACGGCGGCGGGTACGGTATTGGGAAGTGGCTGGCATGGCCGCGGGATTGTACTCGCGATCGATACCCGTGATTCAATAAAGAGCCGATGAGACCGTCGTTGTTTTCCAGGCTCGCGCTCGGGCTGTTCGCCGTCTTCCTCGCCGTCTCCCTGTTCCAGGCGGCGCTCGCGACGGCCAGGAGCGGCATCCTGCTGCTCCACGCCCGGGGCGAGACGCCGTACGAGGAGCGCCTCCGGGCCTACGGCCCCGATTACGTCCGGGCCATCGAGAAGATCCGCCGGGCGATCCCGCGCGACGGCGCCTACATCCTGATCAGCGGCGTCCCCGAAGCGGAAGGAGCGCCGTACTGGGTCAAGTACGACCTGGCCCCGCGGCGCGCGCTCTACCTCGGCGAGCTCCGCTCTCTGCAGCCGGTCGACCGGCTGCGCAAGCGCCTGCCCCGGGCGGCCCGCTGGGTGGTGATCGCCTACGATTCCTACCGCCCGCCGGTGCTGATCGAGCGCTTCAAGTTCATCCAGGAGAGGAAGAGGCGCCCCACTTGAGTGGACTGCGTGAGCTGCTCGCCCACCTGGGAGGAATAGCGCTCTTCGCCCTCCCCGGCTTCGCCCTGACCGGACTCTTCCCCGGCCTGCGCGCCACTCCCTGGCTCCGCCGGCTGGGCTACGGACACCTCCTGGGGATTGCCGCTGTGGCCGGCACCCTCTACGCGCTCTCGGCCCTGCTCGAGGTGCCGCTCCGCCGCCCGGCGATCTTCGGGACCGCGGCCGTGCTGACCGCGGCCGGGGCCGCCGGGTGGTTGCGCGCCCGGGGTAGCCATGCCCACCGGAACTTACCGCGCCGCGCCCGCCTCGCGTCGCTCTTGCTGGCGCTCGCCGGCGCCGGCGTGTCGGCCGGGCTGTTCGCCGACGCGCTCGTGTTCCCGCTGCGCGACTGGGACGGCCGCATGCACTGGTCAGCCCAGGCGCGCTATATCCGTTACGAGGGCTCGGTCCTCCCCCTGGCCGTGGTCCGCGGGCAGTGGTTCATCAATCACCCGCGCTACCCGGTGCTCCTGCCCGTCGCCCAGACGGCGGTGCTGGAGGCGACCGGGGCGGCCGAGGACGAGCTCTTCTACCGCGGCCTGTACGCATCCTTCTTCCCGGCCTTCCTGCTCGTGCTCTACGACGGCGCCCGGCGCTGGGCCGGATGGCTCGCGGCCGGCCTCGCCGCGGCCGCGGCCGCGGGCATCCCGTTCCTGACCTTCTTCGCGGACGGCGGCGCGACCGGTTGCTACAGCGACCTGCCGCTCGCCTGCTTCTTCGGCGCGGCGCTGGTCCTGCTGCTGCGGGGACGGGTCCGCCCCTCGGACGGAGTGGCCGCCGGCCTGCTCCTGGGCGCGGCCGTGCTGACCAAGAACGAGGGGACGATCCTGGCGGGGTTCGCGCTGCTCGCCGCCCTCCTGGTCCCGGGCCTGCGCCTGTGGACCTCCCGGAAACGAGAGCTGCCGGCCGCCGCCCGGCGCCGCGTGCTCCTCAAGGCAGCGCGCGCCTGCGCCGCCGCCTCGGTCCTGGCCGCCGCGCTGGCCTTCTTCTTCTACTGGCGCTACCAGATCCCCAACCGCCAGGACGAGAACTACGAGGAGCGCGTCACGGTCGGGCAATTCTTTCCCGACGCGCTCACCCGCACCCCTGAGTTCGGGAGCCGGATCCTGTTCCAGACCTTCCTGACCTGGGACCGGTGGATCGGATTCTGGTGGGTCGCCCTCCTCATCCTCCTCGCCGGCAGGGGCGTCTTGAAGGGGAGACGGGCGGCGCTCTCCTGGACGCTCCTGCTCGGGTTCGCCGCTCCTCTCGCCATCGCCTGGGGGGCGTACACCGTTCATTGGGATCCGGCCGAGCTGGCCAAGGTCACCTGGGAGCGCTTTCTGGTGCAGGGCTCCCTCCCCTTCTTCCTGCTATTCTCACTCGCCTTGCGAGAGGTGCTGGAACGGTCTCCCCTGGGTTGGCGCGAATATAGCAATGGAACTAAACGTCCGCCGGGGGGTAAGGACACTTCCATCTCGGCACTGATTTGATTTTTTAGCGGCAGCGGGGACGACCCCATGGCGAGACAGACGAAATCCGATGCTAGGGACTGGCTTCGGCTGGGCCTGGAGAGCCTTGGCGACGCGGTCATTACGACGGACAGCGCAGGGCGTATCACCTATCTGAACGCGGCGGCCGAGCGCCTGACCGGAGCGAGCGCCGAGTCCGGGCGCGGCCGGCACCTGAACCAGGTGCTGCGCCTCGTGGACGAGGGCACGGGGAGGCCGGTCGAGCTCCTGATCAGCGAGGAGGGGATTGGAGAGGCCGCGGCCACGGTGCGCCGGCCGCTCCGGGTCCAGGGTGGAGCCGGGTGGAGCGTCCAGGCCAGCCTCGATCCCATCCGCGAGGGCCAGGTGTTCGCCGGCGCCGTGCTCGTCCTGCGCGACGCCGGCGACCGGCTCGAGCAGGAGAAGGAGGTCCGCGAGAGCGTCTCGCGCTACCGCACCTTCTTCGAACAGAGCGCCGAGGGCATCTGGCGCTGCGAGCTGGAGGAGCCGGTGCCGGTCGAGCTTCCGGCCGAGGAGCAGGTCGACCGCTTCTACCGCGACGCCTTTCTCGCCGAGTGCAACCGCGGCATGGCCCGGATGTACGGCCTCTCCGAGCCCGCGGAGCTGATCGGCGCCCGCCTGGGCGACCTGCTCCCGCGCTCGGACAATCACAATGTCGAGTACCTGCGCTCCTTCGTCCGCTCGGGCTACCGGCTCGCGGGGGCGGAGTCCCACGAGCTCGACCGCGAGGGCAAGGCCAAGTACTTCCTCAACAACCTGATCGGCGTGCTGGAGAACGGCCGCCTGGTGCGCGTCTGGGGCACCCAGCTCGACATCACCGAGCGCAAACGTCTGGAAGACGAGCTGCGCCGCCGCGCCGAGGACCTCGCCGGCGCCGACCGGCGCAAGGACCAGTTCCTCGCCATGCTGGCCCACGAGCTGCGCAACCCGCTCGCCCCGATCCGCAACGCCGTCGAGCTGATGCGCCAGGTCGAGACCATCGATCCCGCGTTCCAGCCGTCGCGCGAGATGGTCGAGCGCCAGGTCAAGCACCTCGCCCGCCTGGTGGACGACCTGCTGGACGTCTCGCGCATCACCCAGGGGAGCATCCGCCTGCGCAAGGAGGTGGTCGAGCTGGGCACCGTGGTCGAGCGCGCGATCGAGGCCACGCGGCCGCTCATCGACTCCCGCGCCCACGACTTGAAAATCCAGCTCCCGACCGACCAGATCCACCTCGAGGCCGACCCCACCCGCCTGGAGCAGATCCTGACGAACCTCCTCAACAACGCGGCCAAGTACACGATGCCGGGCGGCCAGATCCGGGTGACGGCGGCGCTCGAGGGCGACGAGGCCGTGGTGCGGGTGCGCGACAACGGCATCGGCGTGCCGCCCGACGTGCTGGACCGGGTGTTCGAGCCTTTCGTTCAGTCGGAGGGTTCCCTCGCCCGCTCCGAGGGGGGTCTCGGAATCGGCCTGACCCTGGTGCGCAGCCTGGTGGAGATGCACGGCGGCACCGTCGAGGCGACCAGCCCGGGTCTTGGGCAAGGAAGCGAGTTCGTGGTGCGGCTGCCTGCCACCGTGCCGGCCGAAAAGACCGCATCCCTGCCCGAGGCGGATGCCCCGTTCCCCTCCCGCGGCCTGCGCGTGCTCGTGGTCGAGGACAACGTGGACGCCGCGGAGAGCCTCGCCGCCCTTCTCCATCTCTGGGGCCACGAGGTGCGCATGGTCCACGACGGCCTCGCAGCCATCGACGCCGCGCGGGAGCATCACCCCGAGGTCGTGCTGCTGGACATCGGCCTGCCGGGGCTCGACGGCTACCAGGTGGCCAAGCGCCTGCGCGAGGATGCGTCCATGGACGGCGCGCTCCTCGTGGCCATGACCGGCTACGGCCAGCCCGAGGACCGCCGCCGCTCCCGCGAAGCCGGCATCCACCATCACTTCGTGAAGCCGGTGGAGCCCTTCGTGCTGCGGACGCTGCTCTCGAACCTGGGGGCGCCGGTGGCTTCGGAACCGTATTAGGACCCCCTCCCCAACCCTCCCCCGCTGCGCGGGAGAGGGA
>DATLNC010000024.1:0-42990 GCA_035536935.1 Thermoanaerobaculia bacterium
CTTGTCGATCTCCTTCTTTGTCCGCTCAGACGGTGGTACCCTTTTCATCGGTTGAGCCCTCCTTTTTCTGTCAACCCGAGATTAACTCGGTTCGAGGGCTCAACCACCTTCCTTGTTTACAGCAATCCTAGGACACGACCCCCGGCGGTACTTCGTGGCCTTTCGTCCTTCGCCGCGAGACTCGATGCGGAGCCCCCCATCCCGGACCAGGTCGGTCAGGAGCCGGTACAGAGCGACGCGATCGGGCTGGTAGCCGATCGCGCGGCAGATATCTCCGCGGTCGAAGACTTCCGGAAGGGTCGGCAGGGCTGTGGAGATGTCGTCGCAGATCTCCTGGAGGCGCCGCCGGGCAGGCCGTTGCGCCTCGGGGGGCTCCGGCGGCACGGCACCGGCTCCCTGTGGAGTGGAGATCGGCTCGCCGGAGGCGCCCATCCAGACCATCTCCAGGGCGCGGAACTGGGTCTGGAAGGCGGCCTGGAGCAGCTCCATGCCGGAGCGGAGGTCCTCCTCAAGGCGCCGCTTGCGCGCTTCGTACTCGTCGCGGGTCATGGTTTGTGCTCCGTAGTGAAACAAAACTGTAGCACAAGGGGTAGGTGGGAAAGAGGGAAAGGAGGCACTCATGGATACGGCGATGACGACGACCACGTTCGAGCTCGAGGGTTATCGGGTGGCAAGGGGGCTGGGGGTGGTCAGGGGCATCACGGTCCGTTCGCGCTCCATCTTCGGCACGATCGGAGGCGCGCTGCAGACCCTGGCGGGAGGCAACATCACCCTGTTCACCGAGCTCTGCGAGAAGACCCGCAGCGAAGCCTTCGAGATGATGCTGACCCAGGCCGGCAACCTCGGCACCAACGCGGTGATCGGCATCCGCTACGACGCGACCGAGGTGATGGATGGGGTGACGGAGGTGCTTTGCTACGGCACGGCGGTGGTGGTCGAGCCGCGGCCCTGAGTCCGGAGGGGGCTTTTTCCCCAGCCCCAAAGGGGCGAAAGCATCTAGCCTGGGGCGCAAGCCCCAGGTAGGGAAGCCAACCCATCCCCCCAGCCCCGAAGGGGCGGCACCTTGCTCATCCGAGAAGGTATCTCTCGTCGAACGAAATGCCGTGCCGATTCAACAGCTCGACAAGCTCGTCCCGGAACGACACACGCGCATGATGCTCCTCCTGGGTCTGAATGTACCGCTGGACTCTCGGCACCTGGGATTCGCTCACCGAGAAGACTCCGTACCCAGCCTGCCACTCAAACCGGCCGTTCTGCCCATGCCGCGCGTTCCACCATCGCGAGGAATTCGCCTTGATCGTCCGGACCGCCGCCGGCACCGGAAAGTCCGGCTTGAACCGGACCAGCAGGTGAATGTGGTCAGGCATGCCCCCGATCTCCAGGAGCGCTCCGCGCTCGGTGCGCACGATGCCTCCGATGTATTGATAGAAGGGGTCGCGCTCCCCCCTACCGATGAGGGGCAACCGGTTCTTCGTGCTGAACACGATGTGGTACACCAGATTACTGAAGGTCGTCGCCATGTGTGGTGCCGCCCCTTCGGGGCTGGATGGGTTTATGGGTGTGCCTCCCTGGGGCTTGCGCCCCAGGCTAGACGCTGTCGCCCCTTCGGGGCTCCCTGACTCGGCCTCGTTGTCCTAGGAGGACGCGGAACTTTTTCCCGGATTGTAGCTCATGATCCGGCTTTCGGCACCTGGGCAAGGAACGTCCGCAGCAGCTTCTGCTCCTGCTCGTCATACCTCACCCGAACAGCCGCGGAGCCCAGCTCGGGTCCCACGGCGGGATCACCCCGGCCGCCTGTAAGGCTAGCACCGCCCCGGCCGCGGCGAAGGTCAGGACGAAGCGCTGGGCCGTCCACTCCCTCGGACGGACCGGCACTTCCCCTTTGAGCTCCAGGGTGATGTTGAGCAGCAGGATCGCCATCGTCACCCCCAGGAGGGCGGCGAGGGACCGGAAGGCCCCCTCCCCCTTGACCAGCCAGGGGATCAGCACCGCCAGCGCCCAGGCCAGCGCTCCCAGGCCCAGGGCGGCCAGCGCCCGGACCGCCGCTCCGAAGCGTTCCAGGCGGAAGACCCCCTCGTCCAGGCTGATGGCGACCACCGCGGCCAGGGCGGCGAGGTAGGGCGCGAACCAGGTCTCCGCGTCCCTGAGGCCGTTCGCGAGGATCAGCATGGCGAAGGGCGGGAGGAGCGCCCTCGTCATGGTCCGCACCTTGATCCCCGTCAGATGCTCGGGCGGGGTGAACCGCTGGCGGAGCAGCAGGTAGCCCGCGAAGCCCACGAAGACCGGCAGCGCCCAGTACCAGTTGCCGAGCGACCAGGTGCCGTACGCGAACAGGAGGAAGGTGATCGCCCCGCCCACGTTGAACGAGCGCATCCGCCAGACCGCGAAGCCCACCACCAGGCACATCGCCAGCAGCGACAGGTTCTGGAAGGCCACCTCGGAGAGCGGCTTGCCCGTGATCTTCCCCAGGATCACCACCACCGCCACGGGGATGAACAGGTTGTCCGCGCCCTGGAGCGAGATCGCCTCGAAGCCCGTCACCAGCGCGGCTACCAATAGCGCCGCGAGCACGCAGACCGGACGCGGCAGGTCCGTCATCAACAGGATCGGCAGGTGGATCGCCAGGAAGGCCAGCACCAGGAAGACCAGCGAGCCCTCCAGGCTCTTGTGCTCGTCCTCCACCTCGTAGCGCACCACTCCGTAACGGCTGCCGATCAGCGCCGCGAAAGCGTCCGCCACGGCCAGCACCAGCACGGCGGGCAGGTACAGCCAGGGCCGGCCCTGGGTCATCACGAAGGTCAGGAAGACGGCCAGCGGGTAGTACTCGGCCCCGCGGCTCTTGCGCTGGATGCCGTGCAGGCTCTTGAGGAATCCCATCTTGCCGCCGAGCACGAAGAGCACGGTCAGCGGCAGGGCCATGGCCAGCACCGTCCAGGGGGACTGCACCAGGAAGGGGAAGAACAGGCAGGCGATCCCGCCGCCGGTGTGGACCAGCTTGCGCGTCCATTCAGGCTTGGGATTGCCCAGCCGGGACCAGAGCTCCGCCATGACCAGGAGCCCAACGAAGATGCCGGAGAGGATGACCGCGCCCCGCAGGTCTCCCGGCGGGATCACGCCACCTCCTCCGATTTTTCCTCAAGAACGAACGCGCTGTAGAACCAGGCGAGGTCTTTGGCGAAGAGCTCGTTGGACTCGGCCTCCAGGTAGCGCACCCGTCCGGGGAAGGACCTGGAGAGCCGCCGCGGCACCAGCATGTTCCAGTAGGCGAAGCGCGCTCCCGGCCGCGCCGCATCGAGCAGCCGGGCGTAGACCTCCGCGCTCGTGGGCTCGTCCAGGTATTCGAAGATGTCCGACAGGTTGTAGCCGTCGAACCCCTCGCCTCGATGGACCTTCGCGGCCTGGTCGATCGGTCCCTCGAAGAGGATCAGCTTGTCCAGGTGGCGCTTGACCTCGGGGTAGACCTCGGGCCGCAGGTAGAGCGGCAGGGTGCGGCTGAAGTTGCCGGTGAGGATGTACTCCAGGTACGGGTTCCCGTGGGTGGGCAGCACGGTCAGGGCATAGCGCGAGCGGCCGAGGATGCGCTCGGCGACCGAGCCCTCGACATAGCGGAAGAACTCGGGGTCCCTCCCCAGGCGGCCCATGACGAAACGGCTGAAGAAGACCCGGAAGAGCAGGCGCCAGCGCAGGTTGTTCCAGGTGGACTCGTAGAAGGCTTCCCGGCCGGCCTGATCCCGCGGCTCCATCAGACCCAGAACGGCTTTCCGGCGGTGGATCAGGGGGAGGACCCGGTTGCGGAAGAGGGCGAAGTAGCTCTCGAACTTGCCGTGGTGGGCGAGGCCGCCCGCGACGTCGTCGAGGCGCTCGCGCCAGAAGTCCCGGGATTTGGGGCCGAGGTCCCGTTCGAGGTGCTCGTAGATCTGCCGGCGGTCCCGCTCCGTGTGCCGGAAGCCGAGGAACGCCGCGCACTCGTCCGCGCTGAGCCGCCGGATCGCGGCGCGCTTCAAGTCGACCAGGGCGATCTGGACGGGGGAGAGGTCCGCCGCTACGACTTCAGCCCCGCCGGCGAGCAGGGCGAAGCTGTTGTCCCCGGCCGAGGCGATGGAGAGCATCCTTCGGCCCGGCGCCGGGCGCAGCGCCTCGCGCAGGATTTCCGCATCCTCCCAGACGTTGGCATAGCGGACGAGGTCGAAGCGCGCGCGGTCTTGAATGCGGTCGGACATGGCTGGCCAGCGTCTCGGGGAGGCAGTGAGAGTATCAGACGCCGGCTGCGGGACGTGAAAAAGCCCCCCTCTCCCGCGCGGGAGAGGAGGGCTTTTCTGTCAGGGCCGCCGAGAGCCTACTGAACGTTCAGGGCGGTGTCGTCGATCACGAACGAGGTCTGCAGCGAGGCGTCTTCCACGCCCAGGAAGTAGACCCGGATCGTCTGACCGATGTAGGGGGCGAGGCTGAAGCTCTTCTGCGAGTAGCCGGCCGCCTTGTTGAGGTTGGAGTAGGTCGCGAGGGTCGCGAGCACCGTGTTCGCCGAGTTGCGGATCTGCACCTTGAGGGTGTCGAACTGGGTGGTGGTCGTGGTCTCCGCGGAGTCGATGTGCAGCCAGAAGGTGAGCGTCGCCGTGCTCGCGGTCGAGGGGATCGTCACCTGCTGGTAGAGGCTGTCGGTGTGGGTGGTGCCGTAGCCGTCGAGCCAGGCCTTCCAGGACCCGCCGTGCGCCGGCTGGCTGGCGGTGCTGTCGATGACGCCGGTGGTGGACACCCAGGGGGACGCCGTGCCGGTCTCGAAGCCCGCGTTGCCGAGGAGCTGCTGCTGCGGGTTGTTGGTGGTCACCGTGAGCGAGACGGACGCGGTGTGGGAGATGGCGCCGCCGGAGCCGGTGACGGTGATGGTGTAGGTGCCCACGGCGGTGCTGGAAGCGACCGCGATGGACATCGTCGAGGAGCCCGTGCCGGGCGCCGCGATCGTGGCGGGGCTGAAGGAGACCGTCACGCCCGTGGGCTGGCCGGAGGCCGTCAGCGCGACTGCGCTGTTGAAGCCGTTGAGCGCCGCGGTCGAGATCGTCGAGCTGCCCGAGTTGCCCTGCACGACGGACACCGACGAGGGCGCGGCCGCGATCGTGAAGTCCGGCGTGACGCTGCCGGCCGGGACCACCGACTGGCAGGTGCTCGGCGTGCCGCCGCAGGCCTCGTTGCCGCTCGGATGAGCGACGACCTGGTAGAAGTAGGTGAGGCCGTTGGCCACGCCGGTGTCGGTCAGGGACGTGGCCGCCGTGTCGTTGGCGATCTTGGTGAAGCCGGCGTTGCAGCCGACCTCGTTGCGGTAGACGTCGTAGACCGCGCCGGAATTCGACCAGCTCAGGCCGACCGAGTTGTTGCCGGCGCTGAGGCTGACCGACGGCGTGGCCGGCGGGGTGCAGCCGGCGAAGGTGGTGCTGGCTCCCGCGTCGGTGGTGCAGGCGATGCCGTGGCGGTTGAACGCCGCGAAGAGCGCGCCGCCGTGCGGCGTGCCGTTGGCCAGGTTGCCGTCATCGTCGTCCACGGCGCGCATGGTCTTCCACCAGTTGCCCGCGCTGCAGCCGTTGCTGGTGAACGTGGCGCCGGTGGTGCAGGTGAAGGAGCGCGTCGAGGTCGAGCGCGACAGGTACCACAGCCGGTCGAGGACGGTCCACGCCGTGCCGCTGCCCGGGTTGGGCAGGTCGCGGTTGGCGAAGTCCCAGACCGCCTGCGAGGGGACGTACGACTCGCAGTGGACTTCCTTGCCGCACGGGCCGGAGCCGGCGCTGCAACGGACCTGGGTGAAGTTGCTCACCGTGGCCGGGGTGTTGGAGACGCGCTTGGCCCAGTCGATGTCGCGGACGCCGGTGCAGGACGTGCAGGCGTCGCCGTAGCCGGCGCAGTTGCTGGTCCGGAAGCCGGCGCCGATGCAGGAGCTGTGCAGCGCGATGGCGGCCGTGAGGTCGCCGTACGCCTCGCCCGTGCCACCCTCGGTGGCGGCGCCGTTGCCGTCGTTGCTGTCGAGGCCGTGGCCGTACTCGTGCAGCGACACGGCGGCGATCTCACCGGTGTTGCCGCAGCCGCCGCCCGAACGGAAGAAGTTCAGCGACGAGCCGTTCCAATAGGCGTTGCAGGTCTGGTTCAAGTTGACGTTGACCGTGAGCTGCTGGGTCAGCCAGGTGTTGGACGGCAGCCAGGCGCGGCCGACCTCCTTGATGCGGTTGACCTGGTAGAACTGGGTGCGGGACGAGTGGGTGTTGCCCGCGCCGCCGCCGCCGGCCGGGATGGTGCAGTCCGTGCCGGTCGAGGTGCCGAAGAGAAGGTTGCCGCTGGCATCCGAGCTCTTCGAGATCGCGCCGCAGGTGTCGGAGATCCGCACGTACTGGCCGGCCATCGACGAGGTCACCGCCGCGCCGGTGAAGTTGTAGAGGCCCGCCGAGTTGGTGAAGCCGCCCGACGAGATGTTGGTGAAGGGCAGCGGCCGCACGACCTCGGCGGCAACCGCGGGGGAGTTCATGTACACGCCGCCGGTCGCCTGGGCGTAGTCGTTGATGTCGGCGAGCTCGATGACCTCGCCGGTGGCGGCGTCGACCCGGGCGCGCCAGGTGCCGATCATGCCGTCGCGGTGGAAGACGAACTGCCAGGTGGGGGTGATGCCGCGGCCCTTGCCGTAGGCGAAGCCTTCACCGAAATTGTTGTTGACCTCGGCCACCGGGATCAGGTGGAGCGAGCCGCCGTCGATGAAGGAGTCGGCGCCGCCGAAGCCGCCGATGTAGCTGGCGACGGCCGAGAGGGCCTCTTCCCGCTTCAGCTTCGCCCTGGGGGCGACGGCGTTGCGGGGCGGCAGGTTTTCAGAGCCGAACTGGATCAGGTTGCCGTGGTTGACACGGAAGATGACGCGGGCGCCCTCGATGGTCATGCCGCTGTTGTCGGTCACGTCGAAGTCCAGGAACCAGAGGTGGTCGGCCGGACTGCCGGAGCGGCCCTTGTTGAGGACCAGCGAATTCGGATTGACACCCATCATTGCGGCTACGCGTGGCAGGAAGCCCCGCGCGATGGTCTCCATGTCGGAGAGGCTGGGAGCCTTCGCCCGGCGGGCGAGCGAGTTGCCGCGGCCGGGGGTCCAGGGGATGCCCTCGCCTTCGGCGATCGCCACCCGGCCGTTGCGCGCGTCGACCATGGCCGTCCACTTGCCGCTGTTGCCGCGGAAGCTCGCCCAGTTGTTGGCGACGTCGGCCTCGATGACGCCCTGCACGTCTTCGACCGGTTCGAGGTTGTCATTCGGGTTGAGGCGCGGGCTCGCGAAAGCGAGACCGTCGAGGGTGGAACGACCTTCCTTGGCCACCTGGGCCGTCGCCGCTCCGGGCAGGACGGCGACCATGCCGCCCAGCAACAAGAGCGTCGACATGAAACGGGATGCGCGAGTCATGAGCTGATTCTCCTTCTGAAAAATGGTCAGTTGGTAATGATTCATCTAATACGTAGATGAATATCCGGGAGCTGCTATACTTCATGTTCCGATGGACCGCAGACGTTTCCCCGGACAGCCAAGGAGGTGGGGTCTGAGACCGCTTACTACTATGGGTGCTTGTGCTGCCCTGAAGCGAGCCGCGCACGCCTGGATCGTTCTGGCGCTGTTCCTCACCGGGCTCGCCGGGGCCTTCGCCGGCGCGGCGAGCCCCCCCGGCCAGAAGCCTCCGCGCCGCAACCTGGTCCTGATCACGCTCGACACCACCCGCGCCGACCACCTTGGCTCTTATGGCTGGAAGGCTGCGCGCACACCCAACCTGGACGCTCTCGCCGCGCGGGGCACCCGCTTCGTCCGCTGCGACACAGCCGCTCCGGTCACGCTGCCGAGCCACGCGACGATCCTCACCGGGCTCTATCCGCCGCGCACCGGAGTGCGGGACAACGGCACGTTCGTCCTCTCCGAACGGGTGGAGACGGTGGCCGAGCGCCTGGCGGCCCACGGCTACGACACCGCCGCGGTGGTCTCGGCCATCGTCCTGGCGCGCCGTCACGGGCTGAATCAGGGGTTCCGCCTCTACGACGACGACCTGGGCGCCGGCTACGCCGCCGGCACCGAGGTCGCCGAGCGCCAGGCCGAGCCGACGACGGCCGCCGCCCTGGCTGCCGCGGCCCGGCTCAAGCCGCCATACTTCCTCTGGGTGCACTACTACGATCCGCACGAGGAGTACCGGCCGCCCACCCGCTTCGCCGCTGCCGCCGCGAGCGGACCGGCCCGGCTCTACGACGCCGAGATCGCATCCATGGACGAGCAGATCGGGGTGCTCCTCGCGAAACTGCCCAAGGACGTCGACGTGGTGGTGGTCGGCGACCACGGCGAGATGCTGGGCGAGCACGGCGAACTCCACCACGGCCTGCTCCTCTACCGCGCCGCCCGCCGGGTGCCGCTGATCATGGCCGGCCCGGGCGTGCCCGCCGGCCGCACCGAGGAGTGCCTGGTGCGCACGGCCGACATCGCTCCGACCCTGCTGGCGCTCGCGGGGGTGCCACGCCCCCAGGGACTCCAGGGCCTCGACGGCGCGAGCCTGCTGCCTCTACCCGGAAAGGCCTGCGGCCGGACGAGCTACAGCGAGAGCTTCCTGCCGTTCTTCGCCTACAAGTGGTACCCGCTGCGCTCGCTCTCCACCGACCGCTTCTTCTACCTCCACGCGCCGAAGAGCAGCCTCTACCAGATCCCGTCCGACCCGAACGAGAAGACCGACATCGCGGCCGAGCAGCCGAAGGCCCTGGGTCTCTGGGAGAAGCGGCTGCGCACCCAGCTCAAGGCGGCGGGCGAGACGCTGGACTCCGCGGTGCGCCCGGAGAACGTGCTCTCGGAGGAGCAGCGCCGCCAGCTCGCGAGCCTGGGATATCTCGGTGGATCGGGAGGTGCCGTGCGCCCGGACCTGCCGGACCCGCGCGCCATGGCCGACATCGCGGATGCGCTTCACGTCGCCGCGGCCGACGTGCAGGAGGGGAAGTGCAAGGAGGCCCTGCCGCGCCTCCAAGAGATCGTCAAGAAGGATCCGCACAACTTCCCGGCCCTCACCCTGGCGGGCAACTGTCTGGAGGATGCCGGGCGGTGGGATTCGGCGCTCGCGCTGTTTCAGCGGGCGAGCAAGGAGAACGAGCTGTCCGCCGTGCCGGTGGCCAACGCGGCCGGCTGCCTGAAGCAGCTCGGAAGGCGGGCGGAGGCGGAGAAGGAGTACCGCCGCGCCCTGACCCTCGACGCGAGCCTGGGCGAGGCGGCGACCAACCTGGCGCAGCTCCTGGGCGAGCGCGGCGAGCGCGCCGAAGCCCTGCGGGTGCTCGACGCCTCCATCGCCGCCGGCAGCTACTCCTCGGAGGTCCACCTGGAGCGCGGGCTGATCGAGATCGAGCTGAACCGTCTCGACGACGCGTTGCGCGACTTCCACGAGGCGGCGCGGCGCGATCCGGTCAATCCCGTCCCGCTGGAGAACGCGGCCCGGGCCGCGTACCGCCTCGGCCGGCACCGCGAGTCCGTCCAGCTCTACGAGCAGCTCCTGCGCCTCCGGCCCGGCCGCGGCGACCTCTGGAAGACGGCGGGCGCCCTCTACCTTTACGAGCTCAAGGATGAGGCCGGCGCCGAGCGCTGCTTCCGCCGCGCCCTCACCCTCGAGACCGACCCTGGCGAGAGACAGAAGATCGAGGAGACCCTCGACGAGATCGGGTCGTCCTCCTAGCGCAGTGCGCCTGATATCCGTGCGCTTTGAAGCCCCGCGAGGGGCGACGGCAGGGCCAGGGGCGCAAGCCCCGCAGCAGGCGGGGGGCTCGGGCTCGCCCGGGCCTCTGCCGTCGCCCCTGCGGGGCTTGGGTTGTGTTTGGGATCGTGCCCCGGGGTCGTCGCGCCTGCGGCGCTCTGACCCCGGGCTACATGCCGTCGCCCCTATCGGGGCTGGTCTGTTGACGCTTAAAAGCCGCCCTCCGGAACGGGCATCCACAAGGGTGCCCCTACCAACGAGCGGGTAGGTAGCCCGAATGAGTGGTTGGAACGGTCTACCCACCGGGTAGCTGTCTCCAACGAGCGGGTAGGTAGCCCCAACGAGTGGTTTTAGCGGTCTACCCGCTGGGTAGGTCGCTCAAACGAGTGGGTAGCTGGCTCCAACGACTGGGTAGACGGTACAAACGAGCCGTTCGAGGTGTCTACCCACCGGGTAGAGGGTTCTACGAGTTGGATGGCCATGTCTACCCCGCCCCCGACCCGTCAATGGGACTGTGACGACGTACCAAGGTAGGGGGGGCCGTCACATCTGAACGGCGGCGCGCTTCTCCGGCAGGGCGGCGGTCCCCAGGATCCTCAACGGTGCTTCTCCTCAAGGTACCGCCAATAGTCCCTCTCGTCCAATCCTGAGCCGGTCAGGACTCCTCGCAAGGACCTGACGATCGGCGTCATGGGCTGCTTCCGCTGCCCTTCAGGCTGCGGGAGCAGCTCCAGGTAATCGGACACGAGTTGAGAGACGGATTTCCCCGACTGCCGGGCATAGGACTTGGCCCTTTCGATCAGCTCTTCCTCGATCCTGAGCGTGAGCTTGGTGTGCATGCCCTCTCCTGACGTATCGACTCCGTCAACGAGTCAACGCTAGACCAGCTCCGGGCTCCGGAGCAGCTCCCCAAGCAGCTTCTGCAGGTTCGCCGCCGCGATCTCCGCCGCGATGAGCACGTCGTTGTGGTCGATGGGAGCGTCGGTCATGCCGGCGCCCGGGTTGCTGACCATGGAGATGGCGAGGCAGCGGATGCCCATGTGGCGGGCGGCGATGACCTCCAGCACGAGGGACATCCCGGCCACGTCGCCGCCGAGCATCTGGAGCATCTTCACCTCGGCCGGCGTCTCGTAGCTCGGGCCGGCCAGGCCCGCGTAGACCCCTTCGCTCAAGGGGATGCCCAGGCGGCCGGCGGCTTCTTTCGCCAGGCGGCGCAGCTCGGGGTCGTAGGCTGCGCTCATGTCCGGGAAGCGCGGTCCCCAGTCCGGGGGGAGCTGGCCGCGCAGGGGGTTCAGGCCGGAGAGGTTGATGTGGTCCCGGATCAGGATCAGGTCCCCGGGGCGATGCTCGGGCCGCAGCCCGCCCGTGGCATTGCTCAGGATCAGCACCTTCACCCCCAGCATGGCGGCCAGGCGGACCGGGAAGACCGACTCGGACGCGCTGTAGCCCTGGTAGGAGTGGAGCCGGCCCCGCTGATAGAGCGCCGGGCGGTCCGGCAGCGGCTCGATGACCACGATCTCGTGAGGATGCCCCTCGACCGGATGACAGGAGAAGGGGAGGAAGTACTCCAGGGTGACCGGGCCGCGGACGGCCTCGCCCAGGTCGACGGCCAGGCCCGAGCCCGAGACGATGGCCACCTTGGGACGCGGCCATCCCAGAAGGTCCCAGCGGTCCACGGCTTCCTTTAAGGACGTCGTCATCTCATCCGGTTCAGGATCGGCCATGAGGGCGGATCGTAGCAGACTGGCCCAGGGGGGCACTCCTCGCATAGGCTATGCGGTCATGTCCGAGCTCGACGAGCAGATCCAGAACCGGCGCGAGAAGCGCCAACGCCTGGCCGACGCCGGGATCCCTCCGTACCCCCACCGCTTCGAGTGGGACCTGGAGCCCTCCGGCATCAAGGCGCAGCACGGGGAGAAGACCGTTGAGGAGCTGGAGCAGGCCGGGCTGAAGCTGCGGGTCCCCGGCCGGGTGCGCTCCATCCGCCAGCATGGCAAGAGCGTGTTCGTCGACATCCACGACGGGCGGGAGAAGCTCCAGCTCTTCATCCGCAAGGACCGCCTGCCGGAGACGGCCGCGCTGATCCTGGAGAACCTGGACCTCGGCGACGTGCTCGGCGCCTCGGGCCAGCTCATCCGCACCCGCACGGGCGAGATCTCTCTGATGGTGGAGGACCTGACGATCCTCTCCAAGGCGCTGCGGCCCATGCCGGAGAAGTGGCACGGTCTCGCGGACGTCGAGGTCCGCTACCGCCAACGCTATCTGGATCTGGCTTCCAACGAGGAATCCCGGGCTGTCTTCGAGGCGCGCGCCGCCATCGTCAAGACCATCCGCGAGTTCCTCGACCGCCACGGCTTCCTCGAGGTCGAGACGCCGATGATGCACCTGATGCCCGGGGGAGCGACCGCGCGGCCGTTCAAGACGCACCACAACGCGCTCGACCTGGAGCTGTTCCTCCGCATCGCGCCCGAGCTGTTCCTGAAGCGGCTGCTCGTCGGCGGGATTCCACGGGTCTACGAGATCAACCGGAACTTCCGCAACGAAGGGATCTCGACCCGGCACAACCCCGAGTTCACCATGCTGGAGTTCTACTGGGCCTACGCCGACTACCGCCAGATGATGGATTTCACCGAGGAGCTGCTGACCGAGGCGGCTGAGGCGGCGAAGCGGGTGCAGGGCAGGGAGCAGCTCTCCTGGCAGGGACAGGAGATCGACTTCGCCCGTCCCTGGGCGCGCTTCACCATGCGGGAAGCCGTGGCCGAGCTGGGCGGCGTGGACGCCGGCCGGCTCGATACGGTCGAGTCGCTGCGCGAGGTGATGGAGGAGCGCGGGCTGCAGATCCCCGCGGGCGGCACCTACGGCCATCTCCTCATGGCCCTCTTCGAGGAGACCGCCGAGCAGCATCTGAAGCAGCCGACCTTCATCACGGACCACCCTGTCGAAGTTTCGCCGCTCGCCAAGCAGCGGCCGGACGATCCGCGCTTCACCGAGCGCTTCGAGCTGTACATCGCCGGCATGGAGATGGCCAACGGCTTCAGCGAGCTGAACGATCCGGACGTGCAGGCCGAGCGCTTCCATCAACAGGTCGCGGCCCGGGAGAAAGGAGACGCCGAGGCCCATCTCTTCGACCACGACTACATCCGGGCGCTGGAGCATGCCATGCCGCCAGCCGCGGGTATCGGAATCGGGATCGACCGCCTGACCATGCTCTTCACCGACCGGCAGTCGATCCGCGACGTCATCCTCTTCCCGCTGATGCGCCCCGAATGAGGCAATCTCTACTCATGAGGGACCTGTCGTTCCCCTGGGTGCTCGCGCTCCGGTATCTGCGCAGCACCCGCCGGGACGCTTTCGCCACGTTCCTCTCCCTGGTTGCAGCCGTAAGCCTGGCTTTGGGAGTTGCTGCCCTGATCATCGTGCTCGCCGTGATCTCCGGGTTCCAGGAGGCTTTGCGCGGGGAGCTGCTCGGCCGCACCCCGCAGATCGAGGTGGAGCTGCCGGCCGGGCTCGACGCCGATGCCGCCGCCGCGGCCCGGGATGCCGTGCAAAAGGTGCCCGGCGTGGTCTCGGCTCAGCTCCAGGTGCGCGGCGGCGGATGGCTGGTGGCCGATGGCAAGGTCCAGGCGGTCGAGCTGATCGGCTTCGAGCGCGAGGTCCCGCGCTCGTTCCCGGGCGCGGAGGGCGATCCTCCCGGCCTTTACGTGTCCAGCTCGCTCGCCGCCCGCTGGGCTCTGCAACCCGGCCAGACGATCGACGTCGTCTCCCCCCGGCCGACGCTCACGCCGTTCGGGCCCCAGCCCCGGATCCGCAGCGTGCGGATCACCGGCACATACCAGAGCGGGCGCACCCAGGAGGAGAGGGAGCGGGTCGCGCTGCCCCGCGAGGTGGCCGAGACGCTGCTCGGCGGCGCGGACCGCCGCATCGAGGCCGTCGCCGGGGACGTGGATGCCGCCATCCCGGTCGCCTCGCGGCTCTCCGCCGTGGTGCCCAAGGGGAGCGTCGTCCGCAATTGGAAGGATCTCAACCGTCCGCTCCTTTTCGCCCTGCGAATGGAGAAGGCGCTGATGTTCGTGGCCGTCTCGCTGGTCGTCCTGGTCGCGGCGCTCGCCCTGGTGGCGGACCTGGCGCTGATCATCTCCAACAAGCAGGCGGAGATCGGCATCCTGGCGACGATCGGGGCGACGCCCGCGGTGCTGCGCCGCGCCTTCGTGCTCCTGGGCGGGCTGGTGGCCGGCTCCGGCATGGTGCTGGGGACGATCCTGGGAGTGGGCGGCGCCCTGGTGATGGACCGCTACAAGCTGCTGTCCGTCCCCGGGCAGGTCTACTTCCTCGACTATGTGCCGTTCCTGGTCAAGCCGCTCGACCTGGCGCTCGTGCTGCTCCTGACGTTCTTCCTGGCCCTGGGCTCGGCGTTCTACGCCGCCCAGCGCGCCGCCTCGCTCGATCCCATCGAGGCCATGCAGAAGTGAGCGTCACGGTCCGGACCTCCAGCCTGTGCAAGACCTACCGCGACGGCGTCCGCCGGGTGGAGGTGCTCAAGGGGATCGACATGGCGGTCGAGCCGGGGGAACTGGTGGCCGTCGTGGGCCATTCGGGATCGGGGAAGTCGACGCTCCTTCACCTGCTCGGCGGGCTCGACCATCCGGACTCGGGGACGGTCGAGGTCGCGGGCCAGCTCCTATCCGCGCTGTCCGGGGCGCGCATGGCCGAGTTCCGCAACCGCACGATCGGTTTCGTCTTCCAGTTCCACCAGCTCCTGCCCGATTTCACGGCCCTGGAGAACGTGATGCTCCCGGGACGGATCGCCGGGCTGCAGCCGGCGGAGGTCTACGACAGCGCCCGGAAGCTGCTGGTAGAGGTGGGGCTGGAGGATCGGCTGGAGCACTTCCCGAACCAGCTCTCGGGTGGCGAGCGCCAGCGGGTCGCGCTCTGCCGCGCCCTGGTGCTGGAGCCGCCGCTGCTGCTCGCGGACGAGCCCACGGGCAACCTCGATCCCGAGAGCGGGGAGCAGGTCTTCCAGCTCATGCTGGAGCTTCAGGCCCGTCACCGGACGACCGGCGTCCTGGTTACCCACAACCCCGAGATCGCCTCCCGCTGCACGCGGATCCTGCGCCTCGACGCCGGGCGTCTGGTTTGATCCCATCCCCCCTCTCCCCGGCCCTCTCCCCCGTGCCGGGGGAGAGGGAGCAAAGCCCCTGACCCTCCTTGGGAATTTCTCCCCCGTCCCCCCTGCTTCCACCACGTAGGGGACCCTGTCGGCCGTGGGCTTCCGCGCCGGATGGGGGCTCGGGTATATGCTAGAATCCGGGAGCTTGGAAACACAGCGTGAAAGGGATTTGAAAACCCCGCTACTCCCGGGATCGAGAGGCAGACTGCATGTTTGAGAAGTACAACGAAAAAGCCCGAAGAGCCCTCTTTTTTGCCCGCTACGAGGCCAGCAAGCTCGGCAGCCGAGTGATCGAGTCCGAGCACATCCTGTTGGGCATTTTGAGGGAAGGTGAAGAGACCGTCACGGAGATCTTCCGGCGCTTCCAGGTGAAGCCCGAGGACATCCGGCGCGAGATCGAAGGCGAGCGGGTCTTCGTCGAGCGCATCTCTTCCACCGCCGAGCTGCCGCTCTCCGAAGAATCCAAGAAGATCCTCGCCTACGCCTCGCACGAGGCCGAGAGCATGCTCCACGCCACCGTCGGCTCCGAGCACCTGCTCATCGGCATCCTGCGGGTCGAAGGCTGCACCGCCATGCGCATCCTGGCGCAGCACGGTTTCGACGTCTACACGGTCCGCGAAGAGGTGCTCTCCATCTCCAAGGAGCGCGAGGCGTCGCAGCAGAAGAAGGAGCTGCCGTTCCTCTCCGAGTACGGCCGCGACCTGACCTCGCTCGCCGCCGAGGGGTCGTTCGACCCCCTGATCGGCCGCGACGACGAGGTGGACCGGATCGTCCAGATCCTCTCCCGCCGCACCAAGAACAACCCGATCCTGCTCGGCGAGCCCGGCGTGGGCAAGACGGCCATCGTCGAGGGCCTGGCGCAGCGGATCATCGAGGGCAAGGTCCCGATCTTCCTCGCCAACAAGCGCATCGTCGCCCTGGATCTATCCTTGATCGTGGCCGGTACCAAATACCGCGGCCAGTTCGAGGAGCGCCTGAAGGGCATCCTCAAGGAGCTCAAGGAGTCCAAGGAGCTGATCGTCTTCATCGACGAGATCCACTCGCTCATCGGCGCGGGCTCGGCCGAGGGGTCGCTCGACGCGGCCAACATCCTCAAGCCGGCCCTCTCGCGCGGCGAGATCTCCTGCATCGGTGCGACCACCTTGAAGGAGTACCGCAAGTACATCGAGAAGGACCGGTCGCTGCTGCGCCGCTTCCAGGCCATCCAGGTCAATCCGCCGACTCCCGAACAGACGCAGGAGATCCTGGAAGGGGTCAAGGACCGTTACGAGTCGTTCCACAAGGTGCGCTACCGCCCCGAGGCGCTGCGCACGGCGATCTACCAGTCGAGCCGGTACATCATGGACCGCCACCTGCCCGACAAGGCCATCGACGTGATCGACGAGGCCGGCGCGCGGGTGAAGCTCCGCCGGGTGCGCGACACCCAGAACCTGCGCCGGCTGGAGCAGGAGATCCGCCAGGTGGTCAAGGAGATGAAGGTCGCGATCTCCGACAAGGACTTCGAGCGCGCCGTCTACCTGCGCGAGAAGGAGATCGAGCTGCGCGAGGACCTGGAGCGGATGAGCGTGACGACGGACGAGACCGGCGTTTTGGAAGTCACCCGCCACGACATCGAGGAGGTCATCTCTTCGTGGACGGGCATCCCGACCGCCGCCCTGCAGAGCGAGGAGGCCGAGCGGCTCCTGCGCATGGAGGACACCCTCAAGCGCCGCGTCGTGGGGCAGGACCGTTCCATCAGCGCCATCAGCCGGGCGATCCGGCGGTCGCGCCTGGGCGTCGCCAATCCGCAGCGGCCGGTGGGCTCGTTCATCTTCCTCGGCCCCTCGGGCGTGGGCAAGACCGAGGTGGCGCGCCAGCTCTCCGAGTTCCTGTTCGGCAGCCAGCGCGCCATGCTGCGCTTCGACATGTCCGAGTACATGGAGAAGCACGCGGTCTCCAAGCTGATCGGCTCCCCTCCGGGCTACGTCGGCCACGAGGAGGGCGGACAGCTCACGGAGCGCATCCGGCGCCAGCCCTACTCCCTGATCCTGTTCGACGAGATCGAAAAGGCGCATCCGGACGTGGCCAACCTGCTCCTCCAGATCCTGGAGGACGGCCAGCTCACGGACGCCTACGGCAATCTTGTCGACTTCCGCAACACCCTGGTGCTGATGACTTCGAACATCGGTTCCAAACTGGTGCTCCGTGGCGGTAGGATGGGCTTCGGCGAGGGGAACGCGCAGGAGAGCTTCCAGAAGCTGGAGGAGGAGATCCTGGCCGAGCTGCGGCGGACGTTCAGCCCGGAGTTCATCAACCGCATCGACGAGGTGATCGTGTTCAACCCGCTGGGCGAGAACGAGCTGCGGTCGATCGTGGACATCCTCATGGAGGACGTCAACCTGACCCTGAGCGAGCGCGGTCTGCGGGTGGAGGTTTCGACCGAGGCCAAGGAGTGGCTGCTCCAGAAGGCTGGAATCGAGCCCTCGACCGGCGCCCGGCCGCTGCGCCGGACGATTCAGAGGCACATCCAGGACCCGGTGTCGGAGATCCTCATCAACAAGCACGGGGAGTCGATCGGGCGGATCGAGGTGGACCTGGAGAACGGCGAGCTTTCCTTCCTCCACTTCGCGTCGGAGACCCCGGAGCTCCTGGCCCCCCATTGATGGTCCGAACCGGCCCGCCGCGCCGCGCGGCGGGCCTTTCCGGCGGCCCGGCCGCCGAGAGCGAGGAACAGACGAGATGAAGCTTGATCTTGGCCGGCGGAGCTTCAGGCAGCCGGATGGCGCCCTGCCGCTCCGCCCGCTCCATACCCGGTTCCTGGCGCTGCTTCTCCTGCCGCTGCTGCTGACGGGGAGCATTCCCGTCGTCGCGCAGCCCATGGCGAATCCGGCTCCGCGGGCGCCCCAGGCGCCCCAGGCGACCCAGGCGGAAGCCCAGCCCTCGGCGATGGCGGGCCGCACGATCGAATCGATCGAGTTCCGCGGGCTGCAGGCCTTGACCGAGGAGACTCTGCTCTACTACCTCGGCCTCGAGCCGGGGCAGACCCTGGACGAGGCCAAGCTCAACAACAACCTGCAGGAGCTCTGGGACCGCAGCCTCGTCGACGACATCGAGGTCGAGGCCGTGCCCTCGGGTCAAGCCGTGAAGCTGGTCATCACCATCCAGGAACGGCCCGTGCTGCGCTCGATCGACTACCAGGGGCTCAAGCGGATCTCGAAGACCGACATCCAGGACAAGCTCTCCGGCCAGCGCATCCAGGCCCGGGAAGGGGAGCCCATGAGCCTGGGCGAGCTGCAGCGCGTCAAGACCCTGATCGAGGAGATGTACGCCGAGAAGGGCTACCGCTTCGCCCAGGCCCGCTACACGGTCGAGGATGTCGGCCCGAACGAGAAGCGGGTCATCTTCTCCGTGGACGAGGGCAACCGCGTCCGCATCGCCGACATCCAGTTCGAGGGCAACGAGGTCTTCTCCGACATCCGGCTGCAGCTCGCCATGAAGAAGGTCAAGGAGAGCGGCATCATCACCCGGCTGATGAAGAAGGACATCTACGATCCGGCCAAGCTCCAGGAGGATCTGGACAAGGTCCGCGACGTCTACCGCGCCTCCGGCTACAAGAACGCGGTGATCGGCGAGCCCCAGGTCGAAGTGCGCGCGCTCAAGCCGGGCGCCGCCAACGTCAAGGACCAGAAGCGCCGCATGTTCATCACCGTCCCGATCGAAGAGGGCGACCGCTGGAAGCTCGGCGAGGTGAGCATCGAGGGCAACGAGATCTACAGCGACCAGGCGCTGCTGCGCGTCTTCCAGAGCCGCCCCAACGCCTGGCTGCGCGCCAAGGTGATCGACGAGGGGGTCAAGGCGATTTCCGACACCTACCACAACACCGGCTACATCTACGCCAACGTGGAGCCCGAGCTGGTGGAGAAGGACGGCAAGGTCGCCGACCTCGTGGTGCACGTGCAGGAAGGCGAGCAGTTCAAGGTCGGCCGCATCGAGTTCGAGGGCAACGACCGGACCATGGACAAGGTGCTCCGCCGCGAGCTGCGCCTCTACGAGGGCGGTGTGGTCAACGTGGGCGCGGTGCGCAACAGCGTGCTCAAGATCAAGCAGCTCGGCTACTTCGACCTGAACGAGGAAGACCCGGTCGAGATCGAGCCCGACGTCGAGCGCAAGGTCGTGGACCTGAAGTTCAAAGGCAAGGAGGCGGACCGCACCGAGCTGCAGTTCGGCGGCGGCTGGAGCGAGCTCGACGGCTTCTTCGGCCAGTTCGCGGTCAACACCAAGAACTTCCTCGGCCGCGGCGAACAGGTAGGCGTCTCCTACCAGAGCGGCCGCTACCGCGACTTCTTCGACCTGTCGTACTACATCCCCTGGTTCCTGGACAAGCCGCAGAGCATCGGCATCCGCGCGTTCAACCAGGATCTGAACTACAACCTGTTCGACGCGACGCAGCGCCTGCAGCGCAGCAGCCGGGGCGGCATCCTGACCTACGGCCGCAACTTCCGGCTCTTCCAGTCGGCGAGCATCAGCTACAACCGGTCGCGCTACGAGGACACCGAGAGGATCATCTGGCCCGATACGGGAGTGCCTCCCGGGCCGAACGACCCTCACAAGCCGGGCGACATCGTCGAGTTCATCAGCGAGATCGACAGCTCGTCGCTGCGGCCCATGTACGTGATCGACAGCCGGGACCATCCGTTCGAGCCGACGCGCGGCCAGCGCCTGTCCGTGGGCGTGGAATACGCGGGCGGCTTCCTCGGCGGCGAGACCTACTTCGTGCGTCCCGAGGTCACCTACAGCACGTTCATCCCGGTGAGCAGCTACCCGACCCACACGGTGTTCGCGGTCAACGTCGAGGCCGGCATGGTGGACGCCTTCGGCGGCCGCGAGCTGCCCACGCTGGAGCGCTTCTACCTGGGCGGCGAGAACAGCATCCGCGGCCACCGGTTCCGCTCGCTGTTCCTGCGCAAGCCGAACGGCGATCCCATCGTGGACGAAGACACCGGCGTCATCCTGGGCGGCGACAGCTTCATGCAGGTCAACCTGGAGTACCACTTCCTCCTGGGAGGCCCGTTCCGCCTGATCATGTTCGGCGACGCCGGCAACGTCTTCGGCAAGGGCCAGAGCTTCGACCTGTCGAACCTGCGCTACACCGCGGGAGCCGAGCTGCGCATCCTGCTGCCGGTATTCGGCGCGCCCCTGAGATTCATCTATGCCGTGAACCTGGACGAGAAGCCCAAAGACAGCTTCGAGGACTTCCAGTTCAGCATCGGCACCAGCTTCTAACACCCCGTAAGGAGAGACACGACCATGTCCAGCCGTATCACGAAGCTCATTCTGGGGTTGGCCCTGGCCGCCGCCCCGTTCCTGGCCGTCGCACCGGCTCCCGCGCAGACGGCCGCCGCGAGCGGCATGAAGATCGCGGTGATCGACACCGAGCGCATCCTGCTCACGTCGAACACCGGCAAGAAGGCGCTCGCCGACCTCAAGAAGCTGCAGGAGGCGAAGGAGGCCGAGGCCCGCACCAAGCAGCAGGAGATCAAGGACCTGCAGGCCAAGATCTCCGACGGCCGCCTCTCCCTCGCCCAGGACAAGCTGAGCGAGATGGAGAAGCAGCTCGAGGCGAAGCTCGTCAGCCTGCGCCGCTTCCAGGAAGACGCCAACGCCGATCTCGGCAAGATGCGCGACCAGGTCCTCGCCGGGATCGACCAGAAGGTGATGCCCGTCATCAACCAGGTCGGCAAGGAGCTCGGCTACACCCTGATCTTCCGCAAGTTCGAGAGCGGCCTGATCTACGCCGACGAGGCGATCGACATCACGGCCTCCATCATCCAGAGGCTCGACGGCGCCGCTCCCGCCCAGGGCAAGTAAAGGGGTGGAGCACCGGCTGGCCGACCTGGCCGAGCTGGTCGGCGGAAGGGTCGAAGGGAATCCGGACTGCACCGTCCAAGCGGTCCGGACCCTGGAGGCCGCCGGTCCCCGCGACCTCTCGTTCCTGAACCATGCGCGCTACCGCGAGCAGGCCCTGGCCAGCAAGGCCGGGGCTCTGCTCGTCGCGGCCAACCTGGCGTCCGGCGATTTCCGCGATTTTGGGAGGAGACCCCTTCTGGTCGTCGACGACACGGCCTACGCCCTCTCTCTCCTTCTCAACCGGCTGCACGCCCCCGAGGCGCCCGAGCCCGGGGTCCATCCCACCGCCGTGCTGGAGCCCGGCTGCGAGGTCGATCCCTCTGCGCACGTCGGCCCCTATGCAGTCATCGGGTCCGGAACCCGCATCGGAGCCCGCGCCGCGATTCATCCTCATGTGGTGATCGGCAAGGGGTGCTCGGTGGGGGAGGGCGCCGTACTCCATCCCCATGCCGTGCTCTACGACCGTACCGAGGTCGGAGCGGGATCGATCGTCCATGCGGGCGTGATCCTGGGAGCGGACGGCTTCGGCTATGCCACCCACGGCGGCGTCCACCACAAGGTTCCGCAGGTGGGGCGCGTGGTGCTCGAGAAGGATGTGGAGGTGGGGGCGAACTCGGCGATCGACCGCGCCACCCTGGGTGAGACCCGCATCGGCGAGGGGACGAAGATCGACAATCTCGTCCAGGTGGGGCACAACGTGCAGACCGGCCGGCACTGTATCCTTTGCGGGCAGGCCGGAATCGCGGGAAGCACGCAGCTTGGCAACTATGTCGTCCTCGCCGGGCAGGCCGGGGTCTCCGGCCACATCAAGCTCGGCGATGGCGCGCAGGTGGCAGCCAAATCGGCGGCGCTGACCTCGGTCGAGCCCGGCACGCAGGTCGCGGGCATCCCCGCGGTCGAGCTGCGCAAATGGCGCCGCCAGTCGGTGATGATCGCCCGCCTGGAGGAGATGAGCCGGCGCATTCGTTCCCTGGAAGAGCGGGCTCTGGAGAAGAGGGAGGAAGGCGAGTGACTGACATCCCGAAGTGGGACATCGAGTGGATCATGTCCGTGCTGCCGCACCGCTACCCGATCCTGCTGGTCGACCGCGTGCTCGAGATCGAGCCGAAGAAGCGGATCGTGGCGATCAAGAACGTGACCATGAACGAGCCGATCTTCGCCGGCCACTTCCCCGGCCGGCCGGTGTTCCCGGGCGTGCTGCTGATCGAGGGGATGGCGCAGGCGGGCGGTCTGCTCCTGCTCCAGGACATCCCGGACCGGGCGAAGAAGCTGATCTACTTCGCCGGCATCGACGAGGCGAAGTTCCGCCGGCCCGTGGTGCCGGGGGACCAGGTGCGCTACGAGCTGGAGGTGCTGCGCCTGCGCTCCACCTTCTCCAAGCTCAAGGGCACGGTCACGGTGGACGGCCAGCTCTGCGCCGAGGCCGTGATCTCCTCCGCGATGGTGGACCGATGAGCGGATTCGTCCATCCTTCGGCCCAGGTCGACCCCGGCGCGAAGCTCGGCGAGGGGGTGCAGGTCGGTCCCTTCGCGGTGATCGGCGAGGGCGTCGAGATCGGCGAGGGCACGGAGGTCGGCGCCGGCGCCCAGGTCTATGGCCCGGCGCGGATCGGCCGCGAGAACCGCATCCATCCCCAGGCCTGCATCGGCTTCGAGCCCCAGGACCTGAAGTTTCAGGGCGAGGAGGTCTGGCTGGAGGTCGGGGACCGCAACCAGTTCCGCGAGCTGTGCACGATCCACCGGGGCACGTCCAAGGGCGGCGGCGTCACCCGCATCGGCAGCGACAACCTCTTCATGGCCTACACCCACGTGGCGCACGACTGCCAGGTGGGGAGCCGCACGATCTTCGCCAACAATGCCACGCTCGCCGGGCACGTGGAGGTCCACGACGACGCCACGATCTCGGCCTTCACCTCGGTGCACCAGTTCTGCCGGGTGGGGCGCCACGCCTACGTCGGAGGCTACAGCGTCATCACCATGGACGCGCTGCCGTTCGCGAAGACCGTGGGCTTGAAGCCGGCCTTCTACGGCCTCAACTCGATCGGCCTCAAGCGCAAGGGTTTCGAGCCGGACTGCATCCGCCGCCTCGACCAGGCGTTACGCCTGCTGGTGCGCTCCGGCCTGAACACCGCCCAGGCGCTGGAGAAGATCAAGGGCGAGCTGGCGGGAGATCCGGCGGTCGACTACCTGGTGGACTTCATCGAGACCGCCAAGCGCGGGATCCACAAATCCAAGCCGCGAGGCGGGCGGACCGGGGGCGACGCTGAGTAGCCTGCGCGTCGCCGTGGTGGGCACCGGCGCCATGGGCCGGAACCACGTGCGCATCCTCTCCTCGCTGTCCGGCGTAGAGTTTGTGGGCGTCCACGATCCGGACCCGAAGGCCGGCGAGCTGGGGGTGCGGGTCTTCGAACGGTTGGAGGACCTGGCCGGCGAGATCGACGCCGCGGTCGTCGCCGCACCCACCGTGGCTCACGCCGACATCGGCTGCTTCCTGCTCCAGCGGAAAATCCACGTCCTGATTGAGAAGCCGATCGCATCCAGCCTGGCCGAAGCCGACCGTCTCCTGGAAGCTCAGGGGGACCGGGTGCTTGCGGTCGGCCACGTCGAGTTCTACAACCCGGCGGTGCAGGCGCTGGTCGGGGTAGGCACCCCGCCCCGCTTCGTGGAGGTGCAGCGCCTCGGGGTTTTCTCCCCACGCAGTCTGGATGTAGACGTGGTCCTCGACCTGATGATCCACGACCTCCAGATCCTGCAGGCGCTCGATCCGAGCCCGGTCGTGGAGGTGCGTGCCACGGGCATCAACGTCCTCTCTCCGAGGGTGGACATCTGCAATGCCCGGGTAGAGCTGGGCTCCGGCTGCGTGGCGAACCTGACGGCCTCGCGGGTCTCGTCCGAGAGGGTGAGAAAGCTCCGGGCCTTTCTCCCGAGCCGCTACTACTCCCTGGACTACCACGCCCAGGAGATCAGAGGCTATCGGCTGGAAGAGGGGGACGGCGGCCGCAAGATCCTCCCCTCGGACCTGACCGTGACCCGGGCCGAGCCGCTGCTGCGCGAGCTGGAAGCGTTCGTGGCCGCCTGCCGCGGGGAAAAAGCGCCTCTGGTGACGGGCGAAGCCGGCCGCCGCGCGCTGGAAACGGCGCTCGCCGTGGTCGACGCGATCAAGTAGGGCTCCCCTCTCCCTGGGACCGCTGGCGTCCCGCCGGCATTGTCCGGACTCCTCAGGAAGCCGGGGCTTTGGCGGCGGCGGCCTCGTCGGGCGCCGTCTCCACCGGCGGCTCGGGCAGCCAGAACGAGGCGATGAACCCGACCAGGTAGACGGCGAACCCGACCGCCGCGGCGGTCATCGCCATCTTGGCGGGAGCGGCTGCGCGGTCGGCGGTGACGGCGAGAGTCGCGGTCAGCCAGGCGAACGAGGTGCCGATCAGGCGGCCGCCGATGTTGGCGGCGAAGCTCTCGCCGGTGCCGCGCAGGTGGAGGGGGTAGACCCGCGGCAGGTAGTTGCCCCAGAAGCTGAACTGCGCGACGGTCAGGAACCCGGCGACGAAGACCATCGGATAGAGCAGATCGAGGCTGGTGGTGGCGGCCCAGGCGAAAGTCAGGGGCATCACGATCAGCCCGGGGATCTGGAACAGGCGGATCAGCCGGCGCCGGCTGACGATCGCGACCGCCAGCATGGCGAGAGCCACGCGGCCCACCAGCCCGCCGACCTCCTGCACCTTGACGACGTTCGAGGCGACCGCCTGCTCGGTGCGCCGGGCCTCGGGGGGCGGCATGTCGGCGGTCATCCCCCGCACCTCCTTGAGCCCCGGCACCATCTGCGGGATCTGCTGGATGGCGCCGAAGGCAGCGCCGTAGGACATGGCGAACATCAGCGTGGTCACCAGGGTGGTGCGGCGCAGCTCGGGGGCGAACAGCGCGGCGAGGCTCGGCCGCTGGAGCGTGCCCTCCTCGCGCTTCTTCTGCCAGGCCGGCGACTCCGGCAGGAACGGCCGGATCAGGATCAGCGGAATGGCCGGGATGATGCCCGACATCAGCGTATAGCGCCAGGCGGCGTGGGGATCGGCGATATTCTCGGCGCCCAGGGCGGCGAGAGCGGGCAGGCTGGCCGCGTATTTGGCCAGCAGGCCGCTGACCACCGCGACCATCAGGCCGCCGAGCGACGAAAACGCCTGGGTGTAGCCGAGCACCTTTTCGCGCCGCTTGGGCTCGGGGAACAGCTCGGCGAGCCAGGCGACGGCGGCCACGAACTCGACGCAGACGCCGATGAACACAAGGCAGCGGCAGACCAGCAGCATCTCGATCGAGGTCGAAAAGCCGGCCGCGAACGCCGCTCCGGCGTAAAGCAGGATGCTGAACATGAGCACCCGCCGCCGGCCCAGGATGTCGGTGAGGTAGCCGCCCAGCAGGCCGAAGATGCCGCCGGCAAAGGCCGGGATGTAGAACAGCCGGCCCACCCACATCTGGAACTCGGGCGAGCCCGGTGTGGCGCCCACCAGCTCCTGGAGAGCCGGGCGGACGATGAGCGGCAGCATGAGCAGCTCGTAGATGTCGAAGGCAAAGCCCATCGCGGCGATGACGCAGATCAGCCACTGGGTGGTCGTGAGGCCTGCGGTCTTTTGGGTCACGCGGGAAGTTTACCCGACCCGTCCGCCGCTTGCACGGAGCCGCTTCTTCTACTGGGAGCGCCGGCGTCCCGCCGGCTCACACTCCAGACACAAAGACGCCGGCGAGACGCCGGCGCTCCCAGTGAAAACCCACGGCTTCCTCCGGCGCCCGACCAGGTGCTGGTCTTCTCGGGCGTGGAGGCGCCGCCGACTGCGGTAGCACGCGAATCTAATTAAAGGAACCGGTCACGTAGATACACCCGCCTTGACTGTACGTCACGCACAAGGGCCGAGTTAGCTGGGCATAATCCTCTTGATTATCATGAGGTTCACAGAAAATCTCTACGTACGGCAGGTAGTAGGCCCATTGATTGGTGTAGGTATGTTGTATAACGGGCTGACTTTGCAGGTCGGAAAACTGGGCGTCCCCGAATTCCCACGCATACCACAACGGCGCAGCGCCATTGGGACACCTTGACGGGTCGTTGGCAGGCTTCGAGGCATCGAAAATACAGGAGATGTTGTTGCCGACTGCCGAGCATTTGCCCTGGAAGTTGGCTCTGATCTGCTGGGCCGAAACGGCGAAGGACATTGCACCTAGCATGAAGAGACCGGTAAGAAGCGTTCGTTTCATGACTTTCTCCTAGTGGGAAACCGAGCCGTGGCGGAAGACCACGGCAAGCTGCCACGGCAGAGGGAAACGAAGGCGGGAAAGGCAGGCTCGGCGACTGGCCGAAATGCTCGTTGCATCGTCGGGAGCTCCGCGCTAGCGAGCAGGGGCAGAGCGAATATTAATCTACTTGCTTATATGCTGTCAAGCGACGCGAGGAGGTGGAGCCGCCCCGCTCTCAGTGCTGGTATTCCGGCAGAGACCTAGTCCGGCTCCTCGGGCTTGATGTATCCGCGTTCGATCGTGGCCCTGAACTGCGGATCGAGCCGCTCCATGTCTATGCCGTAGCGGGCCAGGAGCCGGTCCAGGTTCGGCAGGTCCGGGAGCTGCCTCTCGTTCTCATCATGGGAGAGGCGGTTCTGCGCGATCCCGGTGCTCTCGGCAACCTGGGCCTGCTCCAATGCGTCGGCGGTCTCCCGCAGCAACCGTACAGCGGGACCTGAATCGCGGAAGGGGCGCAGATGTGAGGCCATTAAGCGTAACGCTACCGCACCTCAGGGAAGTGGTTGGCGCGAGCCCGGCGCGGCGCGGTGACCTCGTAGGCGGCGAGAGGCAACCCCCCCGGTTCCCCGTGCTCGGAAGTCACTTCCCCGTGCCCGGAAGTCGCTTCCCTGCGCCCGGCATTGAGATCTCTTCCATCATCCTTCCCAGGTAGAACCCGGACCACAGGAGGAGCGGCAGCCCGAGCTTGAACGGCAGGTCGAGCAGGTGGCGGACGAGCCCGTAGGCATTGCGGGCGAAGGGGCCGTAGTGGGCGAGGCTCCAGGCGCCCAGCTTCGTCGCATAGGCCGCCTTGACCACGAAAAAGCAGAGGAAGAGATCGAAGAAGACCGTAACCAGCACGGCCCAGCCCAGGTTCTCCAGCTTTCTCCCCCAGGGGACTCCCGGCACCCCCAGGAAGAGCGCTCCGAGCAGCACCAGGTGGAAGTGCAGGTCGGTCACCCGGAAAGCATGGACCAGGCTCCTGGCGGGAGGGAGGTCACGGCGATGGATGTAGGCGTCGTGGCCTTTGAGGTAGATGTCGGTTGCGTCCGGGCTCTCCGAGATCTGCAGGAGGTTCTCGCCCGCGATGACCAGGAACCGGTTGTAGACCGGGATGAGCAGCGTCCAGGCAGCCCAGGCCGGGATCGTCCAGAGCAGAACGTTGCGGACCAGCCGCCCGGCCCAGCTCATCCCGGTAATTGAGGCGCGGGCTCGCGCGGGGCTCCCAGACGGTTCGCCCAGAGGATCCAGAGCAGGACGCTGAACAGGATCACCACCGTCTGCCAGACCACGGTGTGCGAGGCGTCGAACCAGGATGGGAGGTAGACCCCCGTCAGGTAGAGGGCGACGACGCGCACCAGGTTGACCGCCTGGATCGCCACCACGCCGATCGCGAGCCCCAGGAGCCGCGCCCGCCATGGGGCGGGAAAGGCGAGCACGGCGGCGAGGAAGATCAGCATGGCCTCGACCCCGTTGCAGCCGTTGCGGATGTTCACGGCGAACCGGCTGCCGCGGATGATCGTCCCCTGCATGCGGACGTCCTGTCCCAGGAGGTCCAGCGCCGCGCCGCTCACCCGGGCGATCCCGGCGGTGAACGGTTCGATGGCGTGGTCGTTGATCCAGTTCACCGAGATCAAGGTGAAGCTCCCTCCGAGCAGCACCGCGAACAGGATCAGGAACGTCAGCTCACGGCGGTTGCGCTGCCACAGGGAAGGTTCAGGGGTATTGCTTGGAGTCCGTTTCAATCTTTCTCGGCTCCCTGAGCGGCCTGCCAGATCTCCCGGTACTTCTCCCGGACGTAGGGGTGGAGGTCTTCTGCCGTCTCTTCGGGCAAGCCGAGGATGCGGACGAGCTCGAGCACGTCCGCGAGATCCTTCAGCCGGTGCGGCGCCGAGATCCCGGAAGCCAGCTTGAGCTCGATCAGCGTCGGCAGCGGAAGCAGTGCGATCCGCTCCCCCCGCACGGCGGCAACAGCAGGGTCGGGAAAGGCGATGGGCTTGGGCCGGCCGTCGCCGGGATACTCGCCGGTCAACAGCACGTCGATCGGGACTCCATGTTCCGTATCGCGAAGGCTCCTGCTGTCCGGAAACTTCGGGATATAGCCCAGCCCCAGGTGCTTCGCCTTGAACTCGTCGAGGCCTGCCGGCGTCAGGAGGATGTCCACGTCGACGGTGAGGCGGCGGTAGCCGTAGGCGTTCAGCGCCATGGCCCCGACGATGGCGTAGGGGATGCCGTCCTCTTCCAGCAGCCGCGCAATCTTCTCCAAGGCGTGTTGCACGTCCGAGTTACCCATGAAGAACCTGGTCGCCTCCTCCGCGCCCGCGAATAGTTGGTTCTCCTGCTCCCGACTTAGCCGTCGAGCTCCTGCACGTGGCATGGCTTCAGGGTAGCACGCCTCCCTTCATTGACAACCGCGGCTCCCCGGCCATACGATCCCCCGGACCCGGAGCGCCACCTAAAACATGCACAAGAACCTGACGCCGAAGAGCACGATCCTCGACGCACAAGAGATGGCTCGGATCATTCGGCGGATGGCGGTCGAGATCGTCGAGCGCAACGGCGGCGTTGCCGGACTGATGCTCGCCGGCATCCGCACCCGCGGCGTTCCGCTCGCCGAGCGCATCGCCGCCGAGATCGAGCGCATGGAGGGGCAGAAAGTCCCCCTCGGCGCCCTCGACATCACCCTCTATCGCGACGACCTGTCGACCATCGCGGCCCAGCCCCAGGTCAAGGGTACCCACCTTCCGCTGCCCATCGACGACATCGTGGTGGTGCTCTGCGACGATGTCCTCTATACCGGGCGCACCGTGCGCGCCGCTCTGGACGAGCTCATCGACTTCGGCCGCCCCAAGGCCGTCCAGCTCGCCGTGCTGGTGGACCGCGGACACCGGGAGCTGCCCATCCAGGCCGACTTCGTGGGCAAGATGGTCCCGACCTCCCAGTTCGAGGTCATCGAGGTCTCCTTCCACTCCACCGATGACACCGAGCAGGTGCGCATCCTGGAGCGGCCGAACCACTGATGGCCGATCCGCAGGTGCGGTGGGACCGCAAGGACCTCCTGGGGATCGCCGAGCTTTCCCCGGACGAGATCTCCCTGATCCTGGATACCGCCGAGTCGTTCGCCGAGGTCGGCGAGCGCTCCATCAAGAAGGTCCCGACCCTGCGCGGCAAGACGGTCATGAACCTCTTCTTCGAGGCCTCGACCCGCACGCGCTCCAGCTTCGAGATCGCCGAGAAGCGGCTGTCCGCCGACAACCTGAACTTTTCGACCTCCGGCTCCGCCCTGGAAAAGGGGGAGAGCCTGATCGACACCGCCATGAACCTGCAGGCTATGGCGCCCGATCTCGTGGTCATCCGCCACGCCTACCCGGGCACGCCCCACATGCTCTCGAAGCGGCTCAAGGCGGGGGTCATCAACGCCGGCGACGGCGCCCACGAGCACCCCACCCAGGCGCTGCTCGACGCCTTCACGATCCGCCGCCACAAGGGCAAGCTCGCCGGCCTGCGCATCGCGATCATCGGCGACATCGAGCATAGCCGCGTCGTGCGCTCCAACATCCACCTGCTGACCAAGATGGGCGCCACCGTGGTCGTCGCCGGCCCGCGCACCATGATGCCCGCCGAGGTCGAGAAGATGGGGGTCGAGGTCGCCCACTCGCTCCAGGACGCCATCCGCGACGCGGACGTGATCATGATGCTGCGCATCCAGCTCGAGCGGCAGGGCAAGCTGGCCTTTCCCTCGGTGCGCGAGTACTTCCAGCTCTTCGGCCTCACCACCGAGCGCCTCGAGGGAGCCAGGGAGGACGTCATCATCATGCACCCGGGGCCGATGAACCGCGGGGTCGAGATCGCGAGCGAGCTGGCCGACGGACCCTACTCGGTCATCCTGGAGCAGGTCACCCACGGCGTCTCGGTCCGCATGGCCGTCCTCTATCTGTGCTCGATGGTGCACCGGGAGGGAGTGTGAGCAGGATCCTCATTCAAGGCGGCCGGGTGATCGATCCGAGCCAGGACCTCGACGGGACGCTGGACGTCCTGATCGAGGACGGCGCCATTGCGAAGATCGACGGCCAGATCGACAGTAAAGACAGCAAAGAGGCCGAGGTGATCGATGCCGCTGGCCTGATCGTCGCGCCCGGGCTGATCGACATCCACATCCATCTGCGCGAGCCGGGCCAGGAGTACAAGGAGACGGTGCGCACCGGCACCATGGCCGCCGCGGCCGGCGGCTTCACGGGCGTGGCCTGCATGGCCAACACCGAGCCGGTCAACGACAGCCGCTCGGTCACCGAGCACATCCTCCTGGAAGCCCGGCGCCACGGCTTCGCCCGGGTCCATCCGATCGGCGCCATCAGCAAGGGGCTGAAAGGGGAGGAGATCGCCGAGATCGGCGAGATGATCCGCGCCGGCGCCGTGGCCGTGTCGGACGACGGCCGGCCGGTCATGAATGCCGAGCTGATGCGCCGCGCCCTGCTCTACGCCCAGCACTTCGACGTCGCGGTCATCCAGCATGCCGAGGACTTGAACCTCACGGGCAAGGGCGTGATGCACGAAGGCGAGTGGTCCACCCGGCTCGGCCTGCCCGGCATCCCCGGCTCGGCCGAGGACGTGATGATCGCGCGCGACATCATCCTCACCGAGGATACCGGCGGCCGCTATCACGTGGCCCACCTCTCGACCGCCCGCGCCCTGGACATGGTCGGCCGCGCCCGCTCGCAGGGGCTGCGGGTCACCTGCGAAGTGGCGCCGCACCACCTGATCCTCACCGACGAGGAGGTGGCGAAGAGCGGCTTCTCGACCAACACCAAGATGAAGCCGCCGCTGCGCTCGGTGCGCGACAGGGACGCCCTGGTCAACGGCCTGGCGGACGGCACGGTCGATTGCATCGCGAGCGATCACGCGCCGCATCACCCGGACGAGAAGGACGTGGAGTTCACTCTCGCGCCCTTCGGCATCCTGGGATTGGAGACCACGCTCTCCCTCTGCCTGGACCGTCTCGTCCATCCCGGCATCATCGGCCTGAAGCGCCTGATCGAGCTGCTCTCCACGGGTCCGGCCCGCGTCCTCGGCCTTCCCGGCGGAACGCTGCGGCCGGGCAGCCCCGCGGACCTCACCCTGTTTCACCCCGACGAAGAGGTGACGATCCGGGCCGCGGCTTTCCGGAGCAAGTCGCGGAACACCCCTTTCGATGGCTGGAAGCTCCGCGGCCGTTCCGCCGGAACGATCGTGGATGGGCGCCGGATCGTGCTTCCCAAGCGTTGACCGTTTAAATCTTTGCGTGCACCAGCGCGCTCGTGCGGGGGCGCGCAAGGAGGGATTCGCAGTATGTCGTCGGACATCGAAATCGCACAGAAGGCGCGGCTCGAGCGCATCCCGCGCATCGCGGAAAAGCTTGGCATTCCCGAGGAGCAGCTCGAGCCCTACGGCCACAACAAGGCAAAAATCACCCTCGATTACCTCGCCAGCCTGGAGGACCGGCCTCAGGGCAAGCTGATCCTGGTGACGGCCATGACGCCCACTCCCGCCGGCGAGGGCAAGACCACGACCACGGTAGGCTTGGGGGACGCGCTCAATCTATTGGGGAAAAAGGCTGCGATCTGCCTGCGCGAGCCGTCGCTCGGACCCGTGTTCGGAATGAAGGGCGGCGCCGCGGGCGGCGGCTACGCGCAGGTCGTGCCCATGGAGGACATCAATCTCCACTTTACCGGCGACTTCAACGCCATCGCTCTCGCCAACAACCTGCTGTCCGCGCTGCTCGACAACCATGTCCATTGGGGGCTCGAGCCTCCGGTGGACGTGCGGCGCATCACGTGGCGCCGGGTCATGGACATGAACGATCGGGCGTTGCGCGAGATCATGGTCGGTCTCGGCGGACCCGGCAACGGCTTCCCGCGCCTGGACGGCTTCGACATCATCGCGGCCTCGGAGATCATGGCGATCCTCTGCCTCGCGACCTCGCTCGGCGACCTCAAGGAGAGGCTGGGCAACATCGTCGTGGCCTCGACCCGCGAGCGCAAGCCGATCACGGCCCGCGACCTCGGCGATCAGGGCGCCATGGCCGTCCTGCTCAAGGACGCGATCAAGCCCAACCTGGTGCAGACGCTGGAGAACAACCCGGCGTTCGTCCACGGCGGTCCGTTCGCCAATATCGCTCACGGCTGCAACTCGGTGATCGCCACGCGCACCGCGCTGAGGCTCGCCGACTACGTGGTCACCGAGGCCGGCTTCGGGGCCGACCTGGGGGCCGAGAAGTTCGTCGACATCAAGTGCCGCAAGGCGGGGCTGAAGCCGGCCGCGGCGGTGGTCGTCGCCACGGTCCGTGCTCTCAAATACCACGGCGGCGCAGAGCTGAAGACCCTCACCAGCGAAAATCTCGGAGCGCTGGAGAAGGGCCTCGTCAACCTCGAGCGCCACGTCGAGAACGTACAGAAACATTATGGCCTGTCGTGCGTGGTCGCTATCAATCGCTTTACTTCCGACACGCCCGCCGAGCTGGAGCTGATCGAATCGCGGATGCGTGAGATCGGCGTGCCCGCCGTCCAGGCCTCGCATTGGGCCGATGGCGGCAAGGGCGCGCTGGATCTTGCCAAGACGGTGGTCGAGCTCTGCGAGCAGCCGTCCGACTTCCGGTTCGTCTACGAGGACGCCGATCCCCTCTGGGAAAAGATCGAAAAGATTTCCAGGAAGATCTATCGCGCTTCGCACGTCAACGCCGACGCCAAGGTCCGCGAGCAGATCGCGCGCCTGCAGGAGGGCGGCTACGGGCACTTCCCCGTGTGCGTGGCCAAGACGCAATATTCGTTTTCGACCGACGCGCATCTCCGCGGGGCGCCCTCCGACCATACGATCAACGTGCGCGAGGTGCGCCTGTCCGCGGGGGCCCAGTTCGTGGTCATGATCTGCGGCGACATCATGACCATGCCGGGCCTGCCCAAGACACCCGCGGCGCAGAAGATCGACATCGGCGACGACGGCAGGGTGGTCGGCCTCTTCTGAGGACAACTCTGAGATGTCGTTCTCGGACCGTTCGACCGGAGATCTCCTCGACCTTTTCGCCGCCGGAAAGAACGTCCCCGGCGCCGGCAGCGCCGCGGCCCTGCAGGGAGCGCTCGCCGGCAGCCTGCTCCAGGCCGTGGCCAAATACTCGAAGGCAGAAGGGCTGCTGAACGAGGCGCGGGAGAAGAGCGAGCGACTGCGCAAGGCCATGGACGAGGATGCCGCGGCCTTCCAGCAGTTCTGGCAGAGCCGCACGAGCGAGGCGCTGGCGCGAGCGACCGAAATCCCAATCGCGATCGCCAGGGATTGCGCTGCCCTCGCGGCGATCGGGCTCGAGCTTCATGAAAAGGGTTTCAAGAACGCCCGCGGCGAATCCGCAGCCGCGGCCTGGGGAGCGCTCGCGGCCGGCGAGGCGGCGGTGTATGTTGCTCGCCTGAATCAGGCCTCAAGGGCCGAGGAGCTCCGTTCCCTGGCCGGGGAACTGCGCGGGCTTCGGAGGCGGCTCGAGGACGCGACTGGATGATCCCGCGCCGCCGGCTCGCCACGGCAATCCTCCTGGCTGCTCTGGGCATCGGCGCACTGTCGATCCGCGTGGGCCACCCATATCTACACACGGACGAGATCACCTACATGAGCGCCGTTCTGGAGTCGATGGCCCAGAAGACGGTGTTCCCCGTGTATGGGAACGGCGCGTTCTTCGTCAACAAGCCGCCGCTCTCCCTGTGGATGATGCGGCTGTCCTCCGAGGTCCTGGAGCCGAGCCCCTTCGCCGCCCGCCTGCCGAGCGTGCTGTTCGCCGCCGCGACCGGGGTGGTGCTCTATCTATTCGGGGCCGCGCTGTTCGGCGAAGGGGCGGGCATCCTGGCCGCGCTGATCTTTCTGTTTACTCCCTATCCCCTGGTGCTGCACGGCATCCGCAGCGCCACTCCGGACGCGTTGGAGATCCTGCTCGTCACCTCCGCGATCGTCTCTCTCGAGCTCTGGCGCCGCCGCCGCCGTCCCCGGATGCTCGCCTGCCTGGTGGCGCTCCTGGGCACGGTCGCCTGGGTCAAGTCGCCGTTCGCCCTGGTCGTGTTCCTGGTCTATCTGCTCGCTACCGAGCTGCCCGCGCGCCGGGCCGGCCGGGGCACTCCCCGGCTCGTCCTCACCCTGGCGCTGGCCGTCGGCGTCTGGACGATGGCCTATCTTCTCTGGCTCGGTGCGCTCAGCACCCAATCCTCGCCGCGCCAGGTGGCGAGGACGCTCCTGGTACAGCAGTACGCCAGACGGATCGAGGGGAAGATGGGCAAGCTGGAGGGGCCGGGCTACTACCTGACGACCACGGTGAGCGATTTCGGTCCGCTCCTGCTGTTGCCGCTCGCGGCCGGGGTATTCGCCTTCCGGAGTGCGTTTCGAAAAGGCTGGCAGCCTTCGGGCCATGACTTCGCGTGCCTCGCCGTCTGGGCGGTTGCCGCGCCGCTCCTGGCCACGGCCTCCGCCAGCAAGCTCCCCTGGTACACCTATCTGAGCTATCCCGGGATCGCCCTCCTTATCGCGGTGAGCGCGCAGTCTCTCTCGGAGCGCAAGGCCATCCAGGCGGCGATTCTGGCCGCCTGCGTCCTGGCGCTCGCGTGGCGTGTTCCGGCGGGTGACGTGTGGCCTGCGCAGGCCCGATACCGCGGCCTCACGGGGCGCCTCTGGGAGCTCGCCAGCAAGGACCCCGATATCGTTGTGGTCCCCGGGCCCAACTTCGAGCTCCCCCGCGGGCGCGACGATGCCTACCGGGAAGCGCGGCTCTTCATCAGGACCCTCTTCTGGAAGCAGACCCAGGTCTCCCCGGGCCCGGACCCGTGCCGTGCGACGCTGGTCAACCGGCGCCGCGACATGCCGGGCGTGGAGGAGTGGGACGTGGTGGAGCTGCACCGGCCGGAGAGCCGGCGCCGGGGGTCCGGGCTGTGGATGATCGACGCCTGCAATGGCTGGCTGCGCGATCAGCTCGCCGCGCCTTGATCCCGCGCCCTTATACTATGGCCATGATGAAAAAAACCCTGGCCCTGCTGCTCTTGCTGTCCCTGCCCGCCGCTGCCCAGCCCGCGAACCTCCAGGCCGACCTCGACGCCATGGTGGCTGCCGAGCGCGCCTTCGCCAAGCTCGGGGCCGAGAAGGGCTTCAAGGAGTCGTTCCTCGCCTTCATCGCCGACGACGGGATCATGTTCCGTCCCATGCCGATCCAGGCCAAGGCGTCGCTCAAGGAGCGTCCGGAACCGCCGATCAGTCTGATCTGGGGGCCATCTCACGCCGAGATTTCTCGATCGGGTGAGATGGGCTGGACCACGGGCCCCTCGGAGATTCGGCCCAAGGGGAGCGACGAGGTTATCTATGGCCACTTCGTGACCGTCTGGAAGAAGCAGCCGGACGGCAACTGGCGCTGGTTGATCGACACCGGTATCGGTCACGACAAGCCGGCCTCGCCGGCTAGCGAGCTGCCGAAGACAGGTCCAGTGGGGAAGGCCCCCGAAGCAGGAAAGTCGCCGACGCCTAAGGCCCCCCAGGCGGATACCGCGGCCGAGATGCAGGCCCTTCTCGCCTTGGACCGCGAGCTCGGGCAGGCCACGGCGAAGGGGACCTCCGCGGCCTACCTTGCCCGCGTTGCCGACGACGCCCGCCTGATGCGCGGCGGGGCTTTCCCTTACGTCGGCAAGGAGGCGGTCCGCGCCGGGCTGGAGAAGGCTCCGGCCTCCATGACCTCGACGCCGGAAGGGGGCGGCGTTTCCGCCGCGGCTGACCTGGGCTACACCTACGGTACCGCGGAATGGCAGGGCGCCAAGGTGGGCTATCTCCGCATCTGGGAGAAGCAAGGCGGAACCTGGAAGCTGGCCGTCGATTGGGTTGACGATCCCCCTCCGGTACCTTCATCCAAGCCGCCTGCCAAGCCTTGAGAAACGGATATAGTCGCCGCCATGCAAACTCAGGCGATGATCGACCTCACGGACCTCGCAAAAGAGGCCGGACCGGAGCCCCTGCGCCGGGTGTCGGAAATGTCGGCGGGGCTCGTCGGCTCGGAGATCCTCCGGATCGCGGGTGAGATCCGCGCCCTCAAGGCCGAGGGCAGGACCATCTGCGACCTCACCGTCGGCGACTTCGACCCGCGCTACTTCCGCATCCCGAAGCGGCTCGAGGACGGCATCCAGAAAGCCCTGGAGCGCGGCGAGACCAACTACCCGCCGTCGTCCGGCATCCTGGGGCTGCGCGAGGCCGTGATGCGCTTCTACGAGCGCGAGCTCGGGCTCAAGTACCCGCTCGATTCCGTGCTCATCGCGGGCGGTGCGCGGCCGGTCATCTACGGCCTCTTCCGCACGCTCTGCGATCCCGGCGACCGTGTGATCTACCCGGTGCCGAGCTGGAACAACAACCATTACGTCCACCTCGTGGACGGCGTGGACGTGCCGGTGGTCTGCAGGGCGGAGGACCGCTTCCTGCCCACGCGCGAGGCGCTGGTCCCGCTGCTCTCCGGAGCGCGGCTGCTCTGCCTCAACTCGCCCCTGAATCCCGCCGGTACCGCGTTCGAGCGCGGCGCGCTCCTGGGCGTCTGCGAGGCGATCCTGGAAGAGAACGAGGCGCGGGAGCGCCGCGGCGAGCGCCCTCTCTACCTGATGTACGACCACATCTACTGGATGCTCTGCTTTGGCGGCACCCGGCACCACACGCCGGTCGAGCTGCTGCCCGAGATGGCGCGCTACACGCTCTTCGTCGACGGCATCAGCAAGGCTTTCGCGGCCACGGGCCTGCGCGTCGGCTGGGGCATCGGACCGGTGGACGTCATCACGCGGATGTCGGCCGTGCTCGGCCACATCGGCGCCTGGGCGCCGCGCGCCGAGCAGGTGGCCACGATCGAGCTGCTGGACGACCCCGACGGCATCCGTGAGTACCAGACCGAGCTCAAGCGCGGATTGCAGGCGCGCCTGGAACGGCTGCACGAGGGGTTCCAGGCGATGAAGAGGCGCGGCCTGCCGGTCGAGAGCATCCCGCCGATGGGCGCCATCTATCTCACGGCGCGCATCCATCCCTTCGGCCGCCGCACGCCTGCCGGCTCGGAGCTGCGCACGAACAGCGAGGTGCGCAAGTACGTGCTGGACGCCGCGGGCATCGGCCTCGTGCACTTCCACGCCTTCGGCTCCAAGGAGGACGAGGGCTGGTTCCGCCTGAGCGTGGGCGCGGTCTCCATGGAAGAGATCGAAGCCGCGCTGCCGCGGCTCGAAGAGGCGCTGCGCAAGTTGGCCTAGCAGACCTGCAGCGGCAGCAAATCAAAGGGGGTCGGCCCCGGCCCGGACATCAGCTGCAGCAGCACCTCCTCGATGTCGCGCAGGCTCGGTGCTTCCATGAGCGCCTGGCGCTCCGCGGCGGAGAAGGGGAGGGCGTGCGCGAGGGCCGTGGCGATCTCCGTGCCGGCCATGCGCTCCATCACCGTGAAGTCGAAATCGGGATGGTAGGTCTCGACCCGCTGGCGGACGATCTTCCGCAGCGCGGAGAAGGGGAGCCCGGTCTCGATCTCCTGCAAGTCATCCAGGAACTCCAGCCAGTCGATCTTGGCCCGCGGATAGCCGTTCACCGGCTCCAGCCACTCCACGACCCGGAACCGGATCAGGCCGCCCACCAGGAACTCGTCGGGATTCTCCGGCCGGCCGGCCTCCATCCGTCCCAGGCAGCCGACGGTGAACAGGCCGAGGTCGTCGTCCACACCGGGCTCCGGCTCCATGACCTGGATGACGCCCACGTACCCCTCGCCTTCGAGCACCTCCTGGGACAGGCTCTGCAGCCATTCCTCGTCGGCGTCGAACGGCACGACCGTCCCCGGAAGAAGCAGGGGCTCCTCCAGCGGCAGGATCGCTATGACCAGCGGCAGGTTGTCAGGCTTCATCGTCCCCCCTATGATCCCAGACCCGGAGTAAAATTCCTAGATCCTTGGAGGATGAAGGGATGAAGATCGCGCTGGCCATGCTCCTCGCGCTCGGGAGCCTTCCGGCCATGGCCCAGGTGGAAGCGTTCCGCTACGACGCCGCCAGGGTGCCGGTGGGCAAGGTGTACCACTACCTCAAGACGAACATCGACGGCAGCCATCCCGAGCACGTTTCGATCCGGGTGGCGTCGCCGGAGCGCATCGAATCGTTCAAGTTCCACCCCGGAGATCCACCGGCCGCGCTCGTGACCGCGGACATGGACTGGCAGGCCTTCTCGGTGCGGAAGATCGATTCCTGGCATCGGATGGCCGACGGCCAGCGCAAGCTCATGGCCACGCTCACGGCGCTCGACGGCGGCAAACGGGTGCGGGTCGAGCTCCCCATGCTCGGCAAGCCTGCCGAGACCGTGGAGATCGGACGCCTGCCCTGGCACATCTACAACTTCGACCTGGCTAGCCTCGGCTTCGCTTTCCGTCACCTGGTGGACCCCAAGGGCCGCTTCACGATCGGCATCGCCGATCCCAACTTCGGCGAGGGGCCGGCCTTCCTCTACCGCGGCGAGGCCGAGGTCTCCTATGTGGGAGAGGAGACGCGCGCGGGCGTGCTCTGCCGTAAATACCGGATCGACGGCCCCGGGCTCCAGAACCGCGGCGGCTTTCTCTGGGTGAACCAGGCTGAAGGGCACGTCGAGGACGCCGAGATCGATCTGCCGGACAACCCGGACTGGAAGACCTTCAAGCTCAAGCTGACCGGAGTCGAGACCATGGACGAGGCGGCCTGGGAAACCTTTCAGAAGAAGCAGCTTCAGCCGTGAATCGTCTCGTGCTTCTCGTGCTGACCGCGGCGGCTCTGGTGGTCTCCGGTATCAGTCCGCATGACCGCACCACCTGGTGGCTGGAGGTCTTTCCGGTCATCCTCGGAGTCCCTCTCCTGATCGCGACGCGGCGGCGCTTCCCGCTGACGCCGCTGACCTATGTCCTACTCTTCGTCCATGCCCTGATCCTGATGCTCGGCGGGCATTACACCTACGCCCGCGTGCCGCTCGGCTTCTGGGTCCAGGACCTGCTCGACCTGGGCCGCAACCACTACGACCGGCTCGGACACTTCGCCCAGGGATTCGTGCCCGCGATCCTCGCGCGGGAGATCGTCCTGCGCCGCACGCCCCTCCGACCCGGTGGCTGGCTCTTCTTCCTGGTGTGCTCGGTCTGCCTGGCCTTCAGCGCCTGTTACGAATTTTTCGAATGGTGGTCTGCCGTGATCGGCGGCTCGGCCGCGGACGCCTTCCTCGGCACCCAGGGCGACGTTTGGGACACCCAGTGGGACATGTTCCTCGCCCTGCTCGGCGCGGTCACGGCGCAGCTCCTCCTGTCCCGTCTCCACGACCGCCAGCTCGCGCAGCTCGAGTGAAACACCCTCTCAGCGCGCGGGGGCTCATCCCGTAGGTCTCGCGGAACACGACGTTGAAGCGGCGCAGGCTTTCGAACCCGCTCGCAAAGGCGACGTCGGTCACCGAGAGCGTGGTCTCGGCAAGCAGGCGCCTGGCGAGCAGCAGGCGGTGGGTCTTCGCGAGCTCGACCGGCGAGACTCCCATCTCGCGCTGCAGAGCGCGCCGCAGGTGGCGCTCGCTCACGCCCAGCTCCGCGGCCAGCTCCGCCACGCTGCAGTCGTTCAGAGCGCCGGCGACGATGCGCTGGGCGGCCGTGGAGGCGAGGCGCGATACCGCGTCCATCGGCGTCCGATCCGGCGCCAGCTCCGGACGGCAGCGCAGGCAGGGCCGGAACCCCGCGTGCTCGGCTGCGGCAGCCGAGCTGAAGAACCGCCGGTGGTCGGGGTTCGCCCGCCGCGACGGGCAGGTCGGCCGGCAGTAGATCCGGGTCGTGACGATCCCGACGTAGAGGAGACCGTCGAAGCGCGCGTCGCGAGCGTCGATCGCGCTCTGGCAGATGTCGTTTGGGAAACCGATCGGCTCGATCATGCCCACCAATCTACACCCTTTGACGGCTTCCGTCTCGCCGGATTCGGACTCGTAATTCCGATCGATTCAGCGTCCGAAAGTGGCGAGCAATCAATTTAGCGAGGCCGTAGGGTTTTGCCGTGCACTCGCGCTGTCGCAGAGTGCCCGGCGCCCCGAAGGAGGCAATATGAAACTGATCGCTTCTGTAGTTCTCACATCGGCCTTGCTGGCCGGCAGTGCCCATGCTGGTGAATACCGTGTAACCAACCTCTCCTCGCTCGGCGGGACGGTCAGCAGGGGCAACAGCATCAACGATCGCGGTTGGGTGGCGGGCTACTCCAATCTGCCGGGAAATCAGAGCCGGCACGCTACCCTGTGGCTCGATGGAGTGCCCGTGGATCTCGGCACGCTCGGCGGCCCCAACAGCAGCGTGACCTGGCCGGTGAAGAACAACCGCGGCCTGATCGCGGGCATCTCGCAGACGTCCACCCCCGATCCCCTGGGAGAGAACTGGAGCTGCGCCGCCTTTTTCCCCGCGGCTACCGCGACCGGCTACACCTGCCTCGGATTCGTATGGGAAGACGGCGAGATGAGGGCGCTCCCTACGCTGGGAGGCAACAACGGCTTCGCCACCGGCGCCAACAACAAGGGCGAGGTGGTCGGCTGGGCAGAGAACACCGTGCACGACCCGACCTGCGTCGCGCCTCAGATCCTGCAGTTCCGGGCCGTCCTCTGGGGCCCCAAGGACGACCAGATCCAGGAGCTCCCGCCGCTTCCCGGCGACACCTCTTCCGCTGCCACCGCGATCAACAACAAGGGCCAGGTTGTCGGTATCTCGGGCACCTGCGACCAGGCGGTCGGACGGTACACCGCCGCTCACATGGTGCTCTGGGAGAAGGGCAGGGCGACGGACCTCGGCAACTTGGGAGCGCCGTGGTGGAGCACGCCGATGGCCATCAGTCAACGGGGTGACGTCGTCGGGTTCGCCGCTGTGCCGGGCGGCGATGCCGACAACCCCATCCTGCACGCCTTCCTCTGGACCCGGCGCGACGGCATCCAGGATCTCGGCACGCTTCCGGGAGACGTGACCAGCGAAGCCCATGGCATCAACGAGCGGGGCCAGGTGGTCGGCGTCTCGTGCGACGCGGATGGCAACTGCCGCGCCTTCCTCTGGGAAGACGGCGTCATGAAGGACCTCAACACTCTCGTCGCGCCCGGCTACGCCGGCATCCTCACGACGGCCCAGGACATCAACGCTCGCGGGGAGATCACGGGCAGGGCTTTCGATCCGGTCACGGGCAAGCGGCCCGCGTTCCTGGCGACTCTGGCTCGGTAGATAAAGGACCTCAAGGACCTCAAGGACACCAAGGACGCTTTGTCCTTTAAGTCCCTTTGGTCCTTTATGTCCTTTGTTTTAATTGAGGATCGGCCAATCGTATACGCTTTCCCTATGCCCGGTCTGCCCTTCGGAGACGACTTCCGCGCCATGCTGTCCTCCAACCTGGCCCGCTTCGAGCGTAGGAGCGCCCCTGCGGAAGGCCTCCATCTCGCGGCCGTGGCCGTCGTGGTCGTGCCGGATGCCCGGGAGCGTGCAGCGGTGGTCCTCACCGTGCGTGCCGCCGGGTTGCGGCGCCATGGCGGGCAGTGGGCCTGTCCGGGAGGCCGGCGCGATCCAGGGGAGACCCCCGAGGCCGCGGCCCTGCGCGAGCTGGAAGAGGAGATCGGCCTTTCTCTCCCGGCGGACCACGTCCTCGGCTGCCTGGATGACTACCCGACGCGCTCCGGCTTCGTGATCACGCCCGTGGTGGTCTGGGGGAGCGGCGACGCACTGCGGCCGGATCCCCGGGAAGTGGCGAAGGTCTATCTCCTGCCGCTCGACGAGCTGACTCCGGAAAAAGTGGTACTCCAGGCGGGAGCGGAGAGCGGCCGCCCCGTGATGGGACTGCAACTGCCGCAGGGCATCCTCTACGCGCCGACGGCGGCGTCGTCCATCAGTTCGCCGAGGTGGCCGTCCACGGACGGGACACCCGCGTGGCGCACTTCGAGCAGCCGCGCTTCGCCTGGCAGTAGTGCAAGGCGTTCTCCCTCGACTCCTCACGCGGTCCCTCACATTCCCCACGTCCTCCCCCGGCTTCCTGCGGCGCTCCCCCAACTCCCTCGGTTAGAATCTCGGTCGGACACACTCAGGCACTTACGAGGAGACCCGGACCGGATGGAAAACAGAGCTCGGCGCCTTTGCTGGCATGGAATGCTTCTCTTCCTGCTCGGCCTCATCACTGGACTGGTCGTCCAGCAACTGAGGAATCCTCGCATGGGGCTGGCGGCTCACCTCGAGGGCCTCATGAATGGCACCTTCCTGCTCGCACTCGGGGCTGCCTGGCCGCATGTCCGGCTGTCACCTCGCGCTGCGAGAGCCGCGTTCGGTACTGCGCTGTACGGCACCTATGCCAATTGGGTTTCCACTACGATCGCCGCAGCGTTTGGCACGGCCGCCATGACCCCTTTGGCTTCAGGCATGCACAAGGGTCAGTCCTGGCAGGAAGTGCTCGTTTCGTTCGGCTTTGGCAGCGTCGCTCTGGCAATGCTGGTCTCCTCGGCTCTCCTTCTCCGGGGGTTGCGGAAGGCATGAGCGCGGAAACCGATCTGATCGCCATCGTCCGGAAGTATTTCGACGCCATCGAGAACGGCGAGCCGGGGGAGAGCCTTCAGTTCTTTGCGCCGAATGTCGTGCAGCAGGAGTTCCCCAACCGCCTGGTGCCTGACGGGGCCACGCGCGACCTTGCGGCGCTCGAGGAGGCCGCAGTCCGGGGGCGTAAGGTCATGACGCACCAGCGTTATGAGATCGTCAATGCGCTGGCGAGCGGGAACCAGGTGGCGGTCGAGGCGATCTGGACGGGGACCCTGGCTGTACCCTTCGGCTCCATCCCGGCTGGCGGGGAGATGAAGGCCCGGTTCGCGATCTTCCTCGAGCTTCGTGATGGCCGGATCGTGCGGCAGAGAAACTATGACTGCTTCGATCCCTTCTAAATCTCAGGAGGCACCATGTCCCAATTCGCCAACAGCGTTTCCGATGCCGTCG
>DATLNC010000025.1:0-2311 GCA_035536935.1 Thermoanaerobaculia bacterium
CCCCGGATCCTCCCCCGGCCGGGGGTGGGGGTCGGGGTCTATTACGCCGTGTGCGGGTGCGGCTGCCTGGTGTGGGGCCAGGGCCTCTACGCGTATGCCCCCTGGCAGATGGCGGTCACGTTCGGGGGCGGCCAGCTCCTGGGCGCGGCGATCCTGTACTGGACCCTGGAGCGGACCGATGCCGCGCAAGGACAAGGCTGAGCCGCCGCCACCGGGCGCGGGCCGGTTCTCTTACGAGGGGCTCGACCGCGTCCTGCACGAGCGGGCGCGGCTGGGCATCCTGGCCTCCCTGGCCGCCCACGCCGGCGGGCTGCTGTTCAACGACCTGAAGCAGCTCTGCGCGCTGACCGACGGGAACCTCAGCCGGCACCTCGCCGTGCTGAGCGAGGCGGGGCTGGTCGAGGTCTGGAAGGGGGCGACGGGGCCGCGGCCGCAGACCCTGTACCGGCTGACGCTCGACGGCCGGCGGCGGTTCGCCGAGTACATCCGCGTCCTGGAGAACGTCGTCGCCGATGCGCAGGCGGACCAGCAGCCGGCGGCCGGGCAGGCGCGCCTCTCGGGCGGCTGGTCGCCCGCGTGACGGCGGCCCTTTTTTCTAGGGTGGCAAAGTTCCCTTGATCAGGGCATCTTCAAGTTCTTGGAGATACGCGGCCGGGTCACGGCGGAACCGCCGGCCCTGCGCCCGCACCGCCTGGCGCCGCTCCAACCCGGCACGCAACTCCCGCCACGCCTCCAGATCCGTCGGCGCCAGGTCCTCGCCCCGCACTTCCCCCCGCAGCCGGGTCGCCAGCGCCGCCGGTAGCCGCGCCGACCCGCGCACCACCACCCCCGGGGAGGCTACCTTGCGGCCGCTAGTACAAAGAGCCAGGAGTGACTATCCAGTTCTCGGTTGAGGCGATATACCGGAGGAGAGCGAACCAGCCCCAGGCAAAGGAGCGAGATACCTCATGAGCGGTCCTCCCCCTGCCCGCATTCGCCTCTCGGCCCGGCAGCGTTCCTTGCTGGAACAGATCCGCCAGCGGCAGACCGCCCCACAGCGTCTGGTCCGCCGGGTCCTCATCCTCCTCGCCCTAGCTGCCAACCCGTGTCTGCGGGCGACCGCCGCTGACCTCGGCCTCAACCGGATCTCCGTCCGTCTCTGGCGCGACCGCTGGCTGGCGGCCGCCGAGGCTTTGACCCAGGCTGAGCAGGACAACGTCTCGGACTCGCAACTGCTGTTCTTGATCGAACAGATCCTCGACGACGCTCCTCGCCCCGGCGGCCCGGCCACCTTCAGTCCTGAGCAGATTGTCCAGATCGTCGCCGTAGCTTGCGAGCCGCCGGACAAATCCGGCCGTCCCATCAGCCACTGGACGGCTCGGGAGTTGGCCGACGAGGCCCAGAAACGCCAGATCGTCCCGACCATCTCCTCACGAACCGTGGGGCGTTTTTTAAAGACAGGCCGACTTGCAGCCCCATCGCAGCCGCTACTGGCTGAATGCCAATCCGGTTGATCCCGAGGTCTTCCGTGAGCAGTCCCAGGCCGTCTGCGACTTGTACGAACGGGCCGGACAGTTCGCCGAACAAGGCATCCACGTCGTCAGCACGGACGAGAAGACGGGCATCCAGGCCTTGGAACGGAAGTACCCCGACATCCCCATGGGACCGGGACGGGTGCAGAGCCGGGAGCACGAGTACATCCGGCACGGAACGCTGTGCCTGACGGCCAATTTGGAGATCTGGTGCGGCTGGATCATAGCGCCGACGCTGGGGCCGACACGCAACGAGCAGGACTTCGCGGCCCATGTGGAACAGACCGTGGCGACCGACCCGTTTGCGGGGTGGGTGTTCCTCGTGGACAATCTGAACACGCACCAGTCGGAAAGCCTGGTGTTGTACGTGGCGGAGGCTTGCGGGATCAAGGAGGACTTGGGAGCGAAAGAGAAGAGTGGGGTGCTGAAGTCGCAAGAGAGCCGGGCCGCGTTCCTGTCCGACCCCAGTCACCGAATCCGCTTTGTGTATACGCCGAAGCACAGCTCCTGGCTGAACCAGGTGGAGATCTGGTTCAGCATCCTGGTGCGCAAGTTGCTACGGCGGTCCAGCTTCCAGTCGATCGAAGACCTGAAGAAGAGGATCCTGGAGTTCATCGACTACTTCAACCGGACGATGGCCAAGCCCATCAAGTGGCTCTACTCTCCCAGGCCTCTCAAAGACGAGGGACCCTCTGGATAGTTACTCCTGGCTCTTTGTACTAGTGGAGGAACCCCGCGATGGCATCGCGGAACCGGGGGCCATCCTCGACGTGGGGCAGGTGTCCCACGCCCGGCAGGAC
>DATLNC010000026.1:0-35911 GCA_035536935.1 Thermoanaerobaculia bacterium
CGAAGCGCTGAGCACTGAGATCGACGAGAAGACTGAACGGCTGGTGCGCTGGATGGAGGAGCGTCGCCTCGGAGGCGTGCTCCTCTCCAAGCGCCCCAACTTCGCCTGGATCACCGCCGGGCGCGAGAGCGGGATCGACCTCTCGGGCGAGTCGGGCGTGGCCACCGTCCTGGTCGCCGCGGACGGCCGGCGATTCCTCCTGACCAACAACATCGAGATGCGCCGGTTCCTCGAAGAGGATCTGGCCGGCCAGGGGTATATCCCGCTAGAGCGGCCCTGGACCGGCGAGCAAGCCGACCCGAGCGACTTGCTCGGCCCCGTTCCCCTGGCTTCCGATGTTTCCGAATACGGAAAGGAGATCGCCCGCCTTCGTTACCGCTTGACTGCCGGGGAGATCGAGCGCTTCCGCGGCTTGGGCCGGGATGCCGGAGCGGCGCTGGGCGATGTCTGCCGCGGTCTTCAGCCTGGTATGACCGAGAGGGAGATCGGCCGGAAGGCATCCGAGGCGATGTCTGCCCTGGGAGCCGACCCGATCGTGCTGCTGGTCGCGGCCGGCGAACGGCTCGCCCGTTACCGCCATCCGCCGCCCACGGAACATCGCTGGGAGAAGGACGGCGTCATGGTCGTGGTCTGCGCCCGGCGGGAGGGCCTGATCGTGGCCCTGACGCGGATCGTCTGGGCGGGGCCCGTGCCGGAGGACATCCGCCGGCGGACCCGGGCCGCTGCCGAGGTCAATGCCCGCCTGCTCGCCGCCACGCGCCCCGGGGCGGCAGGCCGGGAGCTGTTCGCCGTGGCTGCCCGGGCCTATGAGGAGCTCGGGTACCCCGGCGAGGAGCGCCTGCATCACCAGGGGGGACCCTGCGGCTATCTTTCCCGCGACTGGATCGCCAACCCCGCGTCCGAGGAGGTGGTCCAGACCCCGCAGGCGTTCGCCTGGAACCCCTCGGTCACCGGCACCAAAGTCGAGGAGACGTGGATCGGTGAAGAGGCGGTCACGGCCACGCCCGGGTGGCCGAGCCTCGAAATCGCGGTCGACGGGAGGATCTGCTCTTTTCCCGACATCGCCGTCCTCGGGAACTTTTGATCACGTGCCGTGACCGATTCCGGCATGGTTTTGTTCCCGTCCTGGTCTCCGTGGCAAGCGCGCGCTTCCCCTGAGACCAGAAGTGGCCGGCCGGGCCTCCGGACCTGCCGGCATAAGTGACGTATAAACAACAACTTAGGCTTGCGTCTCGCACGTCCTGTCGATACATTTCCCGCATGGGAATGTTCGTCAACTTGGGGAGGACCCTCAGTCTTCTGAGGGAGCTGAGGGGCAGGAGCCAGGCCTGGGTGGCCCGGGAAGCCGGGATCGGCAAGAGCCAGCTCTCGAAATACGAGAACGGCAAGGAGCTGCCCAAGCTCGATTCGCTGGAGAAAGTCCTGCTCGTGCTCGAGGTCGGTCACTTCGAGTTCTTCTACACGCTGTACCTGGTCGATCGTCGCGCAGCCGACCTCAACCGCGGAAAGGGGGCGGCGACGGCTGTCCACGAGCCCTCCCTCGACGACGAGCCCGCCTATCTGCCGCCGATCTTCAAGGGGCACCCCCTGCTCTCGGAGCCCACGGACCAGGCCTTCACCCGGGTGTTCGCCGACCTGCTGCTGCTCTACCGGCGGGTCTTCGAGCAGGTCGTCCTGACGGGGATGAACGCGCCGAACGATCTCAAGGCCCAGGGCTGAATGGCGCGACTCTGACGGGGAGATCCTGCCAACGGGCGGCGGCCAGCTCGCCGCCCAGGTCCGCGTCTCCGCGATAGGCGCGGGCCGGGATCCGCCGGCAGGGGATGCGGAACGCGGTGGCCCCGGCCAACGGGAAGGGGTCGAGCTGGAGCGTGCCTTCGTGAAACTGTCCTCTGAAGCCGTAGCGTTCGAACGGCTCGCTCCAGCCGTTGCACACCGCGAGAGAGATCAGGTCGGCCAGGTCGAGCCAGCGGTAGTCGGCCTCCACCTGCTCTTCGGGAGCGCCGGTCTCCTCTGCCAGACCGCCATAGAGCTCGTCGAGGTACTCCCGGAACGCCAGCCACTCCTCGCCGCTGCGCTCCTGGTGGAGCCGGATCGCATGCCGCACGATCAGCAGCGAGGCGTAGGGCCGCTCTCCGGCGAAGCGGGCCGTGCCCCGCTGCCAGAGCTCGATCCTCTCCCCCCGCGGCAGGCTGATGAAATCGTGCGGCCGGCCGCGCTCCGCGTCGCAGTGCGGGGCCGCGTCGGTCTCCCGCCAGCCGTTGTCGTGCTCCCGCGCCGCGAAGAGCAGATCGTCCCGCCGCGGATGATCGGCGAGGGCGCGCCAAAGCGACAGCAGCTCCGCCGAGAACCGGGCATGGTCGGGCTGGGTGATCAGGAGATAGCGCGAGGAGTCTGCAGCAACGATCATCTTCCGATTATTAGATAAGATCCGGCCCGCCATGACGATGAAAAAGATCAGCCGTGAGGATGCCCTCGAATACCACGTCAAGGGGCGCAAGGGAAAGATCCAGGTCGTTCCCACCAAGCCGACCGCCACCCAGGTCGACCTCTCCCTGGCCTACAGCCCCGGGGTCGCATGGCCCTGCAAGGAGATCGAGAAGGATCCGCTGCTCGCCTACGAGTACACCTCCAAGGGCAATCTGGTAGGCGTCATCAGCAATGGCACGGCCGTGCTCGGCCTCGGCAACATCGGTGCCCTGGCCGGCAAGCCGGTCATGGAGGGCAAGGGGGTCCTCTTCAAGCGCTTCGCCGACATCGACGTGTTCGACCTGGAAGTCGCCACCGAGGACGTCGAGGAGTTCATCCGCACCGTCAAGCTGCTGGAGCCGACCTTCGGCGGGATCAACCTGGAGGACATCCGGGCCCCCGACTGCTTCGAGATCGAGCGCCGTCTTAAAGCGGAGATGAACATCCCGGTCTTCCACGACGACCAGCACGGCACCGCGATCATCTCCGGCGCCGCGCTCCTGAACGCCCTGGAAGTGACGGGCAAGAGGATCGGCGAGGTCAAGATCGTCTTTTCGGGAGCCGGCGCCGCGGCCCTCTCCTGCGCGCTCCTCTACGAAAAGCTCGGCGCGCGTCGGGAAAACATGATCATGAGCGACAGCCACGGCGTGGTTTATCGGGGCCGGACCGAGAAGATGGATCCTTACAAAGCGGAGTTCGCGGCCGACACCCCGGCGCGCAACCTGGGCGAGGCGATCGTGGGAGCGGACGTCTTCATCGGCCTCTCGGTCGCCGGTGTGATGACTCAGGACATGGTCCGCGCCATGGCCCCCAACCCCATCGTCTTCGCCATGGCGAACCCCGACCCCGAGATCCCCTACGAAGACGCCATCGCCGCCCGGCCGGACGTGATCGTCGCCACCGGCCGCAGCGATTACCCCAATCAGGTCAACAACGTGCTCGGCTTCCCCTTCCTCTTCCGCGGCGCTCTCGACGTGCGGGCGACCGACATCAACGATGCCATGGAGCTGGCAGCGGTCCGCGCCCTGGCCGAATTGGCTCGTGAAGACGTGCCCGACGGGGTGCTCAAGGCCTACGGCCTCGAACACCTCCGCTTCGGCCGCGAGTACCTGATCCCCAAGCCGTTCGACTACCGGGTGCTCCTCCGCGTGCCCCCGGCCGTGGCCCGGGCGGCCATGGAGAGCGGCGTGGCCCGCATCCCGATCGAGGACTTCGAGGCCTACCGCCGCCGGCTGGAGCATCTGATCTCCCGCCGGCTGGAGCTGATGCGCGGCATCGTCGACCGCGCCAAGCGCGATCCCAAGCGCATCGTCTTCCCCGAGGGGGAGCACGACAAGATCCTGCGCGCCGCCAAGATCCTGGTGGACGAGGGGATCGCCCATCCCATCCTGCTGGCCCGCCGCGAGGTGATCGTCGACAAGCTGCGCGACCTGGACCTGCCCGAGTCCAAGGTCACCATCATCCACAACGAGAGCTCGGACAAGTTCGAGGAGTACGCGCAGAAGCTGCACGAGATGCGGCGCCGCGACGGCATGACCCTGGTGGAGGCGCGCAAGCGTCTCCGTCTGCGCAACTACTTCGGCACCATGATGCTCGAGGTCGGAGACGCCGACGGCCTGATCTCGGGGCTCACCCAGGCGTACCCCGAGACCATCCGGCCGGCGCTCCAGATCCTGCACACGCGCGAAGGGGTGCGGAAGGTCTCCGGCTGCTACATCCTGATCCTCCAGGACCGCATGTTCTTCCTGGCGGATACCACGGTCAACATCAACCCCGATCCCGAGGAGCTCGCCGAGATCGCCCTGCTCACCGTGGAGTTCGCCTGCCGTTTCGGCGTGGTGCCGCGGGTGGCCATGCTCTCGTTCTCTAACTTTGGCTCGAACAGCCATCCTTCCGCGCGGAAGGTGCGGCGCGCCGTGGAGATCGTCAGGGAAAGGTCGCCGGACCTGGAGGTCGACGGCGAGATGCAGGCCGACACGGCCGTGTTCGAGGAGATCCTGCACGAGAGCTATCCCTGGAGCCGGCTCCAGGGGCCGGCCAACATCCTGATCTTCCCCGAGCTGCAGTCGGCGAACATCGCCTACAAGCTGATCTGGCGGCTGGCCAACGCCGAGGCGATCGGGCCGATCCTGCTGGGGTTGGACAAGCCGGTGCACGTGCTCCAGCCGGGGCTCGATGTGAGCGACATCGTCAACATGGCGGCGATCTGCGTGATGGATGCCCAGGAGGCGGACAGGGCGGGAGCCTGGAATCCAAGGGCCACTTCGGGTTAAACTACGCGTTCTAGAACTGTATCTGGGTAAGAAGGAGAAAACCATGAAGCGGATCGTGTCCCTGGCCCTTTGCGCCGCGCTGCTGTGTGCCCTCGCCGTGACGGTGGCCTCGGCGGAAGAGAAGTCGAGCAAGCCGCGCATCGCGGTCATCGAATTCAAGAACAAGGCTGACAACCAGTGGTGGTACCACGGTGGTGCGGAAGCCATGCAGGACGTCTTCGTGACCGAGCTGGTCAAGAGCGGCAAGTTCCGGGTCGTCGAGCGCGAGCAGCTCCAGGCCCTGATGCAGGAGAAGAACCTGACCCTCTCCGGCGATCTCGATCCGGCCACCGCGGTCAAGATGGGCAAGATCCTGGGCGTCAACTACCTGCTGACCGGCGCGGTGACCGAGTACGGTGTCACCGACAAGGGCGGCCACGGCAGCGGCATCGGCCGTCTGCCCGGCTTCTCGGCCGGCAAGCGCAACTTCGTAGCGGCGGTCAACGCCCGCCTGATCGACACCTCGACCGGCGAGATCGTCTGGGCGGACGAGGCGTCGGCCGAGGAGAGCAGCGTGAAGGTGAGCGTCGGCGGCTTCGGCGGCGGCGTGGACGACGACCGGATGTTCGACAAGGTCATGAAGCCGGTCATCCAGCAGCTCACGGCCAGCATCAAGTCGGCCGATCTTTAGTTGATCCCATCCCCCCTCTCCCCCTCCCTCTCCCCCGCCTGCGCGGGGGAGAGGGGGCCGGATCAGAGGTAGATACGAGAAAGGCCCGGCGGAAGACGCCGGGCCTTTTCCTTTGCCCCTCCGCCCGGCACTTGTAAGGCGCCTTCCCTGATCCCCGAGTCACTCGGGTAAATCCCTGAGTCTCTCAGGTAAATCCCCGAGTCTCTCAGGTAGATCCCCGAGTCTCTCAGGTAAATCCCTGAGTCGCCCGGGTAGAGCCCCGAGTCGCTCGGGTAGAGCCCCGGGTAGGGGCGTCATGAATTAGCCCGGCACGTGAGTGCCGGGGTGATGGGTCGCCAAAACGCCCGAAGCCCCTGGGGCGATATTCGTCCCTCATGGGGCTTGCGCCCCACTCCCGATATGTCGCCCCGTCCGGGGCTCGATTGTTTCGGAGCTCCGTTACCCGTTACCCGTGACCCGTTACCCGGCACTCACGTGCCGGGCTAATCCCTGACGCCCCTGCCGGGGCTTGGCAGCAGTGCAAAGTTAGCGCTTGTGGGGGTGAGGGGGCCGCCCGGCGGGCGCCGGGCGGCAGATCCGATTCGGCTTTAACGTCCCGGTGCGAACTTCACCCGCAGCGTGTACCACATCTTCACCCGCACGCCGTCCTTGGTCGCGGGGTTGAACTGCGCCCGGCGGGCGGCTTCGAGGGCGGCCTCGTCGAACCCGAAGCCGGCCTTCTGGCCGACCCTCTGGGCGTCGGTCACCCGGCCGTTCTCGTCCACCAGCACCTTGATGTCCACATCCGCGGCCTTGTTGAGCCTCTGGGCGGCCGCCGGATAGCGCGGATCGAGCCGGGAGGCCAGCTTGGGCGCAATGGCTCCGCCCGCCCCGAACTGCACCAGGTCGCCGAACTGCGTCTTGCGGACGGCCGGCGCCGGGGCCTGCTGCACCGGGGCCGGCGCCGGCTGCACCGGCTCGGCCTTCTGCGGCTCGGGGGTCGGCTCCGGGAGGACCGGGGCGGGCGGCGGAGGCTCGACTTTTGCCACCGTCCGGGCCTCGGGTTCGGGCGTCTCCTGCACGGGGACCGGAGCCGGACGCTCCGGCTGGCGGGCGGCCTGGCGATCCTGCTCAACCGCGGCCTTGCGGCTTTCCTCGAGCTGCTGCTGGAGCAGCTTGATCCGGTCGTCGTACTGGTCCTTGAGCTTGTCCTCGACCTGCTTGCCCTGGGCCGAGATCATGGCCTGAATCTGGGCCTGGAGCTCCTCGGGGGTCGGACCCGCCGGGACCGCAGCAGGCTGGACGCCTCCCGGCATCGCCGCCGGCTGGGCCGCGGGCACGAAAGGAGCCGGCTGCGCCACGGTGTCCACCTTCTTGCTGCCGCCCGACATCATCAAATAGCCGCCGATGCCGGCGGCCACCAGCAGGGCGGCGGCGATGCCGATCCAGAGGCCCTTCTTCGACTTCTCCTCGACGAACTGCGAGCGCGTGCCCGACAGCGTCATGTCGCGGACGGAGGTGGGGGTCTCGCGGGTCTCGTTGGACACCGGGGCCGGGACCGGCACCGGTGCCGGCGCCTTCTTCGGCAGGTCCAGCTTCTTCTCCGCCTGGATCTCCTGGTTCTCCCGCTCGATCTCGTCGCGGAAGAGGTTGTGCATGAAGAAAGCGAGGTTGAACGTCGTCGGGCTGAAGTGCCCGTCGATCATCAGCTTCGATAGCGTCTTGTGCCAGGTGACCGCGTCGGCGATGCGCTGGTCGCGGGCGGTCAGGCTCTTCTTGAGCAGGGCGGCGATCTCCGCGGGCAGAGGCGTCCCCTCGTTGGCGAGCAGGGCGGAATCGATCCGGGCCGCGTAGGCATCCGGAGCCGCGACGGGGATCCGCTCGCCGGTCAGCATCTCGAACAGGATGGCGCCCAGCGAGAAAACGTCGTCCGCGCGGGAAGCCGCGGCGCCTTCGAAGGTCTCGGGGGAGAGGTACGGTCTCAGATCCGAGTCCTGCCAGCCGGCGGAGGCCAGGGAGCGCAGGCCCGGGGCGGCCTCGAAGCCGAGGAGGCGGGTCTCGCCCTCGTTCGAGATCATGACCAATTGGGGGACCACGAACCCGTGCAGGATGCGCTCGTCCTGGATCCGGGTCTCGTATGCCGCGGCCAGGGCGAGAGCGATGCGCTCGGCCACGAGCAGCGCGTGATCGGTCGGGATCGGCGACATCTGCTTGTTCGCCTGGGCGAGCAGCACCGCCAGGTTCTTGCCCGAAATGTAGTCGTAAGCCGCGTAGGGGAAGCTGCGGACCCGGCCGAGGTCGACGCCGCTGCCGATGTTGGGGCTCTTCAGAGACTGCTGGACGTTGGCCCGTCCGGATGCCTTCTGCCAGAGCTTCTCGCCATCGACACCTTTGCCGTTGAAGACCCGGAGGAGCACGACCTGCTCCATGCCTCCCTCCTTGCCGACCTTCCCGGCGCGGAAGGTCTCTCCGAGCGGATCTTCAGTTAGTTTCTTGAGAAGAAGATACTTCCCAAACTCCTCCGGGATGTTCATACAGCCTCCTCTGGGGACCTGCCCACGGCAGTACGTCCAAGTTCCTCGCTAGCCACGCCTCGCGGCGCTTCACAGGTGAATGCTGAAGACTTGATACACCCAGAGGAGGGCAACTGTCAATGCATGGATTGATTCCATCCCCCCTCTCCCCCCGCGCAGGCGGGGGAGAGGGGGCCTACTTGCTGCCCTGCCGCTGCGCCCGTTCCCGGGCTCTCCGATCCCGCCAGTACTTCCGCTGCCACTGGTTGACGTTGCGGTTGTGCTCGGTCAGGGTCTCGGAAAAAACATGGGTGCCGTCGTTGCGGCTCACAAAGTAGAGGTAGGGGGCGTCCGCGGGCTCGGAGGCGGCCACGAGGCTGGCGAGGCCCGGGTTGCAGATTGGCCCGGGCGGCAGGCCGGCGTAACGGTAGGTGTTGTAGGGCGAATCCACCCGCAGGTCTTCCTTCCGGATGTTGCCGTTCCAGCGCCCGGACCGCTTCAGGGCGTAGATCACGGTCGGATCGGCCATGAGCCCGATCCCCTGGTCGAGCCGGTTCTGGTAGACCGCGGCGATGAGCGGGCGCTCGGTGGCGATCTGGGCCTCCTTCTCCACGATGCTCGCCAGGGTGACGAGCTGGCGCACGCTTTGGCCCCCCCTGCCGATATTGCGGTTGAGCCGCGGCCGGACCTCTTTCTCGAAGCGCTCGCGGAAGGTCTTGACCAGGGTCTGGACGATCGTGCGCTCGTCCACGGACCGCGCGAAGGAGTAGGTCTCGGGGAAGAGGTAGCCCTCCAGGTCCTGGGCCTCGGGATCGAGGTCGGCCACGAGCTCGGGCGAGCGCATCAGGTCCAGGAAGGCCTCGCGCCGGCCATACCCGAGGCGGTCGAGCTGGCTCGCGATCTCCTCCAGGGTGAGCCCCTCGATCACCGTGATCGAGTGGGTGAGCACCTGGCCCTTGACGAGCATCCGCAGCACCTCCGGCGTCGAGAGCGGGCCGCGGAAGCGGTACTCCCCGGCGCGCATGGCCGGGTCGTCCATGAAATAGATCAGGTAGGAGCGGGCGAGCTTGGCGTCGGGCAGGACCCCCTCCTGCTGCAGGCGCTCGAGGATTTCACCCGCCCCCATGCCGGGCTCGACCTCGACGATCTTCTCCTTGCCCTCGTACCCCTGGTACGGGCGCTGGATCTTGAACCAGGACCAGCCGAGCATCGCCACCGGGATCAGGGCCAGGGCCAGCAGGACGAGCAATCCGAGCAGGATCCGCTTCCAGGTGCCTGCCTGTTTGCCCGTGCTCTTGGATTTGCCTCGTGCCAACCGCTCCCTCAACTTTCTTTGCCGTTGCCGACGCCGACGGGCTCCGAGTCCAGCGCTTCCTGGAGAAGGATCTGGGCGGCGACGGCATCTATCCGTTCGGGCTCGCGCCGCGGATCGAAGCCGGCCGCGCGCAGCCGCTCCTGGGCCTCGACGGTGGTCAAAGACTCGTTGACGAGCCGCACGGGCAGGCCGGTGATCCCGGCGAGGCGGTCGCCGAAGCGCCGCACGCGCTCGGCGGCCTCGCCGCGCTGCCCGTCGAGCCCGACCGGCTCGCCGAGGACGAGCCGCCCGATCCCCTCGCGCCGGGCGATCTCCGCGATCGCCCGCACGGCGGAGCGGTCGTTGCGGCGCTCCAGGGTGGTCAGCGGCAAGGCCATGCGGCCCTCGGGATCCGAGATCGCCAGCCCGATCCGCCTCTCGCCGAAGTCGATGCCCAGGGAGCGCATGCCGCTGGGCATTGTAGTTGAGGTGGACATCACGGGAAAATATCGAGGGGCGACGGCTTTAGTCTAAAATGCTGGCAATGCTGTAGATAGCGTATAATCCCCAGACACTTTGCAAGGAGCACGATCACATGGACTCAGCCCAGACCCTGAATGGTCTCCAGGTCTCCAGGACACGAACACGGCTGCTCGTGAGCCGGTTGTTCGGGCTGACCCTCTTGTTCATGCTGGCTTTCGGTACCAGCTACTGGTCCTTCGCCCCCGTGTTCGACCAGACTCTCTTCCTCGCCGGAGTCTTCCTGGCGGTCGCGGGCTTCTGCGGACGCCTGTGGTGCCACTCCTACATCGCGGGCCGGAAGAAGCGGGTCCTCGTCATGGAGGGGCCTTACTCCCTGTGCAGGCATCCGCTGTACTTCTTCTCCTTCGTCGGCGGGATCGGCCTGGGCCTCTGCACGGAGACGTTCAGCGCAGCCCTCCTCTTCGCGCTCGCCTTCGCCGTGTACTACCCGCAGGCCATCCGCGGCGAGGAGACGTTCCTGAGCGACAACTTCGCGGGGTACGAGGAGTACAAGAAGAGGGTCCCGCTCTTCTTCCCCCGATGGTCCAACTTCGTCGAAGGCGAAGGCATGGTCAGCGTCTGCGCCTTCCGGCGCGAGATCGTGGGGGCCGGCGGCTTCCTGCTGTGCATCGGGGTCTTCGAGATGGTGGAGACCCTCCACCAGGCGAACATCCTGCCCACCTGGTTCCTGATCCCCTAGTCCGTATAATGGGATCCATGGACCTGACCTGTGAGATCCCCCGTGTACCCCCGCATCAATTTCCCGACCCGCAGCTCGACATCGCCCGGAAGTCGGGCGAGCAGTCCATCGTGCTCGGCGGCGGCTGCTTCTGGTGTGTCGAAGCGGTCTATAAAGAGATGGATGGCGTGCTCTCCGTCCGCTCCGGCTATGCCGGCGGCACGGCGGAGACCGCCGACTACGATTCCGTCTGCACCGGCAGGACGGATCACGCCGAAGTCATCGAGGTGCGCTTCGATCCCGCCCGGGTGAGCCTCGGGCAGATCCTGAAAGTGTTCTTCTCGGTGGCTCACGATCCGACCCAGCTCAACCGCCAGGGAGCGGACCAGGGACGGCAGTACCGCTCCGCCATCTTCGCCGCGGACGAAGAGCAGGCGCGGGTGGCCGAGGCCTACATCCGCCAGCTCGACGAGGGCAACGTGCTCGGCGCGCCAATCGTGACGGAGGTCGCTCCGCTGGAGAAGTTCTACGAGGCCGAGCTGTACCACCAGGACTACGCGGCGCGGAACCCCCGGCAGCCGTACATTCAGTACACGGCCGCGCCCAAGGTCGCCAAGCTGCGCAAGCACTTCGCGGACAAGCTGAAGCGCTAGCCGGCCGGCGGCGGAGGCGGGTCTTCCTGCTCGATGTGCCCCTTGTGCTGGAGCCGGCGCGCGATCAGCCAGCAGATCAGGGCCCAGATGGCTCCCGCGGTCCAGCCGGCGAGGACGTCCGTCGGCCAGTGCACGCCGAGATAGACCCGGCTGCACCCGACGATCAGCGTCAGCAGGGTGGCGAACCCGAGCAGGAGGATCTTGAGCCGGCGCCGCGGCTGCACCCGCGCGAGCAGGGCCCCCAGGGTCAGGTAGGTCGCCGCCGACATCATCGAGTGCCCGCTGGGAAAGCTGGTGGTGTACACGTAGGAGCCGTGCGGGACGAGCTCGGGCCGGGGGCGCTGAAACCCGGACTTCAGGAGAAAGCTCAGGACGAGGGCTCCGCCCACGGCGATCAGCACCAGGACGGCCGTGCGACCCTTGCGGTCGATGGCCAGGAAGGCGCTGATCGCGAGCGTCAGGACGCTCAGGACCCCCACTCCCCCGAGCGCGGTGAAGTCGCGCTCCATCTCCTCCAGCCAGCGCGGGCCGATAGGGTCCGAAGGGTCCGCCGGATTGCGCATCGCCATGAGGACCGCCTCGTCGATCTGGCGGGTCTCGCCCTCCCTCACTTCGCCGGCGAGCTCGGCGAACAACCAGACTCCGCCCGCGACCAGCACGATCGCGAGCAGCGGCACCAGCTCGGCGCGCAAGAAGGGCCAGCGCTTCATTCCAGTCTCCTCACCGTGCGCATTATGGCGTAGGCCGCTTCCGCGAACCGGGCGGGCTCCGGCAGCAGGGAAAGGACCAGAAAGTCGTCCGTCTCAAAGTCGAAGAAGTAGCCGGGATGGACGAGCACACCTGTCCGGTCGAGGATCTCCAGCGCCAGCTCCTCGTCCGATTGCGGCAGGCAGACACGGAGCACGGCCGACCAGCCGCCCGCGGGCTCCAGCAGCTCCGGAAGATGCCTCAGGGTCTCGAGATTGCCCCGAATTCGATCGAGGATCGCAGCGCGGATGCGCGGCGCCAGCTCCAGCACCCCGGGGAGCGCCCGCTGGACCGGCGTTCCCACGGAAAGGTAGCTGTCCGCGACCATCTCCAGGGCCTCCACCGCCCGGCGCCTGAGGCCGGGAGGGCCGCCGACCCGGATCCATCCCAGCTTCCAAGACGGCAATCCGGCGCTCTTCGAGAGCCCGCCCAGCGAGAAGGAGAGCGCTTCCCCGGAAGCCGCCGCCGTGGGCCCGGCGTGGGGACCATCCGCGAGCGGATAGTCGGCGAACACCTCGTCCGAGATCAGCGGCAGCCCCCGGGAGGCGCACAGGTCGGAGACCGCGGCCTGCTCCGCCGCCGAGAGGAAGGCTCCGGTCGGGTTCCCCGGGTGGACCAGGGCGAGGAGCCGCGTGCGAGGGGTGAGGGAGAGCTCCACCCGCTCCACCCCCTCGATACCCAGGGCGAACTGCCGTCCGGGAGCGAGATGGACGTGCGAGAGAGAAAGCCCTTCCAGAGCCGCCAGGCTGTCGAGCAGGGGATAGGACGGCGCCGTGGTCAGCACCTCGTCCCCCGGATCGCCGAACAGCTTGAATAGAAAGGAGTAGGACTCGCTCGTCGAAGCGGTCAGGACGAGGTCGTCCGGAGAGCACGAAAGAAAGGCGGCGAGCGCCTCCCGGGCGGCGAGCGCTCCCCGGGGATGCGGCTCGTAGCCCGGATCGGCTGCGCGGCGGAGGATCTCCGCCAGCTCCTCCTCCGGATAGGGGAGGCCGACCCGGGTCGGGTTCGTCTCGGTGAGGTCGAGGATCGGCAGCCCGCGCGCCTTCTGCTCCGCGATTGCCCGGGTCAGGCGGTTCGTGGGGTGCTCCCACGGGAGCCGGCGCGACCAGCGGATGGGAGGGGCGGGCATGGGGTAAGCCTACATGCCCGGGGGCCGTTGCGTTTCAATCTGCTTCGTGTTGCAATCCGCTGCAACGCAACGGAGGCAACGCATGACACGGAGCGAGTACGAGGCGCGGCGGCGCCAGCTCGACGAGGAGATGCGCGCGGCGCTGGAGCTGGTCAAGGTGGGGCACCAGGCGCAAGTGCAGGCCCTGGACCTCCTGTGGAGGATGTCGGCCGAGGGGGCGGCGGAGCCCGCCGCCCCTCCTGCGCAGGCCCCTCCTCCTCCCCAAGCGGAGCCCGATCCGCCCCGTCCGCGACGCCGCGGGGCCGGCGAGCTGCTCGACGAGGTCATGGAGATCCTGCCGCGGCTCCCCGAGCGCTTCACCAAGGACGACATCGAAAACGCCCTGAAAGAGCCGGCCGACCGCGCCACCCTCTTCCGCCTGCTGCGGGAGCTCGAGGACAGCGGCTGGATCCGCACCGAGACTCCCGGCCGCGGCAGAAATCCCACGGCCTACAGGCAGGCGGGTTCCGCCCCGGCTGCAGGAGACGGCGCCGAAACCACCTGACAGCACGAAACGACGCTACGGCGCCATGCGGAGAAGGTTTGCAGCGCTGGGGAGCTCTGCGGAGGCGCTGCGGAAGCCCGGGGCAGCGCTCGCGAGTGCTCGGCAGCGTTGCGCGTGTCTGCGGCAGCGTTGCCAGGACTCCCGGCTGCGCTGCCCCCCAATTCCGTAGCGTTGCCGGAGCCTTCGGCAGTGTCACCCCGAGAGCCGGGAGCGTTGCGGGAGTCCTCCGCGGCATTGCAGAGAGGCTCCGCCGCGTTGCGGGAGGGCTCGGCAGTGCTGGCGGAGCGCTCCGCCGCGCTGCGGGTGAGCTGCGCAGCGTTGCCGGAGCGCTCCGCGGCTGTCAGTGGCTCCTCCGCGGACCATCCCGTGCAATCCCCGGCCATTCCCCACCACCTCTGAGTAGAGCTCGAATACAAACGTCCTGTCGCGGAGGGAACGGTGTCATGCCACGTACCAAGAGTGTGTTCTTCGGCCCCAGCCCGGCCAAAGAGTTTGACAAGGGCGAAAGCCCATGCTGCGCCATCAATTCCCACAATACTGTCGTGGAGATTCACAAAGGCGAGTCTTCCACTTCGCTCAACTGGCGGGTCGGCACGGTCAACGAAGGCATCAAGGTCGAATTCGTACCCGCGCCGAAACAGCACGATTTCGATACGGGCTACGATCCGGCGGTAGCACTGACCGATGACAACATCGTGATCGAAGTGCACGGCTCGAGGAGAGGCAAGAATGGTTATCTGTACCACCACGTCGGCACGCTCGGGAGCTCCGCCGTCTCGTTTCCCACCTCGGCAATCCAGATCGGCGACGAAAACGGCTTCGATCCGTCGATCGCGGTCGACGGATCGGGGTACGTCGTGGAGGTCCACAACTCGGACTCGCTGGTGGTAGGGGGGCTGTACTATCGATTGGGGCGGCTCGACACCGCGCTGCGCAAGATCACGTGGCCGCAGAAGGGGGCCCCCGTAACGGCGCCCGGCGACCGCACAACCTCCGGCAACGCCCCGTCCGTGGCGATGAACCGGCATCGTCAAGTGGTGGTGGTCTATGAGAATGAGGAGAAGCTCTACTATCTGCGCGGCAGGATGATCAGCTACCGCACGATTCAATGGAGCCAGCCGCGGCCATATCTCTCTCAGGCCGCGACCCGGGGCCGCAGTCCCTCTGTCGCGCTCACCGATGAGGGCTATGTCTACGAGGTTCATCAGTTCTCGACGCTGCTCTATCAGATGGTCGGCCGCCTGGACGATAGCGATGAGGCTCTCATCAACTGGCAGGCCTGGCTGGACCGTGACCGGTATGCGTACCCTTTCGACTCCGGGCAGCTGGTGCAAATAGCGGCCAACGGCAAGGTGGCCGTCCAGGTCCACCAGACGAGCTCGTCGGTCACCAACGAGCTGTACGCGAACGCGTCCCTCTCTTTCGATCGCGCCAATTCGATGGGCGACAATCACTATCGGCTCCAGCTGCGCCCGCTACGGTACCTGGTCCTGCCCGGCTCACACGATTCCGGCGCCTATTTGGGCGGTACGCTCGCAGACGACCTTGCGCGGACACAGAGCCTCACGTTCTACGGCCAACTGGCTTCGGGTGTGCGATACCTGGACGTGCGTCTGACTTACAGGGGAAGCCTCGACCGCCCCTTCGACGCCGGCAACCTGTTCACCCACCACGGTCCCGTCAAGGGCGCGAGCTTCATGGAGCTGGTCAGGGACCTCCACGACTTCATGCAGGAACACAACGAGCTGGTCATCGTGAAGCTCTCGCACTACGAGAATTTCAATCAAGCCATCTTCGATGGGATGGCCGCATTGTTCAAGAATGGCGGCAACAACCCCGCGCTGGCTTTGGAGCGCTGGCTGTTCACCGGCGAGGTGGCACCCGTGCGCCTGGCCGACCGGCCGATGGGCGACTATGTCAAGGCCGACAGGGGGACGGTATTGATCGTCGCCGACAGCGATGGGGATCACGACCAGAGGAACCAGCCTCCCGATCGCAATTATCTCTCCGGCGGCCGCCCGTTCGGCGTCTATGGATATCGTGACTGGTATGCCACGGATCCGCAGAACGGCGACCTGACGGTCTTCGACGTCTACAGCCATGTGGAAGATTTCGCAGATATGTCCGAGGGTACGGGGAACGACCCCGATTACGAGCTGGCGGTCCAGCGCAATGGAACGCGGCTGCCCCAGGGCCAGTTGCCCAAATTCAGGTTGTTCGACGGGATCTGCCGCAACCAATACAATGACAACGGAGTAAAGAAGGATTGGCCATGCGACCTGTTCCTTCTGTCATGGACGCTCACGCCGGCCACTGGCGCTCTCGCCTTGTCCCGCGAGGCCAACCGGAATCTCGTGGACTTCATACCGGGTGAGACGAGCTTGAACCAGTACGGCCGCAGGATCAACGTGCTCTATACGGACGGCGTGCCAGACAGCCGTTCGGTGGACGTGGCGGCGCTCCGCAACGAGATCGTGATTTGAAAGGGACCGATCATCCGGCTACCGCCGGCACCTGCAAGCCCGCGGCTTCGGCCCTTGCCAGGGGAAGGCCTTCGCGAAGGAAGGCTGTGGCTGCCGAGACGACCTTCTCATCCCATAGGATGCGGGTGTGCCCGAGCCCTTCGGTGGCGATGAACCGAGCCCCCGGCCAGGAGCGCGCGAGCGCTTCGCCGTCGGCGAACGGCGTCTCGCGGTCCATCCGGTCGTGGATGACGAGCAGAGGGATCCTCTGCTCCGCCGCCGCCCTTCGGGGGTCGAGCTCGCGCATGGTCACCCCGACATGGCGCTCGATGCGCAGCTTGAGGGCATGGCTCGCGTCGGCCGAAAGCCCGAACATGCGGGCGAACTCGCGCACGTAGGCCTCGAGGTCGACTCCCGGCGCCACGCAGACGAGCCGGTCCACCGCGAGGCCGCGCGAAATGGAATGGACCGCCCCCACCGTTCCGGCCGAATGGGCGACCACCCCGGCCAGCGGGCCGTAGCGCTCGCCGGCGCTGCGCAGCGCGCCGGCGATGGCGACGAGCGACGAGCTGCGGCCCGGCGAGTCTCCGTGGCCCGGGGCGTCGACGGCGACGACACAGAAGCCTGCCGCGACGAGCGGGGCCGCGAAGGCTCCGAGCTGAGAGCCCCGGCCCTCCCAGCCGTGGAGCAGGGCTACCGTCGGAGCTCCTTCCTTTCCCCAGAGCCAGGCGGCGAGCGGCCCGGGATCGCCAGGGAGCTCCACCCGCTCGGCATCCCGGAGGTAGGCCTGCTCCCGCGCCGACACGGGATGGCGGCGGGTGCTCAGGAAGAGATGTTTGGCGCCAGCGGCAGCGAGATTCGGAGAGAGAGCGCTGGCTGTGGCCAAGCCCGCGCGCAGGCCGCGCAGGACGAGAGTGCGACCGATCGTGCTTTTTTGCGCCATGGACAGCTCTCCTCTCTCAGATCTCGGTCAGGCGCGGCTGACGGCGAGCAGGGCGTCGAAGGCCCGCCGCGCCATTGCCTCGGCCGCGGGGTCGCGCAACAGCCGGCTGTAGTAGTGGTAGGACAGGATGATGGAGTAGAGGTTGAAGGCGAATTGACCGGGGTCGAGATCAGCCCGGAAGTGCTTCTCGTCGATGGCGATGCGGGCAGCCGTGGCGAGCGCCTGCAGCCAGTCGCGCTGATAGCCTACGAGCCGCTCGCGGATCGGACCCGGCCGGTCGTCGAGCTCGCTCGCCATGGCGACGAAGGGGCAGCCGCCCGGCAGAAAGGGGGCGTCCTCCCACTCCAGCCAGTGATCGAACAGCGCCCGCACCCTGGGCTCGCCGCGCCGTTCGCGCAGGGCCGGGGCCATGACCGTCTCGATGAAGCGGGCCACCGCCGTCTCGAGCACGTCGAGCTGGAGCTGCTCCTTGGATTGGAAGTGGGCGAAGAGCCCGCTCTTGGATAGGTTCACTTCCTTGGCGAGGCTGCCCATCGTGAGGCCCTCCAGCCCCGTCTGGGTTGCCATCGACAGCGCCTTGTCCAGGATGGCCTCTCGGGTGGCCTCGCCTTTCGCCATGGGAGTAAAATAGCACGACCGGTCGGTTGGTGCAAGCGGGCGGGTAGGCGGGTCGAAGGCCAGTGGTGATCCGTGCTAGCATCCCGCCCGCCTTTGTCTGCCCACCGGCGGACAGCTTCCGCTCCATCAAGCAGGACGCTGTAGGGAGATACCCATGGACGACGTTGTCATTCTCAGCGCGGCCCGCACGCCCATTGGAGCTTTCCAGGGCGCTCTGGCCGGCTTTCCCGCGCATGCGCTCGGCGCTCGCGCGCTTTCCGCTGCCATCGAGCGGGCGGACCTGAAGCCCGAGGACATCGAGCAGGTCAACCTGGGGTGCGTGCTCACCGCCGGCCAGGGCCAGGCCCCGGCCCGCCAGGCCACACTTGGTGCCGGATGCCTGCCGGCGACCGGCGCGCTCACCCTCAACAAAGTTTGCGGCTCCGCCATGCGGGCCGTGATGATCGCCGCCAACGACCTGCGCTGCGGCGATTTCCAGATCGTCGCCGCCGGCGGCATGGAGAGCATGAGCCAGGCGCCGTACCTCGCCATGGGCGTGCGCGACGGCCTCCGCCTCGGACACGGCAAGCTCGTCGACTCCACGGTCCACGACGGCCTCTGGGACCCTTACAACGACATCCACATGGGGAACTGCGCCGAGCTCTGCGCTTCCGAGTACAAGATCGGCCGCGAGGCGCAGGACGCCTACTCGCTGGAGAGCTACCGCCGGGCCCGCGAAGCCGCCGAGTCCGGAGCCACCCGGGACGAGATCGTGCCCATGCCGGTCCCCCAGAGGAAGGGCGATTCCGTCATGGTGGACAAGGACGAGGAGCCGTTCAAGGTCGACCTCGCCAAGATCGGCGCCCTCAAGCCGGCTTTCCAGAAGGAGGGCGGCACGGTCACCGCGGGCAACGCCAGCAAGATCAACGACGGCGCCGCCGCCCTGGTACTGACCACGGCTTCCCATGCTCAGAAGCTCGGGAAGAAGCCGATCGCCCGCATCCTGGCCCACTCGTCCCTGGCCCAGCGCCCGGAGTGGTTCACCACGGCGCCGGTCGGAGCTGCGAAGAACGTGCTCGAGCGGGCCGGGCTCAAGGCGGCCGACATCGATCTCTGGGAGGTCAACGAGGCTTTCGCGGTCGTGGCGCTGGCCTTCATCCACGACCTCGGCCTGTCTCCCGACCGGGTCAACGTCCGGGGCGGAGCGGTGGCGCTGGGCCATCCGATCGGCTGTTCCGGCGCGCGGATCCTGGTCACCCTGCTCTCCGCCATGAAGGAGCGCAATGCCCGCCTGGGTTGCGCCGCGATCTGTATCGGCGGCGGAGAGGCTACCGCGATGGTGGTGGAGCGCATAGACTAACGCCCATCTCATGCGCGCAAGAATCCTGACCCACTCGCTGCTAGCCCTCTGTCTGGCCTTCCCCTACCCGGCGCAATCAGCGCCGGGACCGGATCAATCGGCCCAGGAGCCGGCTCCTACCCCGGTTCCGCCGGCGGTGGAGGAGAACCCCGCCGTCGTGGAGCAGCAGGACCTGCCGCCTGCCACGTCGGACCAGCCGGCCACGACCACCGGGGAGCCTGCCGTTCCGCCTCCGGTCCCGGCCCCGGCTCCGGCTCCGAATCCGGACCTGATCGAATTCAATCTCAAATTCCCCGCGGACCAGGGGGGCGGGAGCGCCTCGGGCAGCGCCGGGGACCTGGAGTACGTGCGGGACAACTATGCCGTGCTCACCGGCAACGTGAAGATCAAGTACCAGGACGTTGACGTCCAGGCGGACCGCGCCGAGATCGACCTCCTGACCAAGATCGTCACGGCCAAGGGCAACGTGATCGTGGACCAGGGGCCGCGGCGCATGGCCGGCGAGACCATGGAGTACGACCTCGACACCAAGACCGGCACCCTGACCAACGCCACCGCCCATGTGGCCCAGGATTATTTCTTCAGCGGCACGGAGCTGGCGAAGATCTCGGAGACCGAGTACACGGTCAAGAACGGCGTTTTCACCTCCTGCAGCCAGGAGACGCCGGACTGGAGCTTCCGGCTGAGCGACGCGGTGGTGGAGGTCGACGGCTATGCCCGCGTGCACAACGCTTCGATGCGCGCCAAGAAGCTGCCGGTCTTCTACACGCCGTACATCCTCTGGCCGGTCAAGAGCGACCGCACCTCGGGGCTCCTGATCCCGAACATCGGCTACTCGGACCGCCGCGGCGCCTCGGTCGGCCTGGCCTACTTCCAGACGATCGGCCGCAGCTATGACACCACGTTCCACCTGGACCTCTACAGCCAGCAGTTCTTCGGCATTGGCAACGATTTCCGCTACCGGCCGACCGAGGGCACCAAGGGCGAGCTGATCGGCTTCGCGATCCGCGATCCCGAGGACCTGGCGGAGGAGGAGTGGCGCTGGAAGGCGGAGTGGAACCACGAGACCACCGACCTGCCGGGAGGCATGCGCGGCGTGGTCAACTTCCTGGACTTCTCGGATTTCAACTTCTTCCGCGACTTCGAGCGCGATTTCGACCGCAACACACTGCGGTTCATCGACAGCCGCGCCTTTGCGACCGGCAACTGGGGCCCGCACCTGCTCAATATCCTGATCAACAGCCGGGAGACGTTCGTCGGCTCCGGCCTGACCGACATCCGGGTGGAGCAGCGCAAGCTCCCCGAGGTCGAGTACCGGCTGCGCTCGACCCGCATCGGCAAGCTGCCGCTCTATGCGCAGTTCCAGGGCTCGGCATCCTACCTGGACCTCGTCCGCCCCAACTCCTACGCCGGCAAGTACGGCCGCGTCGACGCCTTCCCGCAGCTCACGCTGCCGATCCGGTCGGTGCCCTGGCTCAACCTGTCGCTGACCGCGGGCGAGCGGGTCACGTGGTACGGCGACAGCCTGAACGACACGAGCACCAGCTTCGACGGCGAGGCCCTGACCCGGATGATCCCCTTCGGCAGCTCGGAGATCGTGGGGCCGTCCTTCTCGCGCATCTTCAACGGCGGCTTCGGTTTCGACAAGCTCAAGCACGTGGTCGAGCCGCGCTGGACCTACACCTACCTGGGCGAGATCGACGACCGCGGCGAAGTGCCGCTGTTCGACGAGGTGGACAGCCTGAGGTCCACGAACCAGGGGCGGGTCGCGCTGGTCAACCGCCTGCTGGCCAAGCCCAAGGGGGAGGGGAGCAGCGCCCGCGAGGTGTTCCTGTTCGAGCTCGCCCGGCGCATCAGCTTCGACGACGAGCAGCCGCTCGAGACCTCGAGCAACGGCCTGGTGCAGTCCACCGAGGGTCCGATCGAGGCGCTGGTGCGCGTCAACCCGACCGAGCGCACCAGCGTCAAGTTCGAGGCGAATTACAGCACGCTGTTCAGCAATATCGCTTCGACCGAGCTGTCGGGAGAGCTCGGTCTGGGCGCCGGCAACTCGATCGGCGTGACCTGGTTCACCCGCTACCAGCCCGAAACCAATACGGAGCAGAGCAATCAGCTCAGGGTCGGCGGCTCGATCGGCCTGTTCAAGAACATCCGGGTCGAGAGCCAGATCAATTACGATTTCGAGCAGCAGCTCCTGCAGCAGCAGCGCTGGATCTTCAACTTCACCCAGCAGTGCTACGGCCTGAGGCTGGAAATGCGGGACTTCCGCGCCGGCATCGGCCCGCGGGAGCGTGACAAGGATTTCCGCTTTTCACTGTCCCTGAAGAACGTCGGCACGTTCCTGGACCTGACGAGCCGGAGCTCCTCGGCTGCAGAGCCTTAAGACCATTCCGGATGGAGAGCAGATGAAGGGTTTGATCCTTTCGGGCGGCAAGGGCACGCGCCTCCGCCCGCTGACCTACACCTCGGCCAAGCAGCTCGTTCCGGTCGCGAACAAGCCGGTCCTCTTCTACGCGATCGAATCGATCGTGGCGGCCGGCATCACCGAGATCGGAATCGTCGTGGGCGACACCCGCGAGGAGATCAAGGCCGCCGCCGGGGATGGCTCCCGCTTTGGAGCCAAGATCACCTACATCGAGCAGGACGCGCCGCGCGGTCTTGCTCATGCGGTGCTGATCTCCGAGAAGTTCCTCGGCGACTCGCCGTTCGTCATGTACCTCGGAGACAACCTGATCGCCGGCGGGATCACCGGCCTGGTTGACGAGTTCCGCCAGCTTCAGACCCAGGGCTGCAGCTCCGAGATCCTGCTGGCCGAGGTGCCCCATCCGGAGCAGTTCGGCGTGGCCGAGCTCACCGCCGAGGGCAAGGTGCACCGACTGGTCGAGAAGCCTAAGGAACCGAAGAGCAACCTGGCGCTCGTGGGCGTCTACATGTTCGATCCGACGATCTTCGAGTCGGTCCACCGGATCAAGCCGTCCGGCCGCGGCGAGCTGGAGATCACCGATGCGATCCAGGACCTGATCGACCGCGGGCTGGACGTCCACCCCCACATCGTCCGCGGCTGGTGGAAGGACACCGGCAAACTGGAAGACATGTTGGAGGCGAACCGCATCGTCCTCGAAAACCTGGACGCGAAGCGCGGAGCAATGCTGGGAGCGATCGGCGACAACAGCCGGATCGAGGGCCGGGTCGAGATCGGCGAGGGCGTCGTGCTGGTGGATTCACTGGTGCGCGGGCCGGCCGTGATCGGCGCCGGCACCCGGCTGGAGCATGCGTTCGTCGGTCCCTACACCTCGATCGGCAACCGCTGCACCCTGGTGTGCTGCGAGATCGAAAACTCGATCATTCTGTCGGACTCGGAGATCCGCGACACGCCGCTGCGCATCGATGGCTCGCTGGTCGGCCGCAACGTGAAGATCACCAAGACCGACTTCAAGCCGAAAGCCTACCGCTTCATGCTCGGCGACAACTCCGAGGTGGGCATCACATGAGGACGCTGGTCCTCGGCGGGACGGGCATGCTCGGCCGGGCCGTGGTGGCCGAGGCGCGCTCCCGTTCCCTGCCGGTGCTCGGCCTGTCCCGCGAGCAGGCGGATATCCGGGATCGCGACCGCCTGCTCTATTGGGTCGACGCCTTCCGCCCCGAGCTGATCGTCAACTGCGCGGCCTATACAAAGGTCGACGCTTGCGAGTTGGAGGGACGGGTGGACGCGTTCGCGATCAACGCCGAAGCCCAGGACAACGTGGCGGCGGCGGCTCGCGAGGTCAACGCGTGGCTCCTCCAAGTCTCCACCGATTACGTGTTCGATGGCAAGGGCTCGGTGCCTTATCCCGAGGATGGGCCGACCGGGCCGCTCTCCGTCTACGGCCAGACCAAGCTGGACGGCGAGCGCCGGGTGCTGTCCTATGATCGTTCGACCGTGGTGCGGACGAGTTGGCTGTTCGGTCCCGGCGGTCCCAACTTCGTGGCCACCATCGTCCGGCTGATCGAAGAAGGGAAGCACCTCCGGGTCGTGCGCGACCAGGAGGGGGCGCCCACCTATACGCTCTTCCTGGCCAGGGCGATCCTCGACCTCGCGCTGCTCCAGGCGAAGGGCGTCGTGCACTACCGCAACCGGGAGGCTGTCTCCTGGTACGCTTTCGCGTCCGAGATCGCCGGCCTCTGGTCCGGCACCCACCGGGTCCCCGAGGTGGTGCCGATCATGACCACCGAATTTCCCCGCCCGGCCCCGCGCCCGGCGTATTCGGTCCTGGACGTATCACGTTTCGAAGAGATCACCGGCCGCCGCGTTGAGCCGTGGGGCTGGGGGCTGGCCGAGTACCTGACAGCCCTGCGCAAGGATAGAAAGGAAGTCAGATGAGGGCTTTGATCACAGGAATGACGGGTTTCGCCGGATCGCACCTGGCCGAGTACCTCCTGGCCGAGCATCCCGACGTGGAGGTCTACGGCACCCACCGCTGGCGCAGCCGGATGGAAAATGTGGAGCATCTGCGGAACAAGGTGAAGCTCCTGGAGGCCGACCTCCGCGACTACACCTCGATGCACGCAGCCCTGGAGCGCTCGCGCCCGGACGTCATCTTCCACCTGGCGGCACAGAGCTTCGTGCCCTCGAGCTGGACCGCGCCGAACGACACGCTCACCACGAACGTGTCGGGTCAGACGAACCTGTTCGAAGCGGTGCGCGCCCTGCGCCTCGATCCCGTGATCCAGATCGCCTGCTCCAGCGAGCAGTACGGCCTGGTGCTGCCGGGCGAGACGCCGATCAAGGAGACGAACCCGCTGCGGCCCCTCTCTCCTTACGCCGTTTCCAAGGTCGCGCAGGACTACCTCGGCTATCAATATTTTCAGAGCTACGGCCTCAAGGTCGTGCGCACCCGCGGCTTCAACCACACGGGTCCGCGGCGCGGGCACGTGTTCGTGACCTCGAACTTCTGCAGCCAGGTGGCCGCGATCGAGATGGGCCTGCAGGAGCCGGTCATCCGGGTGGGCAACATCGACGCGATCCGCGACTTCACCGACGTGCGCGACATGGTGCGCGCCTACTGGCTGGCGGTGACCAAGGCCAAGCCGGGCGAGGTCTACAACATCGCCACGGGCAACGGCATCGCCATCCGCGAGATGCTCGAGCGGCTGATCGCGCTCGCCAACGTCGAGGTCAAGGTAGAAACGGATCCCGAGCGGCTCCGCCCGTCGGACGTCGAGATCCTGATCGGCGACGCCTCTAAGTTCAAGGCCGACACCGGCTGGGAGCCGCGCATCCCGTTCGACCAGACGCTGCGCGACCTGCTCGAATACTGGCGCCATACCCTGCGCCGCCGCCACGCAGCCTGAGCGGGATGCACGTCCTCATCACCGGGATCGGCGGCTTCATCGGCCCGCGGCTCGCCCGCAATCTGCTCGAGCACGGGCATCGGGTGAGCGGCACCTGGCTGGAGAACACGCCTCCTCCGAACGTCGAAGGAGCGGATCTCTATCACGCCGATCTCATGGACCGGAATTCGCTGGCGCGGGTATTCGAGACCGCGAATCCGGATGCGGTCGTCCATCTCGCCGGGCTCTCCAGTGTCGGCGATTCCTGGAATCGGCCAGGGGAGTACTTCCGGGTCAATGTGCTGGGGACCGAGAACCTGCTCGACTTTGCTGCCGACCGGAAGGTGGTGTTCGCCTCCAGCGCCGAGGTCTACGGTCCGGTGCCGAAGGAGGAGCAGCCGATCGATGAGGATCGCCTGCCCGACCCGCGCAGCCCGTATGCCCTCACCAAGGCCGCGGCCGAGCGGATCGCCCTGGCGCGCGGCGCGGTGGTGGCCCGGCCCTTCAACCTGGTGGGGCCGGGGCAGGCGCCGGGCTTCGTCCTGCCCTCCTTCGCCGGCCAGCTCACCGCCATCTCCCGAGGGGAGCAGCCGGCGCTGAAGGTGGGCAACCTCTCGGCGCGGCGCGACTTCGTCCATGTCGACGACGGCGCCGACGCCTTCCGTCTCCTGATCGAGAGCGGTCAGCCCGGCCGCGCCTACAACATCGCCGGCAGGCAGGCCCTGTCGATCGCCGAGGTCCTCGACCGCCTGTGCGCCGTCGCCGGGGTCAAACCCAAGGTGGAAAAGGACCCGGAGCGGATGCGGCCGGTGGACGTCCCCCTCCTGCTCGGGGACAACGGCCGGCTGCGCGAGCTCGGCTGGGTGCCGCGCAGGACCCTCGATCAGGCTCTCTCGGACCTGTGGGCTTCCCTATGAAAGTTCTAGTCACCGGCGGAACCGGCTTTCTGGGCCGGCGCATCGCCGCCGAGCTGGCGCCGCGGCATGAGCTGCGCCTCCTCGTCCGTCCGAAGGCCTCGCGGGAGCGCTTCCCCGCCGGAGTCGAGTTCGCCCCGGGAGACGTCACCGACCGGGCGAGCCTCGACAAAGCCATGGATGGATGCGACGCGGTTATCCATGCGGCGGCCCTGGTCAAGATCCTGGCCCAGCCGGTCGAGTTCGACCGCATCAACCTCGGCGGGATCGAGAACATCCTGCGCGCGGCCGAGGAGGCCGGCACGGTGGGCAAGGTCGTCTACGTGTCGAGCTTCATTGCCCTGGGCCCCACCGAGAACGGGCCGGGAAGGGCGCTCGACGAGTCCGCAGAGATCCAGGACCGCGAGTGGATCAACGACTACGAGCGAACCAAGGCGCTCGCCGACCGCCGCGCCCGGCGGGCCATCGCGGAGGGCGCTCCCCTGAACGTCGTCTATCCCGGCGTAATCTACGGACCGGGAGAGATGACCGAGGGCAACATCGTGGTCCGCCACGTGCTCGACCTGATCCGGCGCAAGCTGCCGGCGCTGATCGGCTCGCCCGACCGGCGCTGGAACTACGTGTTCGTGGACGACGTGGCCCGCGGAGTGGGTCTCGCGCTGGAGAAGGGCAAGCCCGGCGGGCGGTATGTCCTGGGCGGGGAGAACGTGACCCTCGGCCAATTCTATGGCCTCGTCGAACGGCTGACCGGCGTGCCCGTGCCCAAGCGGCGGATGCCCGACGGCCTGGCGAAAGCGGCGGGCGCGCTCCAGAAAGGTTTTGCGAGTCTGACCGGCGGCACGCCCCAGCTCACGCCGGACCTGGTGGAGATCTACCGGCACGACTGGTCCTATCGATCGGACCTCGCCGAACGCGAGCTCGGCTACACCTGGCGGACTCTGGAGCAGGGGCTGGGCCAGACGCTCGCCTGGCTCAAGGAGAGCGGCGCATGGCGTTGAGCCGGAGCGAGCTGCTGCGCAAGGTCACCCACATGAGCATGGGCCTGTTCGCCTTCGCGGTGGGCTGGCTCGGTCCGCTCTGGTCCGCGCTGCTGGCGCTCACGGCCCTGGTCTTCAACCTGTTCCTGTTCCCCCGCATTGGAGGGCGCAAGCTCTACCGGGACCACGAGCACGCCGCGGGATCGTCGCTCGGCATCGTCCTCTATCCCCTGGCCGTGTTGATCCTGATCCTGGTCTTCTGGAAGAAGCTGGAGGTCGCTGCTGCCACCTGGGGCATCCTGGCGTTTGGGGACGGCATGGCCTCGGTCGCCGGCATGACCCTCGGCCGGACCAAGCTGCCGTGGAACCCGCGAAAGAGCTGGGCCGGCACGATCGCCTACGCCTTCTTCGGCACGATGGCCGCCGCCGCCCTTTTGCTTTGGACCGCTCCCGGACAGTATGGTTGGCCCTTCGCCTTCGCTGTCTGCGCCGTCACCGCCATCGTCGCCGCCCTGCTGGAGTCGCTCCCCCAGGGGCTCGACGACAACATCGGCGTGCCGCTGGTCTCCGGCCTCTTCCTGCTCGGCCTGGTGCTGACCCGGGGGCATTGGGAAGGTTTTCTCGAACAGGACGGCCTCCTGCTGCGGCTCGGCATGGCGGTTCTGGTCAACGCGCTCCTGGCCGGAGCTGCCTACGCGGCGAAGACGGTCAACGCGTCGGGTGTTGCCGCGGGCTTTCTGGTGGGATTCCTGATCTATTTCTTTCTGGATTGGGAAGGCTACCTGCTGCTCCTCGCCTTCTTCGTGATCGGCAGCGGGTGCACCAAGTTCGGCTACAAGACCAAGGCTGCGCACAAGATCGCGCAGGAGGGGGGTGGCCGGCGCGGCGCCCGCCACGCCCTGGCCAATGCCGGAGTGGCGACGGCCTGCGCGGTGTTCGCCGCCGTGACCGGTCATCCCGTGCTCTTCGGGCTCGCCTTTGCCGGCGCGTTCGCAACGGCCGCGGCCGACACTGCGTCGAGCGAGATCGGCCAGGTGATCGGCCGCCGGACCTTTTTGCTCACCACTTTCCGTCCGGTCCCAAGGGGAACGGAGGGGGCGGTGTCGCTCGAGGGGACCCTGGCGGGCGTGATCGCTTCGCTGGTGATTGCGGCGCTCGGCGCGGCGGTCGGGCTCTACCCCTGGATCGGCGTGCTGCCGATCGTGCTGGCCGCGTTCGTGGGCACCACGTTCGAAAGCCTGGTGGGCGCGGCGCTGGAAAAGCGGCAGCTCCTCGACAACGAGGCGCTGAACTTCCTCAACACCCTGGTCGGCGCTCTGGTCGCGGCGGCCTTCATCGGATTCGTCGCATGAACCGGAGCAAGCTCAGCCTCTACGCGCAGCTCGCGCGGCCGTTCACGCTGCTACCCCCGCTGCTGGGGATCATTTCAGGCGCGATCTGCGCGTACGGCTCGGTCCACAACCCGGACCCGTCGCGGCAGATCACCACGTCGGTGATCCTGACGATCGTGCTGGGCTCGCTCTGCGCGAGCTTCATGAACGCGGCGTCGAACGCGATCAACCAGATCTACGACCTGGAGATCGACCGGGTGAACAAGCCGAACCGGCCGCTCGTCACGGGCGAGCTGTCGGTCCGGGAGGCGTGGGGCTTCACCTGGATCTTCTACGCCCTGGCCCTGATCCCGACCTGGCTGGTGGTGCCGCACCCCTACGACACGTTCCAGCAGAAGCTCACGGCGCCGCTCGCCGAGCACGCCTGCTTCTTCATCTACCTGATCGGGCTGATCGCGACCTTCGTCTACTCGGCGCCGGAGCTGGGGCGCACGAAGGTGCGTGGGATGCTGGCGAACTTCACGATCGCGATCCCGCGCGGCATTTTGCTCAAAGTAGCGGGCTGGGCGATGGTCGCGCGCGTCTGGCACGCCGAGCCCTGGTTCATCGGCTCGATCTTCGGCCTCTACCTGCTGGGCGCCGCGACGACCAAGGACTTCGCCGACATGGAGGGGGACGAGGCGGGCGGGTGCAAGACGCTGCCGATCCTCTACGGCGTGGAGAAAGCGGCCTGGATCATCGCGCCCTTCTTCATCTTCCCCTGGCTGCTGATGCCCCTGGGTGCCTATCTGGCAGACCCGCAGAACCCGAGCCATCCGATCCTGACGGGCACCGCCTGGTTCCTCACCGCCCTGGGAATCCTTTTCACGCTCTGGGGCTGCTACACGGTCTATCTGCTCCTGCGCGACCCCAAGTCGCTGACGGAAACGGAGAACCATCCCTCCTGGAAGCACATGTACCTGATCATGATGGCGGGTCAGGTCGGCTTCGCGTTGGCGTACATTTTGTAAGGGAGACGTACGGAGGGTAATCCATGGCCGATGAGACTGTGACTGTCAACGATACCGAACCCCTGACCCGCCCGATTGCGGACGAGCTCTCCGCGGCGGTTGCCGAGGACCTGGAGAGCTTCGACTCCGCCCAGGCCGAGCGCGACTCCGAGCGGGCTTTCGAGAGCGACGACGTGCTGCCGAGCAAGCGGCTGCTCTCCTTCTATGACCGTCTCCGGGAGAAGATCCTCCACTCCGTGGAGAAGCGGGGCGGCAAGATGAGCGAGAACGCGCTCAAGGCGCTGCTTCTCGTTCCGGACGTCTTCATTCTGCTCGTCCGCCTGACGCTGGACAAGAGCGTGCCGGGCTCGACGAGGGCCATGGTCGGCGGTGCCCTGGCCTACTTCATCCTGCCGGCCGACCTGCTGCCCGAGATGATCCTGGGCGGAGCCGGCTTCCTGGACGACCTGATCCTGGCCACCGCAGTGCTCTCCCAGGCCTTCGGAGGCGAGCTGGAGCCCTACGCCCGCCGTCACTGGAGCGGCCCGGAGGACCTGCGGGTCGTCCTGCGCGACCTCTCCCAGACCGCGCAGTCGCTGCTCGGGCAGAACCTCTACGACCGTCTGCGGAAGCTGATGGGACGGCGGGGAATCCAGCTGGACCACTAGGCTCGGCGGCGCCGCAGCTCCTCGAACAGCTCCTGCACCACTGCGAAGCCCCCGTCGGGGAAGTTGTCCGGGTTGTCCCAGAACTCGGCGAGGGCTCCGGTGCCCCAGCGCTCGTAGACCGCCACCTTGAGCATGAGCTGCAGCTTGTCGCAGGCCTTGACGAGCCGGGCCTCGGGCGTCGCCCCGTCCTGATACTCGCGGTAGAGGTCGAGCGCCCGTTCCGGGAGAGGGGCCAGGACATCGCCCATCGCGGCCATCTCGGCCGACTTCTTCGCCCCCTCGGGAAAGTATTGGGAGGCCGTGCGCGGCAGGTCGCCCACCCGCAGCTCGGCGAGGTCGTGGATCAGGGCGATCTCCACCGCCCGGGAGAGGTCGATCCCCTCGATCCGCGCCCCCAGAGCCCAGACCAGGAAGAGCACGTGCCAACTGTGCTCGGTCACGCTCTCCGGATCGTGGACCCCGCGCAGCACATACCCGCTGCGCGGGACCCGGTCCAGGATCTGAAGCTCGAGGAAGAGGTCGAGGAGGGTGTCGTTGCGCCTCACTTGATCCGGACCACTTTCACCTTCCCAAAGTACGAGTTGGGATTGTGGTACCCGTACTCGTCCGGGTTGGAGGGCATGTAGCCCCAGTAGGTTCCGGGTCCCGAGGGGTTGTGGGGCACGGGCTTGTCCTTGAGCTCGAAGTGGAGGTGGACGCCCCAGTAATCGGACTGGCCGTAGCCGGAGCCGCCCATGATCCCGAGCTTCTGGCCCTTGGCGACAATGGACCCCTTCTTCAGCCCGGGCTCGATGGATTCCAGGTGGGAGTAGGAGCTGTAGATCGTGCGTCCCGATTCCAGCCGGTGCTCGACGATGATGTTCGTGCCCATGCCCTGGTCGCCTCCGCCCATTCTCTGGAGGCGGGCGATCCGGCCGTGATTGGCGGCGACCACGGACACCGGACCGTCGCCGCGCCGGTAGTCGACCCCCGCGTGATGCCTGTTCTTGTTTGCGCAGGTCTTCATGTTGTAGCCGCACGCGGCGATCGCGGGAGTCGGGGCCGGCGGCCCGAAGGTGAGATCGGAGTCGTCAGTCATGAGAACGAGCGCCAGGATGAGAAGTGTGAAGCTCATCTGATCTTGAGCCGCGCATTCGAAGAGTCGGAGATCCCGCTGCCGTTGAGCTTGACGTAGACCCGCCAGTCCCGCGCCGGAGCGAGGCCGACGGGCACGTTCGTCCGGAAGGAGCCGTCGTTCCGTTCCGCCTGGGCGAGCACCGCGTAGTTCCTGCCGTCGGGGTGGGCCAGCTTCGAGAACTTGTCCCGCTTCAGGTAGATGGTCACCTCGTCGTCCTCTGCGGCCCCGTCCGTCGCCCATTCCACGGAAACGTTGAAGCCTCTCTTCAGACGGCCGCTGTTGGGCGACAGCAGGGCGATCGCGGCGGGGGCGGAGGGCTTGACCTCGACCGTCCCGTAGAGCGAGTTGGGATCGTGGTAACCGAAGTTGTCCGGATGGGACGGCGTGTAGCCCCAGTAGACCCCCGGGCCCGAGGCGTTGTGGGTCACGGCCGCGTCCTTGACCTCGAAGTGGAGGTGGATGGGCCAGTAGTTGCTCTCCCCGTTTCCCGAGCCGCCCATGGTCGCGATCCGCTGCCCCTTCGCGACTGTCGTGCCCACCTCGATGCCGGGTTCGATGGCGGACAGGTGGGAGTAGGTGGTGTAGATCAGCCCTCCGGACGCCAGCTCGTGCTGCAGGATGAGGTTCGTCCCCATGCCCATGTCGTCCCAGTTCACGTACTCGACCCGGACGACCTTGCCCCGGTTCGACGCATACACGTATGGGTCGGTCTCGGAGTTCCTGTAGTCGATGCCGGTGTGATAGCGGCTCGTGTTCGCGCAGGTCTTCGCGTTGTAGGAGCAGCCCCCGATGACGGCGGTGGACGTCGGCCGCCCGAAGGTGAGGTCCTCCTGACCGGCGGCGCTCGCCGCCAGGAGGGTCAGAAGAGTCGCTGTCAGGTAGCCCTTGGCCATGTGGTCGTCCTCTTTTATCTCACTCGGCCGACTTGGACAGGATGAACGAGACCAGGAAGCCCAGCACCGTGACCAGTCCGGCGAGGTCGTGGGCCTCCGCGAAAGCCTCCGGGATCATCGTGTCCACGAGCATGGCCATGATCGCTCCGGCCGCCACCGCGCTCGTGCCGGCGATGACTCCGGCCGGGAAGCCCTTGAAGACCGTGAACCCCACGATCGCGGCCAGGCCCGACATCATGGCGATGCCTCCCCAGACCCCGAAGATGTAGGTCCGCGAGCGTCCCGACGCCTTCATGCCGGCCGCGCTGGACAGCCCTTCCGGCAGGTTGGAGAGGAAGACCGCGGTGACCGCGACCCAGCCGACTGCCCCGCCCTTGAGCAGGCTCAGCCCGATGACGATCGACTCCGGGATTCCGTCGAGGAGGGCCCCGACCGCGATGGCCATCCCACTACCCTGGTGCTCGTGCTCGGCCGGCTGTAGCCCTGCCGAGCGTTTCCGGTGCTTGGCCCCGTACCGGCAGAGCAGCCAGTTGGCCAGAGTGTACATCGCGCCCCCGGCGAGGAAGCCGATGCCGGTCGAGACGAAGCCGCCGCGCTCGAAAGCTTCGTCCATGAGCTCGAACGACAGCGCCGAGGTCAGGACGCCGCTGCCGAAAGCCATGATCGCGGCGACGAGCCGCTTGGGGACCTGGATGAAATAGCCGAGCATGGCGCCGATCAGCAGAGCCGATCCGGCGAGAAGTCCCCAGAGCCCCGCGGGCAGCCAGTCCGGCATGGCTCAGTGGGGGAAGTGGATGAGGATCAGGGCGAGCAATGCCGGCGCGGCCTGGATCCAGAGGATCTTGCGGTTGACCGTGACCGCGCCGTAGATCCCGGCCACGATGACGCAGGTGAGGAAGAAGAGCTTGAGGTGGAAGCCCATGTGCGGCTCGGTCAGCAGGGACCAGATCAGCCCCGCGGCGAGGAAGCCGTTGTAGAGCCCCTGGTTGGCGGCCAGGGCGCGGGAAGCCTGAGCGAATTCTGGAGTGAGCCCGAACGCCCGCCGGCCGAACGGCCTGGTCCAGAGGAACATCTCCATGACCAGGAAGTAGAGGTGCAGCAGCGCGACGATGGCGACGAGGATGTTGACGGCTGTGTGCATTGCTCGCATCTCCTCGCAAGGGTCAAAAGGATCTCGGCAGTCAGCGATCTTACAACGGCTGGGCTTGACAAGTTTTGACAATCTTTGGCATCCTGCTGCCCACGCAGAGAAGGAGAGGCACCATGACCACCCTCAACATTTCGCTTCCGGAAAGCCTCAAGAGCTTCGTAGAGGAGCAGGTGGCTGTCGGCGGTTACAGTACAGCCAGCGAATACGTCCGTTCGCTGATCCGCGAGGCTCAGGAGCGAAGGACCAAGGCAGAGCTGGAAGGCAAGCTGCTGGCAGCCCTTGGAGCAGAAGCAACCTCGATGGGAACGGCGGATTGGGACCAATTGCGGGAACGTGTCCGCCGCATGGCGGCTGAGACCCGCGAAGCGTGAGTCGGCGAGTCGTCGTCCGACCGCTAGCCAAAGAAGATCTCGACGAGCAGGCCCGCTACATTGCGCGGGACAGCGTTGCGGCGGCTCTCCGCTTTCTCGATGCCGCCGAATCAGCCTTTGATCGCCTCAACTCCATGAACGAGGTCGGGCGCCGCCGCGCATTTCTTCATCCGGAGCTGGCGCAGGTGCGGTCCTGGCCCATTCCGGGCTTCGAGAAGCATGTGATTTTCTATCGGGTCGCTGAAGGAGTGGTTGACGTGTTGCGCGTGCTCCAAGCGGCGAGGGATCTCGAAAGAATCTTCGGACCGGAAGACGGGTAGCCCAGGGCTCGGAACTCACTTCCGAGCATCCGGAGCTCACTTCCCTACTCCCGGAAATGACTTCCCCGTGCCGGAAGTGACTTCCCGGCCTTCGGAACTCATTTCCCCGCTGTCCGGAAGTCACTTCCCGGTGTCCGGATCTCACTCTCTACCGCCCGGAAGTCATTTCCCACCACCCGGAAGTCAGTTGGCGGCGCTCGGAACTTACTTCCCCTCGAAGGGGAACAGCGTCTCGCGGGTCGCGTAATCGTTCATGGTCAGGAAGATCAGGATCGCCAGCCAGAAGAAGCCGGCGAGCGCGGTCAGCACCGTCACCCGCGTGCTGTAGCGGAGGTGCATGAAGAACCAGAGCACCAGCAGCGCCTTGGTGACCGCGATGCCCAGGGCCACGGCGTCGTTCGCCCAGCCCAGGTCGAAGTTCGCCACGAACACGGTGGCGGCGGTCAGCACCAGCAGCGCGCCGAAAGTCAGAAAATAAACCGCGCGGGATGTGGAGTGCTCGGACATGGTCGACCTCACTTCGCGTGCGCGCCCAGGAGATAGAGGAGCGGGAACAGGAAGATCCATACGATGTCCACGAAGTGCCAGTACAGGCCTGTGCACTCGAGGGGATTGTGGTACGCCGAGTTGTAGCGGCCCTTCCAGGCCGGGACGAGCAGGAAGGCCAGCACGCCGATGCCGCAGATCATGTGCACCGCGTGCAGGCCGGTCATGATGAAGTAGAGCGAGAAGAAGATCTGCAGGTGTTTCTTGAAGTCGTCCTCGAGCGGCGGCGCGTCGGATTGGGCTCCCTGAAGCCCCTCGGCTTGCACTTCCTCGTGCCAGGCGAACTCCAGGCCCGGCACGTGATTGTGCTTGAACTTGTCCATGTACTCGACCGCCTTCACTCCCAGGAACGTCAAGCCCAGGACCATGGTCGCGACCAGGTAGCCCACCACCTGCTTGCGCCGGTTGACCTGCGCCGCCCAGATCGCGAGCGCCATGGTCAAGCTGGAGAGGATCAGCACCCCCGTGTTGAACGCCCCGAGCTTCCAGCTCAGCGAATGGCTGGCCGCCATGAACTCCCGGGGGTAGGCGCTCCGGTAGACGATGTACGTGGTGAACAGGCCGCCGAAGAACATGATCTCCGTGACCAGGAACAGCCACATCCCGAGGGTCGACGCCTCTTTCTGCTGCTCGAGGGTGTCGAAGTGGTGCTGCAGCGACGGGTGGGCCTCGTGCCCGCCGTGCGCGTGCGGGTCAGTCGAGCTGATAGACAACGGGAGCCTCCTGGGTCGTGCGCCGGTGCACCTCTTCCGAGGTGTAGTCGTACGGTTCGCGGGTGACGACGGGGATCACCGGGAAGTTCTCGGTCGGCGGCGGCGAGGTGGTGTCCCACTCCAGGCCCACCGCGCCCCACGGGTTCTCGCCGGCCCGCTTGCCATACTTGAGCGACCAGGCGAAGTAAAAGAGGGGCAGGATGTAGCCGACGCCCAGGATCGAAGCGCCGGCCGAGGAGAGCACGTTGAGCACCTGGAACTCCGGCGGGTAGGACCAGTAGCGCCGCGGCATGCCGAGGTAGCCCAGGATGAACTGCGGGAAGAAGGTCAGGTTGAAGCCCACGAAGACCAGCAGCGCCGACAGCCGCGACAGGAAGCCCGGGTAGAGCCGCCCGGAGATCTTCGGCCACCAGTAGTGAAGGCCTCCCATGTAGGCCATGATCGTGCCGCCGACCATGATGTAGTGGAAGTGCGCCACGATGAAGTAGGTGTCGTGCAGGTGGACGTCGATGCCGAGCGTCGCGATCATCGTGCCGGTCAGCCCGCCCAGGGTGAACAGGCCGATGAAGCCGAGCGCGTAGAGCATCGGCGTCTCGTAGGAGATCGACGCTTCGTAGAGCGTCGCCGTCCAGTTGAACACCTTGATCGCCGAGGGCACCGCCACCAGCATGGACATGATCGAGAAGATCGTCACCGCGTACATCGACTGCCCGGCCACGAACATGTGGTGGCCCCAGACCAGGAAGCCGAGCACCGCGATGGCGATGCTGGCGAAGGCCACGAAGCGGTAGCCGAAGATCCGCTTGCGCGAGAAGGCCGCGACGAGCTCGCTGATCACGCCCATGGCCGGCAGGATCATGATGTACACCGCCGGATGGGAGTAGAACCAGAACAGGTGCTGGAACAGGATCGGATCGCCGCCCAGCCGCGGATCGAAGATCCCCAGGTGGAGCAGCCGCTCGGCCGCCACCATGAGGATGGTGATGGCGATCACCGGCGTGCCCAGCACGATGATCAGGCTCGTGGCGTAGTGCGACCAGATGAACAGCGGCAGGCGGAACCAGGTCATGCCCGGCGCGCGCATGCGGTGGATCGTGACGATGAAGTTCAGCCCCGTGAAGATCGAGGAGAAGCCGTTGATGAAGATGCCGAGGGCCGTCGCGATCACGTAGCTGTTCGAGTAGTTGGTGCTGAACGGCGTGTAGAAGGTCCAGCCCGTGTCCACGCCGCCGTTGAAGATCGCCCACAAAGTGAAGATGCCGCCCAGGTTGTAGACGTACCAGCTCGCCAGGTTGAGCCGCGGGAAGGCCAGGTCCTTGGCTCCGACCATCAGCGGCACCAGGACGTTGCCGAGCACCGCCGGGATCGCCGGGATGAGGAAGAAGAACACCATCACGATGCCGTGCATGGTGAACAGCCGGTTGTAGGTGTCCGGCTGCACCATGTCCCCCTCGGGCGTCAGCAGCTCGAGGCGGATCAGCAGCGCGAACAGGCTCCCCAGCGCGAAGAAGGCGGTCACCGAGATGAGATAGAGACTGGCGATGCGCTTGTGGTCCCTGGTCAGGAGCCACGAGCGGAGGCCGTAGGCGGCGTTGAGATAGTTCGGCCGCTCGTACCCGGTCTCCGGGCCCGCCACGAGAGTGTCTGCGCTTGCTGTGGTCGTGCTCATGGCCTCATTTCTCGTTCTGCTCTGGGGTGCCCTGGACACCGGAGGTGCCCGGAGCGCCGGCCGCGGGCGCCCCGGCAGGCGTCACCGGCTGTGTGCCGCCGCCAGCTTC
>DATLNC010000027.1:0-3714 GCA_035536935.1 Thermoanaerobaculia bacterium
ATTCCAGGCGGGGAGCTGGTCGGTGTTGGCGATCTGGAGGCCGGCGTTCCGCCGATTGTTCCGGACAAGCCGGCGGGACGCCGGCGCTCCCAGGAACAGCGATGGACAGGAGCTCCGGATTCTGCGTTTTCCGCTCGGCGCGCCTCTTTCTCCAGATTCCGGGGCGTAGAACGGTCTGAATTTGGATTTAGACCTCTAGAAAAAAATTTAGCCCTATGCGACGCCAATTTGGCACGCTAAATTTTTTTCTAGAGGTCTAGAAGGCAATCTGGCACGTTGGCGGGCGTTTTGGCAGGCTGAAAATTTCTGCAGAGGTCTAGAGAGCAATTTAGCGCGCCCTCTTGACCTTTTGGCTTGCCAAAAATTTTTTCAGAGGTCTGCAAGGCGTTTTGGCACGTTGCAGGGAAATCTAGCCCTCTACAGCCGTTTGGAGAAGGAAAAAAGGGCCGAGGGTCCAGTTCCGCGGAATCTGTGCCCCCGGCCGAGGCGTTGGCGCTATGCCACTTCTAATAGACACGGTCCCGGGCAAAAAGTTAACCCGGCTGCGTGACTTTCTTCATTTTCCCGCTTGCTGGAGCGCTTGCTTCCGCGCCGCTTCGAACTCGTCACCCGCATTCCAGGCGGGGAGCTGGTCGGTGTTGGCGATCTGGAGGCCGGCGTGGAAGCCCAGACGGGCGTCGTCGATCATGCCGTCGTAGTTCCAGTCGTCCGTCAGCTCGTCGCTCGGCTGGTGGTAGTGCGCCGCCTCCCAGGCCTCGATCTTCTCCTTGCCGTACTCCGCGGGCTTGCCCTTGAGCTTGGTGCTCGTGTCCAGGTAGATCGCGGGCACGCCGATGCGGGCGAAGTTGAACTGGTCGGAGCGGTAGAAGAAGCCCTTGTCCGGGAACTGGTCGCCCACTACCTGCCGGGTCTGCTTCGCCGCCAGGGTTTTCACCACCTGGTCCAGCGAGGACTTGCCCATGCCGATGAAGGCGACCTCTGCCGAGGGGCCGAAGATGTTGCCGCCGTCGTAGTTGATGTTGGCCGCGATCCGCCCGGCCGGGAACGTGGGGTGCTTGGAGTAGTACTCGGAGCCCAGAAGCCCCTGCTCTTCGGCCGCCACGAAGAGGATCAGGATCGAGCGTTTCGGCGGCTCGGGCAGGGCCGCGAACGCCTTGGCGATGGCCAGCACCTGGGCCGTGCCCGCCGCGTTGTCGAGGGCACCGTTGTAGATCTTGTCCCCCTCCTTGTTCGGCTCCCCGATCCCCAGGTGGTCGTGGTGCGCGGAGTAGACCACCACCTCGTTCTTGAGCTTCGGATCGCTTCCCCGCAGCAGGCCGCCGACGTTGGCCGTCTTCTTGCGCGAGATCTTGTTTTCCAGGGTCAGGGAGGTGGTCACGCCCAGCGGCACCGGCTTGAAGTCGCGGCTCTGGGCCTGCTTGATCAGAGCGTCGAGGTCGTGACCGCCCAGCTTGGCGATCTGCCTGGCGGCTTCCTCGGTCGTCCAGGCAGAGACCTGGATGCGCGGCTCGTTCTCGGCCGGCAGCTCGAATTGCTCGCCGGTCCAGGAGGTCTGGACCACCTGCCAGGCGTAGCCGGCCGAGGGCGTGGTGTGGACGATGATCGCCCCGGCCGCCCCCTGCCGCGTCGCGCTCTCGTACTTGTAGGTCCAGCGGCCATAGTAGAGCCGCCGGTTGCCCTCGAACAGCTTGGGGTCGCCTTCGGGGTCGTTGTTGAGCATCACCAGGACCTTGCCCTTGAGGTCCATCCCCTTGTAGTCGTCCCACTGGTACTCGGGCGCCTGGATGCCGTAGCCGACGAAGACCAGCTCGGCGTTCTGGATGACGGAGCGGTCTTTCTGCACGCCGCTCGCGGCGATGAACTGGTCGAAGTTCTTGAGGGAGACCTTCTGGCCGCCCTTGGTGAAGTCCCAGGTCTGGGGAGGCTTGGAGTCGATGCCGACGATGTCGAAGGGCTGCAGGTAGCTGCCCTTTTCGCCGCCCGGCTCCAAGCCCATCATCTCGAGCGTGGTCGACAGGTAGAGCTGGGTCAGCTCGTCGCCCCGGCTCGCCGGGCCGCGCCCTTCGAGCAGGTCGTCCGCCAGGAAACGGACCGGGCCTTCGATGGCGTCGCGGTCGATCTCCGCCGCTGCCCGGTCGGCGGGAGTCTGCGCGACAAGACTCGCGGGCAGGGCCGGGACCACGCCCAGCAAGCCGAGCAGGATCAAGCTGTTGCGATATTTCATGTGTAGGGCCTCCGTAGTGGTCGTTTCTTCGGACCGTCCACTTTAACAGACCCCGATTTGAAGCTCCCTCTCCCCCGGCACGGGGGAGAGGGCTGGGGAGAGGGGGAATGGGATCAATCTCCTTCCCCGGTCCCCCCGCTCCCTGCTATGGTTGTTATCGATGAAGCTTACGATGACGGTGCGCGACTGCCTCTACCTCAACTGGGCCCTCCCCGTGGAGGTCCTGCCCGAGCCGCCGGCCCCGCTCCGTTATCAGCTCCACAGTTCGGAGGGGCGGGACTGGGTTTTCGCTTCCGCCCTGCTGTTCCATCAGGATGCCGTCCGCCTCGCGGCCCTGCCGCTGATCCGGGTCGGCTATCCGCAGTTCAACCTGCGTTTCTACGTGCTGGACCGCGAAGGGACGCCCTCGGTCCTGTTCCGCCGCATGCTGATGCCGGGCTGGGTCGTCCCCGGCGTGCGCCTGGTCTCGCATCAGCCGGCGTTCGGAGCCCGTCTGGATTTCCCGCGCCCGACGGTGGACGCGGGCGACGGCCCCTGGCGCTGGCGGGTGGAGCACGGCGGCACTCTGGAAGTCCGGGCCTGGCGCGACATGTCGGCGGTCTCCGCGGGAGCGGGGATCGGAGAGGGCCCCCGCCTGGGCTCCTGGGACGACACGGTGCGCTACTTCCAGGTGCGGCTGCGGGGCTATGCCCAGAATGCCGACGGACGGCTGCGGCGCATCGATGTGCGCAAACCGTCCGCGGTGGCTGTCGCCTGGCCGCTGCGCGCCGAGGTCTCCGGGGCGCAATTGCTTCCGGACCTGTTCTGCCTGCCGTCCAACGGCTTCGCCTGGCCGCCGCTCCATTCAGCCTGGCTGTCGCCGGAGATCCCGTTCGCCTTCGAGCTCGGGCTGGTTCCCAAGGAGGTGGCAGTGAGGCGCAGCATGCCGCAGCCGGCCGCGGGCCGGGTGGCGGGCGCCTGGCGCGCCAATGCGGCTCTTCGCGAGCGGCGCGCCTGGGAGGAGACCACCGAGCCTCGCGAGGCCCGGCGGGCCTCGTGCTAGCATCCCGCCCATGAACCCTGTCCACCCCAAAGACCGACGGCCGCAGCGCATCGCGGTCCTGCCCGGCGACGGCACCGGCAAGGATGTGACCGCGGAAGCGGTCAAGGTCCTGGAGTCCGCCGCCGAGGCCTGGGACCTCCCCTTGGAGCTGGTGCATCTCGATTGGGATGCCGACCGTTATCTCGCTACCGGCGAGACCATGCCGGCCGGCGCCCTGGACGACTTCCGGCAGAACTACTCGGCCATCTTCATCGGCGCCTACGGCGATCCCCGCGTGCCGGACATGAAGCACGCCGCGGATATCCTTCTAGGCATCCGTTTCGGGCTCGACCTCTACATCAACCTGCGGCCGATCAAGCTATACGACCCCCGGATGTGTCCCTTGAAGGACCGGACGGAGAAGGACGTGGACATGGTCATCTTCCGCGAGAACACCGAGGGCGCCTAT
>DATLNC010000028.1:0-15482 GCA_035536935.1 Thermoanaerobaculia bacterium
GTGGTCGCCAGGGGCAGGAGCCTGGAGGAGGATCTGGTCCTCGCGGACGTCGATCTCTCCCTGTGCTCTACCTCCACGGCCCGCAAGCTCTTCTGGCGAAACCGGCGGCCGGAGCTGTACAAGAACTGGCTGTAGGCCCCCCTCTCCCCGCGCAGGCGGGGGAGAGGGATGGGGAGAGGGGGGGATGGGATCAACTACCAGGGAATTTGCCGCCGGTCGCGGAAAAACCCGCCCGTCGGCCCGCCATCCGGCAGCGTCGCCAGCCAGACGACCGTATCCGCGCCCTTCTCCACCGACCGCGGCGCCCCCACTCCGCCCATCTCGGTCTGCACCCAGCCGGGACACATCGTGTTGACGAGGATGTTCGTGCCGTGCAGCTCGTCGGCCAGGATGCGGGTGAGGCCGTTCAGCGCGAGCTTGGACACCCGGTAGCTCGCGTAGCCGCCCATCATCTCGGACATGGCGCCCAGCCCGCTCGAGACGTTGACGATGCGGCCGTAGCGCCGCTTCTTCATCATCGGAACGACCGCCTGGGAGAGCGCCCAGGGGCCCACCACGTTGACTTCCAGAGATTCGTGGACTGCATCCAGGGGGACGGTCAGGCCGCCGAAGTGATGATCGAGAAACACCCCGGCGTTGTTGACCAGGACGTCGACCCCTCCGAGCTCCCGCTCCAGGAATCCCGCCAGACGCCCGACCTCGGCCGGGTGCGTGACGTCGAGATGAAAGGGAAGCACGTCTCCTTCAATCCCAGCGGCAGCTTCCCGGGCCTTCTCCTCGACGCGCGCCGCCAGCACCACCTTCAGCCCCAGGCGGGCGAGCTGCCGGCAGATCTCCAGACCGATCCCACGATTGCCGCCGGTGACGACGGCGATCCGCTGCTCATCCATGCGGTACGACCTCCTGCCTTTATTCTAAGGCTAGAGGACAACCTCGTAACCTTCGAACACCGGGTGTCCCGCGAGCGTCCCCTGCGGCGAGCGGGCGTCGCCGTGGGCCTTGCGGAAGGCTTCCGACTCGGTCCAGGCGATGAAGGCCTGACGCGAGGCCCAGATCGAATGCGAGAGAAAGGTCGTGATCCCTTCGCGGGTCTCGCCCCGGAGGAGATGGAACTCCTTGAACCCGGGGACCTGATCGAGATAGGAGTCCCGGTTGCGCCAGATCTCCTCGAAGACCTCCTCGCGGCCGGCGTTCACATGGAAGCGGTTCATCGCGACGTACATCAGTCCAGCATTCCTTTCGCGGTCAGCCATTCCTTGTTGAACTTGGAGAGATAGCGCTCGCCCGAGTCGGGGAAGAGGGTGACCACGAGGCCGTCCTCTCCCAACCCGCTCGCCACCTGCTTCGCGCCTGCCAGGGCGGCGCCGCCGGACGAGCCGGTGAAGATCGACTCCTTCTTCGCCAGCTCCAGAGTCGCCTGGTAGGCGGTCTTGTCGTCGATCGTGACGATGCCGTCGATGTAGTCCCACCAGACCGCCGTGGGCATGAAGTCCTCGCCGATGCCGTCGATCAGGTATTGATGGATCTGCTCCTCGGGCGGCAGCTCCCGGTGCTCGAAGTAGTAGGCGTAGACGCTGCCGACCGTGTCCACTCCGATCACCTGCACGTTCGGATTCTGCTCCTTGAGGTACTTGGCCGTGCCGCTGATCGTGCCGCCGGTGCCGACTCCGCACACCCAGTGGGTGATCTTGCCGTCGGTCTGGCGCCAGATCTCCGGGCCGGTGGAGCGGTAGTGCGCCTCGGGGTTGGCCTGGTTGTAATACTGGTACGGCAGGTAGGCCCCCTCCTCGTCGCGCAGGCGCTCGGCCACCTTGTAATAGGAGCGCGGATCGTCCGCGGCCACATTGGTGGGGCAGGTGAGCACGCGGGCGCCCATGGCTTCCAGCAGGGCGATTTTTTCTTTCGGGATCTTGTCCGCCGCGGTGCACACCAGCTTGTAGCCGCGCAGGTTCGCGGCCATGGCCAGGCCCATGCCGGTGTTGCCCGACGTGGGCTCGACGATGGTGCCGCCGGGCTTGAGCTGGCCCGAGCGCTCGCCCGCCTCGATCATTGCGATGCCGATGCGGTCTTTGACGCTGCCGCCGGGGTTGAAGTACTCGACCTTGCCGGCCAGGGTGGCGGGACCGGAAAAGAAACGGCTCAGCCGGACGAGCGGCGTATTGCCGAGGGTCTCCAGGATGTCGTTGTAGATTTCCATTCAGTCCGTCTCCAGGAACAGCTCCGCGAGCTTCTGGGCTTCGCCCTCGGCAAAGCGCGCTCCGCTCAGGTTCGCGAGGATCGCCACAGCAATCTTCTCGTCAGGGTAAAGCAGGATGAAAGCCCTCCCGCCTTCGATGGCGCCGCCGTGATGCAGAAATTTGCGGCCCGCGCCGTCCTTGCCGATCCGCCAGCCGATGCCGACTCCGGTCTCCTCCCCCGCAGCGGTTCGCTGCGAGGTGAAGAGCAGGCTCCGCGTCTCGGGCTTGAGGTAGCCGTCACGCAGGTGGGCCGACCCGAAGCGCACCAGGTCGCCGGCGGTCGCAAGATATCCGGCCGAGGGCCACTTGTAGCTGCTGTCGATCGCCCGCTCGTTGAAGAGCGTGCCGTCGGCCTCCTGCCGGTAGAAGCGGACCCGGCGCTCCACGATCCGCTCTGCATAGTCCAGCGCCATGCTCTTGAGGCCCAGCGGCTGGATCACCAACTCGTCCACGGCCGCCCCAAAGTCCTTGCCCGACGCGCCCTCGATCACGACTCCGAACAGGTTGTAGCCGTAGCTGGAGTAGAGGTACGCCGAGCCGGGGGCGTGGACCAGAGGATCGCTCTGGAAGATCCCGAGCCCCTCGGTCAGCCGCTCATAGCGCCTTACAGGCAGCGCGAAGTCCTGCGGAGCGTAATGTCGGATGCCCGCCAGATGACCGGCGAGTTGGCGCGGGGTGATCGTCTGGCCCTTGTCCGGAAAGGAAGGGACGTAGCGCTGAACGGGGGCGTCGAGGTCGAGCTTCCCGGACTCCACCAGCCGCGCCACCGCAGCGACGGTGATCAGCTTGGAGATGCTCCCGAGGCGGAAACGGCTCTCGGGCGAGACCGGGACCTGATTCTCGGCGTCGGCCAGGCCGAAGCCCTCGGCCCAGACGATCTTGCCGTCGACGGCTACGGCGGCGGAGAGCCCGGGGCTGCCGGTCTGGACCCGGAGCTCCTCCATCATCGCCCGGGCCCGCACTGAAGCCGGGGGGGCCTGGGCCTGGAGAAGGACCGCGCAGGCCAGCAGCAGGATCCCTCTGTGGGACTTCTTGATCATTCTCATAGTGATGGGGGACGCGCCGGGGAGGCGAGCCGGGGGATGCTAGCACACCAGGATCAATTCCCCTCGTAATCCCAGAAGTAGTCCTTGTTGGTGAGGACGACCTCCTCCTCCCGTTGCTCCTCCTCGGCCGTGACGGCTCCGTCCTCGGGGACCAGCTCGCCGCGGATGACCGCGAGCTGCTCCACCAGGTCCTCGGTCTCCCGCTCCCAGGCCTCCGGTGTCCCGAACTGGGGCCAGGCGGCGGGGAAGGCCGGGTCGTGCCAGCGCTTGGCGAGCCAGGTGGCGTAGTGGACGATGCGCAGCCCGCGGAGCGCCTCGATCAGGCCCAGCGTGGAGCGGTCGAACGCCCGGAACTGCTCGTAGCCCTCCAGGAAGAGCTCCCGCTGCCGCAGCGCCCAATCGTCGCGGCCAGGGAGGGCGAGCCAGAGGTCCTGGACCGCGGGGCCGATCACCATGTCGTCGAAGTCCAGGACGCGGAGGAGGCCGTCCCGGAACAGGATGTTCCCCAGGTGGAGGTCGCCATGGAGGCGGTGGACCGGCACCCCCTCCATCAGCCGGTCCGCGACGCCGGCGATGGCAAAGGCCGTGTCGAAGTAAAGGTTGCGGATATGGCGCGGCAGCACGTCGTGCTCCGTGAGCCAGTCCACGTTCTCCCGGATGTAGGTATCCGCATTCAGGCGCAGGCGGTGCTCGGCCGGTCGCCGGACGGCCACGTTGTGCATCCGGCCCACGAGCATTCCCAGGCGGCGGACGGTTTCGTCGCCGAGCTCGTCGGGGGCCCGGCCGCCGCTGCGGTCGGAGAGGGCGTACCAGATGCCGTCGATCCGCCGCAGGGTGCCGCCTCCGGGAAACGGCCTCATGGTGCAGACGGGTAGCTCATCTGCGGCCAGATCGTCGAGGAATTGGTGCTCTTCCAGAATCTGCTCCTCGCTCCAACGGCCCGGGCGGTAGAACTTGGCGACGACACGGCTGCGGTCGGCCAGCTCGACCTCGTAGACCCGGTTCTCGAAGGAGTTCAGGGTGTAGCAGACAGGATTGCAGCTCAGCCCGCCCGCCTCCACGGCCGCGAGCACCTTTTCGGGCGTGAGGGAAAGGAACAGGCCGGTGGTCTCATCGTGCTTCATGAGGTCCAGGGTAACATGGGGGCCGATGCGCTTGGCCGACCTTGTCATCACCTCCAGCCGGACCTCGGAAACTCGTTCCCGCCTGGCAAAAACCGCTGCCCTGGCCGACCTCCTGCGGCGCCTCGGACCCGAGGAGATCGATCCCGCCGTGGCCTGGCTCTCCGGCCATCTGAGGCAGGGACGGATCGGACTGGGGCCGGCCGCGATCCGGGATGCGTCTACATCGGCCGCTCCGGAGCCGGCTCTCACCATCGGTGAGGTGGATGCCACGTTCGACCGCATCGCCAGCGTGAGCGGCTCGGGCTCGACGGCCGAGCGGGCGCGCCTCCTCTCCGGCCTTCTCTCCCGGGCCACGGCCGAGGAGCAGGACTTCCTGAAGCGCCTGATCTTTGGCGAGCTGCGCCAGGGAGCGCTCGCCGGGCAGATGGCCGAGGCCCTGGCTGCCGCGGCGGATGTCCCGGCGGATGAAGTCCGGCGGGCTCTGATGCTCGCCGGCGAGCTGCCCTCCGTCGCCAAGGCTGTCCTTCTGGAGGGCCGGGCGGGGCTCGCGCGGTTCCGCCTGGAGCTCTTCCGGCCGCTGCAGCCCATGCTGGCCCAGCCTGCCGGGGACATCTCCGAAGCCCTGGAGCGGCTCGGCGAGGCGGCGCTGGAGCTGAAGCTCGACGGCGCGCGGGTCCAGGTCCACAAGGCCGGGGACGAGGTCCGGATCTACTCGCGGCGCGGCAACGAGGTGACCCAGGCCGTGCCCGAGCTGGTCGAGGCGGTCCAGGCGATGCCGGCGCGCCAGATCCTCCTCGACGGCGAGGTGATCGCCCTGCGCCCGGACGCCACGCCCCATCCCTTCCAGGTCACCATGCGCCGCTTCGGCCGCAAGCTGGACGTGCCCCGCATGCGGGAGGGGCTGCCGCTGACCCCCTTCTTCTTCGACATCCTCCACCTGGACGGCACCGACCTGATCGACCGTCCCGCGGGCGAGCGCTTCGCCGCGCTGGGGGAGGCGGTCCAAGGCCTGGCCGTGCCGCGCATCGTGACTGCCGATTCGGAGGAGGCGGATGCCTTTTTCGAGGAAGCGCTGCGCCGGGGCCACGAAGGGATCATGGCCAAGGCGGTCGATGCACCCTACGAAGCGGGCCGGCGCGGCTTCTCCTGGCTCAAGGTCAAGCCCGCGCACACGCTCGACCTCGTGGTCCTCGCCGCCGAGTGGGGCAACGGCCGGAGGCAGGGCTGGCTCTCCAACCTCCACCTGGGAGCGCGGGACCCGGAGAACGGCGGCTTCGTCATGCTCGGCAAAACTTTCAAGGGCCTTACCGACGAGATGCTGGCCTGGCAGACCAGGCGCTTCCAGGAGCTGGCGCTGGGCACGACCGACGGCTGGGTCGTCCACCTGCGCCCCGAGCTGGTCGTGGAGATCGCCTTCAGCGACGTCCAGGAGAGCCCGCACTACCCCGGAGGCATGGCCCTGCGCTTCGCGCGCGTCAAGCGTTACCGCGAGGACAAGACCGCGCAGGAGGCGGACACGGTCGAGACGGTGCGGAAGATCTTCGGGGCGGGGCGGCGGTAGGAAAAGATGCTCCGAATCGGCCGCGGGCCGGCGCCGCTCACGCTCGGGATGCTGCGACTCGGGCGTGAGTCGCAGCGGCTCGGCTCTGAGTCGCAACCGCTTGGCCCCGAGTCGCAGCAAACCGAGCTCCATTTGGAGCATATTTGGAGCAAGCGGCACCCGCCGAGCCTCCATTCGGAGCATCTTGGCCTCAAGCGGCTGCCGCAGCAGGTCCGGATGCTCCGAAAGTCGGGCGTTTTCCTGCCGCACGAGCCCGGGCCGCTGCGGCTCGGGGGTGAGTCGCAGCATCCGGCGGGCGGGCGGGACCGGAGGAGAGGCGGCCGGGCCGAGGTAAGAGGTATCATCGAGGAGTGCAAAGGAGATCGAGATGACCCTGCAGCTATCCATCGACGACCACATCATCCAGGGAGCCCGGAAGGTGGCCGAGAGCATGGGAACGAGCATCGATCAGCTCGTTCGCGATTACCTGGAGCGGCTTACGTCCCAGCAGAGCGTCGACGACGAGATGAAGGAGCTTCGCCGCCTCTCAGGCCAGGGGGACTCCCGCGGGTGGAAGTTCAACCGAGACGAGATTCATGAGCGGCGGTAGCTTCCTGGATGCAAACGTGCTCGCGTATACGGACGACAACCGGGTGCCCCAGAAGCAGGAGGTTGCCCTGGCACTGGTGGAACGTGTGCGCCGGGAAGGGACGGGGGTTCTCTCGACCCAGATCCTTCAAGAATACTTCGTCACCGCGACACGGAAGCTGGGGGTCCCTGTCGAGACGGCGCGCCGGAAGATCGAGATCTTTGCGCGCATGGATGTCGTCATAAATCGAGTGGACGACATCCTGGCCGCCACCGATCTGCACGCCTCCCATCAACTGTCCTTCTGGGACGCCCTCCTCGTTCAGGCAGCGACCCGTTCGGGCTGCTCCGTCTTGTTCACGGAGGATCTCCAGCACGGCCAGCGCTTTGGCGAGTTGGAAGTCGTCAATCCCTTCCTCTGATCCATCATGGCCACCGAGCCCAACCCCGAGTTCACCGAGCTCGCGCAGTTCGTGATCGACGAGCGGTCGGTGCGAATGCTCGAGCGCGAGTATTGCCTGGAGAACGACGTGGTCGTGCTCGGGCTGGTGGACCGGACCCAGCGCGATCCGGTCACCGTGGGGATGCTCGATCCCTCCCGCCGGGCGCTCGTCCATGAGGTTGCGAAGACCCTCGGCCGGCCGGTCAAGGCGGTGCGGCTCAACGCCTGGGAGATCCGCCACGCTCTCGATCGGGGGCATGGCATCGTCGAGGAGGACCGCGCGCGCCTCACCCTCCGCCCCATCCGCGACATCTCCTTCGAGCGCGACGGGGAGGTCCCCGAAATCCTCGACGAGATCCTCGGCCGGGCCGTGGAGCTGCGGGCGAGCGACGTCCACGTCGAGACCTATGAAGAGGATGTGGACGTCCGCTTCCGCATCGACGGCATGCTGCGGCAGGTGGCCACGCCGCTCTCCCGCGACAACATCCAGGGAGTGGTCAACCGGCTGAAAGTCCTCTCCGGGCTGGACGTAGCCGAGCGGCGGCGGGCCCAGGACGGCCGCATCCAGGCCACGTTCCAGGCGGCCCGCAACGATTGCCGCGAGGTGGACTTCCGCCTCTCCGTGGTGCCCGGACCGTTCGGGGAGGATGCCGTCCTCCGCATCCTGGATAGCGCCGCGCCCCTCCCCCTGGAAAAGCTCGGCCTGGACGACGCCGAGCTCGCCACCTTCGAGCGCCTGATCCAGAACCCCGAGGGGCTCCTCCTGGTCACCGGCCCCACCGGCAGCGGCAAGACCACCACCCTCTACGCCGCCCTCCACCGGATCAATTCGCCGGAGAACAAGATCCTCACGGTGGAAGATCCGATCGAGTACCACTTCCCCAAGACCAACCAGAAGCAGGTCTCGGTGAACATGGGCTTCGCTGACTACGCCCGGGCGTTCATGCGGCAGAATCCGGACATCATCCTGATCGGCGAGATCCGCGACGAGGACACCGCGAGCGCCGCGGTCCGCGCCGCCCAGACCGGCCACTTGGTCCTCTCGACCCTGCACACCACCGACGCCGTGCGCACCATCTCCCGCCTGCTGACCCTGGGGGTCGATCCCGGGCTGATCGCCGGCTGCCTGCTCGGGGCGATGTCGCAGCGGCTTGTGCGCAAGCTCTGCCCGCAGTGCCGGGTGGAAGCCGCGCCCGGCTCCAGCGAGGCGCAGCGGCTGGGGGTGGACGGTCTTTTCTATCGCGCCCAGGGCTGTCCGGCCTGCGACGGCGCCGGCTACAAGGGGAGGATCGGGATCTACGAGCTGTTCGTGCTCGACTCCGAGCTGGCCGACCTGGTGGCCGAAAAGGCGCCCGTCCACCAGATCCGCTCCGCCGCCCTGGACAAAGGGATGAAGACCCTGTTCGACGACGCGGTCCGCAAGGCCCGGCTCGGGCTCACCTCCCTGGAGGAGATCCTGCGGACCGTGCCCTACCGGATCCTGGAGGGTAGATGAGAGTCCTCACGCCCCAGATCATGAACCAGCTCTTCGACGTGACCGATGCCCTGGAGCTGAGCCGGGAGGCAATCCAGGTCCCCCTCGTGCTGGAGGGCGAAGGGAAGATCCAGCGCCTGAAGAGCGGCAAGATCGAGATCACCCTGCCGGACACGGACGACCTGGGGCCGTTTCTCGCCGTGCTTCCCGACCGGCTGCGCCAGCTTGGCACGTAGCAAGTTACACTACTGTTATTCATGAAGCCCGACCTGAGCGCCTCCACGCTCGCGGGGGTCCTGCCTCTGGAGAGCGGACGGCAGGAGCTTCCATCCGCGTTGCCGGCGCTCACCGTCCTCGGGCACCCCGACCTGTCCCGGATCGGGGACCAGGCGTTCCTCGGCGCTCTGGCCCGCGGCCGGGAGGCCTGGCTCTCCCGCGACCGTCCCGATTTCAGCCCTCCGGGAGCCGTAACGGGAGAGCCGCTGTCCGATCCCTTCCTCAGCCGCGCGCCCCTGCGCTTCGCGCCTTTGGACGACGGCTCCGTCTGCCTGCACCTCGACGGCAGCCGCACCCGCGTCACCATAGAAGGAGACCCGGTGGAAGAGGCCCGGACCCTGTCCGCCGCGGAGCTGGAGGAGGGCGCCGTCCTCGTCCTGTCCGAGCGGATCGTCCTCCTCCTCCAGCGCCGCCCACCGCCGCTGCCCAGTACTGGCGAGACTGGCGAGCGCTTCGGCCTGATCGGCGAGAGCGCCGGGATCGAGGCCGTCTGCCGGGCCATCGAACGCGTGGCCCCCCTCTCCACGGCGGTCCTGCTGCGCGGCGAGACCGGGACCGGCAAGGAGCTGGCCGCCCGCGCCCTGCACGAGCACAGCCCGCGGGCCTCCAGGCCGTTCCTCTCCGTCAACCTCGCCGCCGTGCCGCCGTCCCTCGCCGCGGCCGAGCTGTTCGGCTCGCGCAAGGGGTCCTATACCGGCTCGGTCGGCGACCGGCCGGGCTACTTCGCCCTCGCCGACGGAGGCACGCTCTATCTGGACGAGATCGGCGAGGCTCCTCCCGAGGTCCAGGCCATGCTGCTGCGCGCCCTGGAGAGCGGCGAGGTCATGCCCGTGGGCGATCCGGCTCCGCGCAAGGTGGACGTGCGCATCGTTTCCGCCACCGATACCGACCTGGAGACGGCCATCCGGCAGGGCACCTTCCGCTCTCCCCTGCTCCACAGGCTGTCGGGTTATCTGATCCGCCTGCCGCCGCTGCGCCAGCGCCGGGAGGACATCGGGCGGCTGCTCGTCCACTTCCTGCGGATCGAGCTGGAGCGGATCGGCGACACCCTGCCGCCACGGGTGGCAGCGGGAGGAGAGCCGTGGCTCCCCGCCGGCCTCGTCGCCCGGCTCGCCCGCTATGCCTGGCCGGGCAACGTCCGCCAGCTTCAGAACGTGGCCCGCCAGCTCGCCATCGACGGCCACGGCCAGCGCGTCCTCCTGGATACCCCGGGATTGGCGGACCTGATGCCCGAGGTGGAGCCGCCCTCCCGGCTGTCCTCGTCCGTGGCCGTGGCTGTCGTACCCCCGCCGGTCCTTCCGTCCTCAGGGCGCCGCCGGAGCCGCCGCCCGTCCGACGTCTCCGAGGAGGAGCTGATCGCCGCCCTGCGCTCCCACCGCTGGAACCTCAAGGCCGCGGCCGATGTCCTCGGCGTCGCCCGCACCTCTCTCTACCTGCTCCTCGAACGGTCGCCGAGCGTGCGCCCGGCCGCCGACATCCCTCCCGAGGAGATCCGCCAGGCCTGGGAGCGTTGCGGCGGCGACCTGGAGGCCATGGCCGGCGGGCTCGAAGTCTCCGAGCGCGCCCTGCGCCAGCGCCTGAAGGACCTCAAGCTGCGATGAGCGAGCCGGCCGCGACGATCGGGCCGTACCGGGTGCTCCGCCGCCTGGGCTCCGGCGGCATGGGCGAGGTCTTCCTCGCCTGGGACCCCCGTTTGGAACGCGAGGTGGCCATCAAGCGCATCCGCTCCGGAACGGGCGAGGACCCCGACCGGCAGGAGCGCTTCCGCCGCGAGGCGCGGGTCACCGCGGGCCTCAACCATCCCGCCATCGTGCAGGTGTTCGACGTCATCACGGAAGGGGACGCCGACCACCTCGTGATGGAGTACGTGCCGGGCGAGAGCCTCCGCCAGATGCTCGCGGCCAGCCCGCTCCCGCTGCCGCAGGGGCTGGCGATCGCCGCCGACATCGCCGAGGGGCTCGCCTATGCCCACCGCCGCGGCGTGCTCCACCGCGACCTCAAGACCGAGAATGTCCTGGTCACGCCCGAGGGCCAGGCCAAGATCGCCGACTTCGGGATCGCGCTGCGCTTCGCGGCCGAGGGCGACCCGCGCCTCACCCGGGAGGGCCTCATCGTCGGCACCTACCGTGTGATGTCGCCGGAGCAGGCATGCGGGGACCAGGTCGAAGCCGGCTCCGACCTCTTCTCGCTGGGAGTCCTCCTCTACGAGCTGTTCGCCGGCACCTCCCCGTTCCTCGCTCCCACCGGCCGCGAGACGCTGCAGCGGATCCTCGACCACTGGCCGCCTCCTCTCCTGGAGCTGAGCCCCGATCTCCCGCCCGAGCTCTCCCGCCTGGTCGAAGAGCTGCTGGAGAAGGACCCGGCGCTGCGGCCCGCCGACGCCCGGAGGGTGGCCGAACGCCTGCGCGCCCTCGCTACGGACACGCAGGAACAGGAGCAGGAGACAATCCTGCCGACCGTGCCGTCCACTCCCCGCAGGCATTCCACCTCGGCGAGGAGCACCACTCGGCCCGCTGAGCCCGCCCCGCCTCCTCCCCCAAAGCGCCGTCTCTGGATCGCCTGGCTCGGCGGAGCCGCGGCTCTTTTCCTTGTAATGATTGCCTTGGCCCTCCGCTTCAGGACGGACTCCCCGGCGGCTCCGGAGGCCCGGCCGCTCTACGTGGCGGTGCTCCAGCCCGATCTGCGCAGCGGCCAGCCCAGCGAGGCCACGGACTTCCTGGCCTTCGCCGCCCGCGGTGCCCTGCAGAGCGCGTTGACCCGGTTCGAGGGCGTGTTCTCCAAGGCTACGTCGGAGGTGGACGCGGTTTCCGGCTCGCCGGCCGCGGTCGCCCGGGCGGTGGCGGCCGACGAGATCCTGGAGCCCTCCTTCGCCTGCCAGGCCCAGACCTGCTCGGTCGAGGTCGGCCGCCTGCGCGCCAGCGACGGCAGCGTGACCTGGAGCGGCCGGGTGGACGTCCCGCTGGACGACCCCCTCACCGCGGCGAGGGCGCTCGGCGTGCTGATCCGCCAGGCGTACCCCGAGCGGCGGCTCCGGCCCGGCGTACCCGACCTGAGGGTCTCCCCCGAGGCCTATGCCGAGTACCTTGCGGTCCGGCGGCAGCTCAGCACCGGCGGCCCGGGGGCCAACGATCCCGCTCTCGCCCGGCGGCTGGCGGAGATCCGGCGGCGGTCCCCGGAGTTCGTGGATCCCTACCTGGTGGAGGCGCAGCTCGGGATCAACCGCTTCGAGCTGACGCGCGACAAGGAGCAGCTCGACCGCGCCCTCGCTCTGCTGGAGGACGCCCGGGCCCTGGCTCCGGGCGATCCCGAGGTCCACTACACCCAGGTCTACGCGCAGCTCCGGGGAGGCCGGCTCGACGAGGCCGAGGAAACCCTCGCCTCCTTCGAGCTCCAGGCCCCCGGCGACGTGCGGGTCCTCGACCTGCGGGCCGACCTCCTGGAAAGGCAGGGACAGCCGGCGAAGGCCCTCGCCCTAGCCCGCGACGCGGCCGGGCGCCAACCTTCCTGGGTCCGCCTCTACACGCATGCGCGGCTGGCCTGGCGGCAGGGCGAGATCGCCGCCGCCCGCGAGAGCCTGGAAAGCCTGCTCGAACGCTCGCCGGGGAACAGCTTCGGGCGGACGCTCCTGGCCAACATCGAGCTGACCAACGGCGACCCCGCCCGGGCCGCGGCCCTGTATCAGGAGATCGCGGCAGCGCAGCCAGCCGACTCGGGCACCCTCGGCAACCTGGGCCTGGCGCGCATGCTCCAGGGCGACTACGACGGGAGCGCCGAAGCGCTGGAGCGGGCGGTGGCGGCCGAGCCGCAAAGCTACTTCCTCCTCCTCAACCTCGGCCAGGCGCGCTGGCTCCAGGGCCGCAGGGCCCAGGCCCAGGAGATGTTCCGCCGCGTCCTGAGCCTCTCGGAGAAGGACCCGGCCGCCGAGGAGTGGCAGCGGCTGACGGTCCGCGCCCAGGCCTTCGCCCACCTGGGGGAGCGCCGGCGGGCCGTGACCGAGGCCCAGGAGGCGCTGCGCCTCGCCCCCCTCAGCGGACAGGTGGCCTTCGAGGCCTCCCTGGTCTTTGCCCTGGTCGGAGACCGCACCGCCGCGCTGGTCAACGCGGACCGGGCCCGCGAGCTGGGCTTCGAAGCCCCGGGCTGGTTCCGCCTCCCCTGGTTCGAGCCCCTCCTGACCGATCCCGACTTCCGCGAATTCCTACATCGTGATGCAGATCCCGCTGGAGGTGCAGGACGGCGGCTGGATGACGGTGGGGTCGAACCGGACGCTCCTTAAGAGAGCGGCACGCGGCTCGCCGGCGCCGGGAGGCACTTCGGAAGCCTCCAGGAAAAACGAGTCGACCCGGCCGGCGAGGCAGTGGATCTGGCCCTTGGCCGGGCTCGAGGTCATGCATGCCGACCGGCCGGTATTCTGAACCCACAAGAGCGTGCACCTGTCTCCCAGCTCCGAACGCCCCGTGTTCCGGAGCTGCCAAGGCCGTTCCGGCTGGACCGGGACCTGACTTGGATCCGCGGACATGCTCTGGAACCGGATGTCGTTGTCCGGGGTAGAGAAGACCAGTGAGAACGACGCCGTATGGCCCTCCCTCACCCGGAAGCAGACCTCCAGCTCCAGATCGGGGGAAAGGCCCGTGAGGACGTCGGCGAGGAAGAGGTCGTAGCGGGGCCGCCCCTGGGCGTCGGTGCCGAGGACTTTGATCGTGTCCGGCTCAAGGTCACCGGGAGGCATGCCCTGGATCGGCTCGCTGCCTTTGTCCGGCCTGTGGACGATGGCCAGGTACACCCCGCCGTCGACCTCCTCCGGCGCGGTGGCGACGGAGCCGCCGGAATGCTGGCAGCGGATGCGCAGCGCCGTCACGGCCGATGCGGCGAGGGTCTGGTTCCAAGTCAGGCGGCACGTCCGGGGGTCCGTCAGCTCCGCGGAGAGCCCTTCCATCTGGCCCATGTCGGGTGCCGCGGCCACCGACTCGATGACGGGGGCGCCGCCGGGACCCTGCATGAACTCCACTTTGTCCGAACCGATCTGGAACAGGACGGTGAACGGCTTCGAGTCCAGGGCGATGATCTGGAGCCCGGGCTCGAACTGCACCCCCTCTGGCGCCCGGTCGTAGTTGATGAGCGAGGGATAGAGCGGCTGCGAAAGGTCGCCGCCCTCGAACGTGATGCCGGTGATCTCCAAGTCGATGATAAGGGGGTCCTCCTGCTCCAACGAAGCCGTCGCACTGCTGAGAGTCTCGATCATGGCGTTCTCCTTTTGTAAAGGCCGTCGTCTCCCTGTAAGGGCAAGCGATGTGCCATGCCGCTCTCAGGGGGAAGAGCAGAGGAGAGAGCCTCCGCAGTCGCGTCCTATCGAGGTTTCCGTCGTGTCGGCGCCCCTTCCGTCGCGTCGGAGCAAAGACTGGGGTAGAATCCGCCGCCGCCCGGTGTCAGACCCCGCCGGTCCGAACCTCGAACAATCCAGGAGCAGCGCCATGGCCGAGCAATATATCTATGTGATGAAGGACCTCCGCAAGATGTACCCGCCCAACCGGGAGGTCCTCAAGGGAATCTGGCTGTCGTTCTTCCCCGGCGCCAAGATCGGCGTGCTGGGCCTGAACGGCTCCGGCAAGAGCACGCTGCTCAAGATCATGGCCGGCGAAGTCAAGGAGTTCGCCGGCGAGGCGTGGGCCTCCAAGGGCACCCGCGTCGGCTATCTCTCGCAGGAGCCGCGCCTCGACTCCAACAAGAACGTCCTCGGCAACGTCGAGGAGGGGGTGGCGGAGATCCGCGCCCTGCTCGACAAGTACGACGAGATCAACGCCCGCTTCGGCGAGCCGATGTCCGACGACGAGATGGACAAGCTCATGGCCGAGCAGGGGCGCGTCCAGGACCAGATCGATGCGGTCAACGCCTGGGAGATCGACCGCACCCTGGAGGTCGCCATGGATGCCCTCCGCCTGCCCCCTCCGGATGCCGAGGTGGACAAGCTCTCCGGCGGCGAGCGCCGCCGCGTGGCGCTCTGCCGGCTGCTCCTCCAGAAGCCGGACCTTCTCCTCCTCGACGAGCCCACGAACCACCTCGACGCCGAGTCGGTGGCCTGGCTGGAGCGCTTCCTCGCCGAGTACCAGGGCACCGTGGTGGCCGTGACCCACGACCGCTACTTCCTCGACAACGTGGCCGGCTGGATCCTGGAGCTCGACCGTGGCCAGGGCATCCCCTGGAAGGGGAACTACACCTCTTGGCTGGAGCAGAAGCAGGAGCGGCTGGCGCTGGAGGAGAAGACCGAGTCGTCGCGGCGGCGGACGCTGGAGCGCGAGCTCGAATGGGTGCGCATGTCCCCCCGCGCCCGCCAAGCCAAGGGCAAGGCCCGCCTCACGGCCTACGAGAAGCTGCTCGCCGAGGAGCGGGAGTACGAGAAGCGGAGCGATCCCAACGAGATCCACATCCCCTCGGGCCCCCGGCTGGGCGACCTGGTGGTCGAGGCGCAGAACCTGTCGAAGGGGTACGGCGATCGGCTACTCATCGACGACCTCACGTTCTCGCTCCCGCGCGGCGGCATCGTCGGCGTGATCGGCCCGAACGGCGCCGGCAAGACGACCCTCTTCAAGATGATCACGGGCCAGGAAAAGCCGGACGCGGGCGAGCTTCGTCTTGGCGAGTCGGTCGAGCTCGCCTACGTCGACCAGTCCCGCGACGCCCTCGACGCGGAGAAGACCGTGTGGGAGGAGATTTCCGACGGCTACGAGGAGATCACGGTCGGCGACCGCAAGATGAACTCC
>DATLNC010000029.1:0-42418 GCA_035536935.1 Thermoanaerobaculia bacterium
AACCAGGTGCTGGTGACCGGCCCGGAGTCGCTGGTGGCCCGGACCGAGGTGCTCCACACCCGGCCCGTGAACCTCGCCGGGAGAAGCACCACGTTCGAGGAGAGGGTGGCAGTGGTGCTGCCCGACTCCCTGCTCCAGATCATGCAGCCCTCCAGGGTCTCCGTAAGGGTCCCGATCCAGCCCCCCAAACCCGAGCCTCAGACCCGCAACGGCGCCCGACCGGCGCAGACGGAGAGACCCTGACGTGAAACCCCCTCGCCTCTTTGGCACGGACGGCATCCGCGGCCACTTCGGAGAATTTCCCCTCGACCGCCCGACCGTGACCGCGCTCGCGGCGGAGCTCGCCGCCACGCTGCACGAGCGGGCGAACGGCAGCCCGCCCGAGGTGGTCCTCGGCGGCGACACCCGCGAGAGCACGCCCGAGATCTGCGGCTGGCTCGCCCAGGGGCTCGACGCGGGCGGCGTGCGCGTGCGCTACGCCGGGGTGATCCCCACGCCCGGCGTGGCCTGGCTGGCGAAGCCGCTCGGCGCCGCCGCCGGCGTGGTGGTTTCCGCGAGCCACAACCCCTATCCGGACAACGGCATCAAGCTCCTCGACCCGAGCGGCTCCAAGTGGAGCGACGACGACGAGCACGCCCTGGAGCGCCGCCTGCTCTCCTGGACCGCGACGGAGCTGCCGCCCCTGGAGCCGGTCGTCGAGGAGAATCTGAAGCATAGGTACCTGGACCATCTCGCCTCGACGATCGAGGAGCCGCTGGACGGAATCAAGATCGTGCTCGACACTGGCAACGGCGCGGCCTCGTCCTACGCGGCGGAGATCTTCGAGCGCCTCGGCGCCCGGGTGACGCTGCTGCACGCGGAGCCGAACGGCCGCAACGTGAACGAGGGCTGCGGCTCGACGGCGCCCGACGAGATGGCCGCCCGGGTGGTGGCCGGGGGCGCGCACCTCGGGGCCGCCTTCGATGGCGACGCCGACCGCTGCATCCTGGCCGACGAGCGCGGCGAGGTGCGCGACGGCGACGCCATCCTCTATCTCTGGGCCCTCTCCCTGCGCGACCGGGGCCTGCTGGACCCGCCGAAGATCGTGGCCACCACCATGACCAACCTGGGTCTGGAGCGGGCCCTCGACCGCGAGGGGATCGCCATCGTCCGCTGCGCCGTGGGCGACCGCTACGTCGTGGAGGCCATGAAGAAGGAGGGGATCCTGCTGGGCGGCGAGCAGTCGGGGCACATCGTCGAGCGCCAGCTCGCGAGCACGGGGGATGGACTCCTCACCGCGCTCCAGATCGCCGGGATCGTCCACCAGGCGGGCCGTCCGCTCTCGGAGCTGCTCGCCGGCTTCCGGCGCTACCCGCAGGTGCTGAAGAACGTGCGCGTCGCCCGCAAGCCCGATCTCGCCACGATCCCGAGCGTGGCCGCCGCCGTCCGCTCCGTGGAGGACCGCCTGGGAGCGGACGGCCGCCTCGTCCTGCGCTACAGCGGCACCGAGCCGCTCGCCCGCGTCATGATCGAAGGCCCCGACCAGCCCACCATCGAAGCCATGGCCGCCGAGCTGATCGGCGTGATCCAGGGCGAGCTGGGGAGATAGCTCGGGACGGACGCGCTTTTCCTGGGAGCGCCGGCGTCTCGCCGGCAAGTCCGGAGCAATCGGCGGAACGCCGGTCTTGAGGATGCCGGCGAGACGCCGGCGCTCCCAGGGAAGGCACGTATCCTCAAAGTGCAGTGGCAAAAACGGGGGCGCCAGGGAGGTCTCCAAGCCAAACCGTGGGGCACGCGGCGGAAGAATCCGGAGCGCCCCCGCCTCCGGATCTTCCATGGCGCCGCTCCGCCCCCTCCCTCCTGAAGGCGGTCCCACGGCGGGACGGCGGTGTCCTTGGACACGGAAGCCGCCGTCCCTCGCTAGTTGTCAATGAACCTCCCGATGCGGAAGCCCGTAAGGGAGTGGCCCTCTCTCGAACCTCATCGTATGCAGCAGGATCTCAGGTTTGCACGGCTACGTCAAGGACGTGATCCTATCGGAGATTGGGGCGGACGTTCTACATGCGCACGGCGGCGATCCGCCCCGATGTGGCTGCGATCCCCCCGATCCGCGGGAGGGCCCCCTTTCGGGGCGAGCCATCCCCCTTCAGGGCGAGCCGTCCGCCCGCCGAGGGGGGAAGTTCCCCCCCGAGGGGCGGACTGTCGCCGCGCTGGGGCGAGCCATCGCCGCGTTGGGGGGAGCCGCCGCCAGACCGGGGCGCGTCGTCCCCCTCGCGGGGGAGAGGCTCGCCCGGAAGGGCGAACCAGCCCGGAGCTCGGGGGGAAACATCGCCGGGCCGGGGCGGATCGCCCACAGATGTTGATTGTTGCGGCCGAGACTCCTATGCGCAACTCAGAGATTGACGCCGACGGCACGCGACACTATCATGCGCATCGATCTTGCCCTTGCCTCATTGGAGGGCGGTGGAGGGCGGTTCTTTGACAATTGAATTGCAGTCAACTTGGGGGCGGCCCCGTGCGGCCGGGGTGCGCTCCCCCCTTTGCGGGAGACGGATAAGCGGCTCGCGTCAGATGAGTTGGGGTGCTCTCGCCCAGGCGCGCCGCCATTCTCCCAGGCCCTTGATGGCGAGGACCAGCAGGATGACGTAGAGCAGCGAGACGAAGCGAACGTCCTTGACGAAATACAGCCAGATACCGATGAGGTCAACCGCGATCCAGTAGTTCCAGCTCTCGATCCGCTTGCGGGCCATCAGCCACATCGCGGTGAAGCTCATGATGGTTGTCCCTGCATCGATGTACGGATAGGACGCGGCCTGCGGGAAAGCGTCAGGCATCCAGACGTGCAGACGGCTGGTCACGGCTCCGAACGCTACCGACAGGATCGCGGTGGCGGCAGCCACGAGAACGGCCGCGCCGCGCGTGCTATAGCTGACCTCCGCAACGAGGCGAGTCTCCTGCCGGGATCTCGACCAATACCACCACCCGTATACGCTCGCGCCGAGGTAGTAGACCTGCTCGAACGCATCGGCATAGAGCTGGATCTGGTAGAAGAGCGCCAGATACAGAAGGACGCTCGCGATCCCCACCGGCCAGGTCAGCATGTTCCGCCGGGCGATCAGCCATACCGACCACAGATAGAGGAGGGTTCCGACGAGCTCGATATAGCTCATCGGGTAGCCAAGAATCGTGAAGAGCACCGTGTCCGTGCTTAGAAACCGGCTCATCCCGACCAGCCGTCGATCATGTCGAGCACGTTCATGTGCTTCCTGAACCGGCCAAGAAGCTGTCCGACCCGCCGGACCCGCTCGTCGAGGTCGCCGCGAAGCATGAAGAACGGCACCTTTCGCTCTCGCAGATCATCGATGACCTGCCGCTGGAACGCCATCCGGTTCACCTCACCGGAACGATCCCAGGTGTCGCTATATGGAATGTCAGTATCGCAGACGAGCACAAGATCGTAGCGCCGAGCCGCCTGATCGGCCAGGGCTGCCAACCGCGCAGGCACGTCGCCGTGGTAGTAGCGGGCGAACGTAGCCGTTGTGATCGCGTTGGTGTCCGTGAAGAGATAACGATTCGAGCGCACCAGGAGCGCCTCCTCGTGGATGAGATGCTCCTCCGCGATCTCGACCAGCTGCTCTGGAGTGAGTCGACGTTCGGCCTGATACTTCTCCCAGTATTCGCGGCCGTACTCCGGCATCCACTGTGTCCGGAGCTCCTGGGCGAGACGCCGCGCCAGCGTGCTCTTGCCCGTGCCCGGAGCGCCGAGGAGGACCACGTTGGCGATCAGGTCGCGGTAGACGACGGAGTGCAGGAAGCCGCGGTGGGCGTACGGATCCTTCCGTACCGCCGTGCCGGAGACAGGAAACCGCGCGCGCCACTGATCTACCCGGCGGTCGATCGCACCCAGCGCGCGGCTGACGTGCTCGCCATAAGGCTCGCTCGAGTAGAAATGCGTGACACTCCCCGTACCGACGCACCTCGTCAGATAGGCTTCGTGAGCGCGCATCAGCTCGGGGGTGTAGCCGACTTCACGGGGACCGTCCCAGGCTTCGATGACGCGCGCGGCGGGATACAGGGACCGGATCCAGCGGGCGCGCACAGCCAGAGGGATGTCGGTCGTCTCGGGAGAGTCGTAGACGAGGACGACCACTTCGTCCATCTCCGAGAGCGCCGTCTCGATCACCAACTGGTGCCCCTGGTGCAGAGGCGCGTACTTGCCGAGTGTGAGCCCTGTCTTACGATTCAGAGCGCGGCTCACCGTTTGCCACCCCCGGCCGTAGGACGAGCTTCTGCACCAGCTCGTCCGGCGTGGAGACGATGATGTCGGCGTCCATGCCTTCCTTCGGGGTGCCCAGGAAGCCCCACTCGACCAGGGCGAAGGCGCAGCCGGCGTTCCTGGCGGTCTCGGCGTCGATGCGCGAGTCGCCGATCAGCATCAGCTGCTCGACTGGCACGTTGAAGCGGTCGGCAAGGGCGTTCAGGCCGGCCGGGCTCGGCTTGCGCGTCGGCAGGCTGTCCCCGCCCAGGATCTCCTTGAAGCGCCAGGCCAGGTCCAGCCCTTCCAGGATCTCGATCGACAGCCGCTCCCCCTTGTTGCTCAGGACCGCCATGCGGTAGTCGGCGGCCAGCTCGGCCAGCATCTCTTCGATCCCGGGATAGGGGACGGTCGTGTCCAGGCAGACCTCGGCGTAGTAGGAGAGATAGCGGTCCAGGATCTCCTTGGTCGGCTCCTGGTTCCAGTCGGCCAGGGCGCGGCGCAGCAGCATCTTGGCCCCCTCCCCCACCATGGCGACCACCTGGTCGAGCGACAGCGGCGGCAGGCCCAGCTCGGACCGCAGGCGGTTCAAGCCGGTCGTGATGTCGCGCCGGGAGTCGACCAGCGTCCCGTCGAGGTCGAACACCAGGGCGGCGGGACGGGTCATACGTCGATGAACTCGGCCGCCACCCGTGCCGGCAGGAACCCCGCCTCGTGGCCCCGGTCCAGGAGGAGCTGCACGGCCCGCCGGCCGACCTCGCCGTAGCCGCGGGTCCAGTCGTTCACGTACATGCCCACGAAGCGGTCGGAGCGCTCCCGGTCATCCTCGAGCCCGCGGGCGTAGCGGATGGCGTAGTCCAGCGCCTCGTCCCGGTGGTCGAGCCCGTAGGCGATGCTCTCGGTCAGCAGCCGGCAGAGCCGCACCTTGAGCGCCGGGTCGATGTCCCGCCGGATGCCGTTGCCGCCCAGGGGGAGCGGACCGCCGGTCTCCTGCTTCCACCAGACCCCGAGGTCTTCCACCGCCCGCAGGCCGAGGTCGCCATAGGTGAGCTGTCCTTCATGGATGACGACTCCGGCATCCACCTTCCCCTCGGCCACGACGTCGAGGATCTTGTCGAAGGGGAAGATCTCGTGGTGCACCTCCGGCTGCCAGAGGTGCAGGACCAGGTTCGCGGTGGTCAGCTCGCCCGGGACCGCCACCCGGCACCCCACGAGGTCGTTCCGGCCCATGGGCGACCGGGAGACCACGACCGGACCGTAGCCGTCCCCGAAGCTGGCGCCCGAGGGCATGAGCTGGTAGCGGTCGGCCAGGTGGGCGTAGCCATGGAAGGAGAGCGCCGTGATCTCGTACGTGCCCTCGAACGCGGCCTGGTTCAGAGACTCAATGTCCTGCAGGACGTGCCGGATCTCCAGCCCCTCGGTGTTGAGCAGCCCCTGGGTCAGGGCATAGAACATGAACGCGTCGTCCGAGTCCGGACTGTGGGCGATGCGGATCGTCGTCTTGGTCATGGCGCGGGAGGGTATCACGAGGCGTCCACGCCCGTCCTCGCGACAGGACGGATCGATCGGGAATAAAGCGTGAAAGCATTCTCAGGCAACGACTTAACCAGCTGGCATCCTCCTTGCTATATAGAGCTGGCAGACGCGGCCCCTCGGGGCCGGACACAACTAGGAGGCAACAGCGATGAACACCAGCAAATCCAAGCCGCTCGCGAAGGTCTTCGGGCCGGTATTGCTGCTTTCGGCGGCCCTGGCGCTGCCGGTGGACAGCTACGCCGCCCCGTCTCCCCGGGAGCGGAATGCTCACGCGGATAAGGCGAACAAGAACGAGAAGAAGGCCAACCGCGCCGAGAGGCAGCAGCGCAACGAGAAGCAGGAGGCCCGCGGTAATAGTAATAACGGCCGGGAGCAGGGCCAGGAGCGCCGGGCCGCGGCCCAGCGAGAGGCCGAGCTGAACCGCCAGCGTGCCGCCGAGCGGCATGCTGCCAAGGAGCGGGCCGAGGTCCGTCGCCAGGCCGAGAGCCAGCGGCAGGCCCACCTGAAGCAGCAGAACGAGAACAGCCGCCGCGCCAGGCAGGTCCAGGAGAACCGTCAGGCCGAGCTGAACCGCCAGGCCGCGCTCCAGCGCCAGGCCGAGATCAACCGCCGCGCCCAGCTCCAGCAGCAGGCCGAGCTGAACCGCCGGGCCGAGCTCAACCGCCAGGCCGAGATCAACCGCCGGGCCGAGCTGCAGCGGCGTGCGGATCTCCAGCGCCGGAACACCAACCAGCGGTACGCCAGCCCACGGAACCGCTACTACGACCGCTCCAACAATCGCTACCAGAACTACTCGGGCGGGCGCAGTTGGAACCAGGGCGACACGATCGCCGTGGATGGCTACCTCACCAACGAGGGTTACGAGTGCCAGGCCCTGCGGGACGACAACGGCGACCTCTACATGCTGGTGAACAACACCTACGGCCTGCGCACCGGGGACCACGCCCGTGTGGTCGGCCGGGTGGTCGACGGCGGCTATTGCGATTGGGAAGGCATCGCCTTCGAGATCACCGACGTCACGGCCCTGTGGGCGGACCGCCGCCATCAGGCCGTCTACTACCACCAGAACTACGACGGCGGCCGCTTCGGCGACCGCGACAACTGGACGGGCCGGCGCCCGCGCCAGTTCCAGAACAAGGTCGAGCGGTACGGCTACTACGACCGCGACACCAACCGGTATGACGACCGTTACCGCGACGACCGGTACGAGGACGACCGCAGCTACAACAACAACGGCAAGCGCCAGATGATCGTCCGGGAGGGGCGCGTGGCTAACAACCGCGGCTGCCCCGTGCTTCTGAGCGGCAACGACGAGTTCGGCTTGACCGGGAACCTGGGGAATCTCCGCAACGGAGACAACGTCAGGGTCACCGGTTTCCTCGAGGGACCGTCCCGCTGCGCGGGCAAGACGATCCGGGTCGGAGAGGTCTCGGGACGTTAAGCGGATAGCCGACTGGCAATCATCTTGCACCGAGTGTACGAGGCGGGGCTGATGTCTGGCCCCGCCTGTTGTTTTAAAGGAGTACGCAGCATGCAGTACCGAATGAAGACTTTCCTGACCCTCCTCATACTCGCTCTTTCGCTGCTCACCGCCGACGCCTATGCCGACAAGGGCGGGAACAAGGGCGGCAACAAGGGGGACAAGGGGGGCACGACCGCGGACAAGAACGACAAGAACGACAAGAACGACAAGAACGACGACGGCAATAATGGGAACGGGAACGGCGGCAACGCCGGCCAGATGATCAACGTCCGCGGCACCCTCACCGACGAGGGCGTCGAGTGCCAGGCCCTGCGCGGCGACGACGGCGAGCTCTACACGCTGACGGGCGATCTGAGCGGCTTCGAGGACGGCGACCGCGTCAAGGTCCGGGGCACGGTGGCCGAGGTGTCCATCTGCCAGCAGGGGACGACCATCGAGGTCCAGAGCATCAAGGACGACAAGTCCCAGGGCAACGAGCACCGGACCCGCGTGGTCCGCATCACCGGCACCCTTACCGACGCCGGCGTCGAGTGCCAGGCTCTCGAAACGGAGAGCGGCCAGATCTACACGCTCACCGGCAATCTGCGCGGCTTCGAGGTCGGCGACACCGTGCGTGTCGTCGGCAAGGTGGCCGAGGTCAGCATCTGCCAGCAGGGCACGACGCTTCAGGTCTTGAACATCAAGGCTTCGAAGCAGTAGACCGGAAAGGACTCCAAGGACTCCAAGGACTCCAAGGACATCAGGGATAAGTCCTTGGAGTCTTTGTCGTCCTTGTTGTCCTTCAGGTTACTCGTACTGTACGAAGCCCGCGCCCAGAATCCCGTCCGGGTCGAACTCCTTCTTGGCCGCCTTCACCCTCTCCCACTGATCCCCGTAGTGCGCGGCCCACTTCTCGGCCGTGTCGAAGGTGATGTAGCCGGAGAGGTAGCGCTTGCCCCCGTAGTGGATCGAGAGCTCGCTCGCCATGTCGAGCTGGGAGAGGGCGAGGTCCAGGAACTCGTGCGGCACGCCGGGGAGGATGCCCCAGCCCATCACGTACTCGCCGCCCGGATGCATGAAGAGCGGCACGTCCGAGCCCTCGGTGCGGGCCGGCCAGAGCAGCACGTGGCCGCCCGGCCCGAGCGCCTGCGGCGGCGTGATCGCCAGCGCCGATTCGATATACTCCCGCGCCGTGTCCCAGGGCAGCGTGGTCTCCATCCAGGGATGGGCCATGTCCCAGTAGCCGCCGCGCCGCCAGAGCGTGAACACGGGGTCCATGCGCTCGCAGAACTCGACCTGCTGGAAGTCGCTCGTCTCCAGGTGCCGGTACGGATTCAAGCCCTTCAGCACCTCGGCGGTGTCCGGCTCCTCGCCGGGCTCGAATTCGACCGTCAGATGGAGCGGGAACATCCAGTAGGCGAAGGTCTGCACCCCTTCCCGCAGCTCCATGCCCTCGCCGATCTTCTTGATGCCCTGGAAGCAGGGAGTGCACCAGGACTCGAGCGAAGAGAAGGTCTTGTTGGACGGGTCCATGACCTTCTTCGTGTCTTCCATGAGGACGCCGAGGTCGTCGTAGAGCAGGTAGTACTTGCGGACGATCGGCTTGAAGCGGCGCAGGCGGACCTTGGCGCGGGTGATGATGCCGAACTGGCCGAGGCTGCAGCGCACCACGTCGAAGAGCTCGCGGTTCTGCTCGCGCGAGCAGATCACGATCTCGCCGGCCCCGGTCACGACCTGCAGCTCGTCGACGTTGTCCGCCTGGGTGCCGTAGCGGAAGCTCGCCACGCCCAGGCCGGCCATGGAGAGCGTGCCGCCGATCGCCACGCCCAGGTTGTTGGTGAGCACCCGCGGCACCAGGCCGCGCGCCGTGGTGGCCCGGACCAGCTCGCGCCAGGTCAGCCCCGAGCCGACCGTGGCGGTCTCGCCCGCCTCGTCGATCTCGTGGATGGTGTTCATGGAGGAGGTGTCGAGCACCACGCCCGTGTCGGTGGTGGCCTGGCCGCTCTGGGTGTGACCCTGGCCGCGGGGCACGATCGGGATGCCGCGCTCGCGGCAGAAGCGGACCACCTCGGCCACTTCTTGCGCCGAGGCGCAACGGGCCACGGCGCCGGGCAGGCGGTCCACCATCCGGCCGAAATCGGAACGGAAGTGGGAACGGACCTCCTCGTCGAGCAGGATCCGGTCTCCCAGGGCCTCTTTCATGTCCTGGAGGGATTCGGCTATCGAGGAAGGAGCGTGAACAGTCATATGGAGGTCTCCAATCTTTGAGAGCTTCTTTTTAGCCGATCACTGCGGCGGGAGCAAGCTTCCCGCCTTGCCGTCCGTCTCCTCGGGGGTCGCGGGCAGCACGGTGCGGAAGCCGTAGCGGATCCAGCCGTCGATCCCGCCTTCGATCAGAATGGCGTTCTCGAATCCGCTGGAGATCAGGATGGCCATCCCCTCCTCGCCGCAGGAGTCGTTCTCCCGGCAGTAGACGAGGAACGTGTCATCCCGGAACGGGGCGATCTCAAGGATCCGCCCGGGGAGCCGCTCCAGCGGGATGTTGCGGGCGCGATAGATGTGGCCGGTGTCGCCCAGGAACTCGTTGCGGGTCCGCAGGTCCATGATCAGGATGTCCGGATTGTCGCGCAGGACCTCGAATGCCACGGGCGGGGTCACCTTGCGGAAGGGCGGACGCTCGCGATTCCGGAAGGCACGGCAGCCGGACAGCATGACGGAGCCCGATACCAGGCTCAGCAGGAGCAGGGCGAACGCTTTACGCATGTTCATGATCGGCCGTAGTTTATCTCAACGGGGCACTTCCTCGAGGTCGATGTCCGGCACGACCTCGCCGACCCGGAGCCCGCGGGCATTGAGGACCGGCGGCGCATAGCAGTCCGCCAGCTCGGCGAACTCGGCGCTCGAAAGCGAGCCGAGCTGCCGCAGGACGTCGAGCACCACGCCGTCCCGGCAGCGCTCGCCGCCGTCCGCGATCTTGACCGCGATCCCCAGGGCCACCGGACCGCGCACCGCCAGGCTGTAGAACCCCTCCGCCCCCTCCTTGCCGAGCACGCGGCCGCGGGTGACCTCCATGAGCCGCGTCGTGAAGCGTCCGCGGCCCGCCACCTTCACCGGTTCGGACGTCATGGCCCGGGCGACCCGGTCCAGGGCAGCCCCGACATCCGGCGGCAATCGAGCGGCCCGGGGATCGGCCAGGGCAGCGTAGCCCCGGGCCGCGGCCGAGAGCGGCATGTGGAAGGCGGGCACGCTGCAGCCGTCGATGCCGAGGCCCACCTGCTCGTGGGGCACGCGGCAGATCTCCAGCACGTGCTCGACGATGCGCTGCTGGAGCGGATGGTCCGGGGCGACGTAGCTCCCCGTGGGTAGCCCGAGGAGCTTGCAGGCCAGGAGCATGCCCGCGTGCTTGCCCGAGCAGTTGTTGTGCAGCGGCGTGGGCTCGGCCCCCTCGCGGAGCATCCGTCGCGCGCTCTCCTCCCCCAGGGGGATATGGGCGCCGCAGAGGAGGTCTCCGACGCCGAACCCGCCCCGGGCGAGAAGGTCCGCCGCCCCCTGGGTGTGCTCGGGATCGCCGCTGTGCGAGGCGCAGATCAGGGCCAGGTCGGCGGGCGTCAGGCTGAAGCTGGCCTCGCCGCCGGCCAGGAGCAGGGGCAGGCACTGGAACGGTTTGGCGGCCGAGCGCAGGTAGGTGGCGGCCTCGGGATCGCCCAGGAATGCCACCAGATCGCCCTCGGGGGTCGCGGCAGCCACCGCCCCGAAGTGCCAGGACTCCGTCAGGCCGCTGCGGACGACCGTGGCAATTGGGGCAAAGCGGCGGGCGAACAGAGCCGAACCCTAGCGCTCGGCTGCCAGGGCTGCTTCCACCGAGTCGTAGGTGGGAAACAGCGAATCGAGCCGGGCGACCTGGAGGAGCTTGCGGATGCGGTCCGACGGGTTGACGAGGATCAGCTCCCGCTTGGAGTTGCGGAACCGTCCCAGGTAGCCGACCAGCTCGCCGATGCCGGTGGAGTCGATGAAGTTGATCTTGGAGAAGTCGATGATGACGTGCCCGTGGTCGTCCGACAGCGTGCGCTCCAGGGTCTGGGCGAAGAACTGGGCGCTTTCGCCCAGCTTGATGACCCCCTCCACGTTGAGGAGGGTGAACCCGTCGAGATGGCGCTTCTGAACGATCATGGCGGGAGGTCCGTGGACGGGCCGAGTCTAGCACGGCTCCGAGGCGCTAAGATTCGCAGGCATGGCAAGGTTCCTGCCCGACTTCGAGGCCTCGCCGGTGATCCTGCGGCGGTTCAAGTGGATCGCTCTCGTGGCGACTGCCGTCTTCGTCAGCGCCGTGGACCTGATCCGGCTCATGGTCTACCCCTACCTGGACTCGCTGGAGGGGCGGCTGATCATGGGCTTCACGCTCGTCGTCTGCGCCCTGCTCTTCTTCGGTGCCATGTTCACCGTGATTCAGCGGATGCAAGGACGGCTGGAGCGCCAGAACCGCGAGCTGCTGTCCCTGCACATGGCCACCCAGGACATCCATTCCGAGCTCTCCCTGGAGAAGCTGCTGCAGCGGGTGGTGGACCAGGCCACGGCGCTGCTCGACGCTCAGTACGGGGCCATCTCGGTCATCAACGAGCAGAACCGGATCGAATCCTTCGTGACCTCCGGCATCTCCGACGAGCTGCGCGCCCGGCTCGGCTCGCCGCCCGTGGGCCACGGCCTGCTCGGGGTGGTCCTCAACGAGGGGCAGCGGCTGCGCCTGCCCGACCTCACCAGGGACTCGCGGTCGTACGGCTTCCCGGCGCACCATCCGCCCATGAAGTCGCTGCTCGCCGTGCCGGTCGTGTGCAAGGGGCCGTTCCGGGGCAATCTCTACCTGGCTGACAAGAAGGAGGTGCCCGAGTTCTTCGCGGCGGACGAAGAGACCCTCGTCCGCTTCGCCACCACCGCGGCCATCGCCATCGACAACGCCTACCTGCACCAGCGGCTCAACACGCTCGCCGTGGCCGAGGAACGGCTGCGCATCGCCCACGAGATGCACGACGGCCTCGCCCAGGTGCTCGCCTACGTCAACACCAAGGCCCAGGCGGTAAAGGAGCTCCTGCGCAACGACCGGCCCGAGGAGGCGACCCGGCACCTCGACCAGCTCGCTTCCGCGGCCCGGGAGGTCTACGGCGACGTGCGGGAGTCCATCATCGGGCTGCGCAACGCCTCGGTACCGGGGCGCTCCCTGGGCGACGCCATCCACGACTACGCCCGCTCCTGGGAGGCGCAGCACGGCATCGCCTGCCGTATCCAGGTGGAGCGCGGCCTCCGCCTCTCCGACAACGCCGAGCTCCAGCTCCAGCGGATCGTGCAGGAGTCGCTGACCAATGTCCGCAAGCACTCCCAGGCGAAGCACGTGGACGTCTCGCTCCACCAGGAGAACGGGAAGATCGTGGCCACGGTGCAGGACGACGGCCGCGGGTTCAACCCCGAGCTGCTCGGCCGCGCCGAGTTTCCGCGCTTCGGCCTGTCGACCATGCGGGAGCGCGCCGAAAGCATCGGCGGCACCGTTCGTCTAGACTCTTCGCCGGAGCAGGGGACCCGGGTCACCATCGAGATCCCCGCTCCACCATCCCAATCCTAACCATGGGGGCGCCATGAACATCCTGATCGCAGACGACCACGCGCTGTTCCGCGACAGCCTGCGCAGCCTGCTGGAGGCCCATGGCCTGACGGTCGTCGGCGAGGCGCGCAACGGCCGCGAGGTGGTCGAGCTGACGCGCGAGCTCAAGCCCGACGTGGTGCTCATGGACCTCTCCATGCCCGAGATGGACGGCCTGGCAGCCACCCGGCTGATCAGCGCCGGGCAGCCCGGGGTCAAGGTGGTGGTGCTGACGGCCTCGGACGAGGATGCCAAGCTCTTCGAGGCCATCAAGTCCGGAGCCCAGGGCTATCTGTTGAAAAACCTGGAGTCGAGCGAGTTCTTTGCGCTGCTCGACGGGATCAACCGGGGCGAGCCGGCGCTCACCCCCGCCCTGGCGCGCAAGCTCCTGCAGGAGTTCGCCAAGCCGAGCGCAAACCAGTCCCAGCACCACGACCCCGACGCGCTGACCGAGCGCGAGCTCGAGGTCCTGGAGCTGCTGGTCCAGGGGGTCACTTCGAACCGCAAGCTCGCCCAGCAACTGGGGGTGAGCGAGAACACGGTCAAGTTCCACGTGCGGAACATCCTGGACAAGCTGCACCTGCACAATCGCGCGCAGGTGGTCAGCTACGCCATCCGCAACCGGATCGTGGAGGCTCGGGGGGTCTGACCGCTCCTGTTGGTGCTATTCTATTCGCCAGGGGGTTCGCCATGAAGAACATAAGCGCCATCTGCATCCTGGCCGCACTGCTTGCGATGCCGATCCTGGCGCAGGGACCGACCTGCAACGAGAAGCGGGCCGAGGGCATCGCCCGCAGCGAGCTGGCCCAGTGCATCGCCGCTCCCACCGGTCCCGATGTCTTCGTGGAGGTCGATGCCCTCTGCGAGTGCCCCGAGTTCGGCATCACCGTGAACGCCATCGGCCGCTTCCGCTGCAACCCCAACGAAGAGTGCCCGCCCTTCGGCTTCCTCATCGGCAGCGTGACGCTCGATTGCGATTACCACGTCATCGACAGCGTCTGCTTCTGATCCGCTGAACACCTTGAAAATTGGGAGCGCCTCTCCCAATTTTCAAGGTAAACTGCACTCATGATTGAGCGATCCGGCCACCTTGCGCGCCTGCGCATCCTGCTGGAACAGTTCCCCGTCGTCGGCCTGATCGGATCACGCCAGGTGGGAAAGACCACCCTGGCGATGGCCCTCGCCGACGAGCTCGGGGATGAGCTCAGGGATGAGGTAACCCGCTTCGATCTGGAGAACCCCCGCCATCTCTACCGGCTTGAAGACCCCATGTTCGCCCTGGAGAGCCTCACGGGACTGGTCGTCGTGGACGAGATCCAGCTCCGGCCGGAGCTGTTTCCCGTCCTGAGGGTCTTGGCGGACCGTAAGGCAACCCCGGCCCGCTTCCTGGTGCTGGGGAGCGCCTCTCCCGAGCTTCTGCGCCAGACGTCCGAAACCCTCGCCGGTCGCATTGCCTACCATGAGCTCGAAGGCCTGAACCTGGAGGAAGTAGGAAGGGAGCGGGTCGAGCCGCTCTGGTTGCGCGGCGGCTTCCCCCTCTCCTTCCTGGCTCCGTCCGACGCGGCGAGCGGTCTCTGGAGGCAGCAGTTCATCCGCACCTACCTCGAACGGGATCTCTCCGAGTTGGGCATCAAGCTCCCCTCCACCACGATGCGGAGATTCTGGACCATGCTCGCCCACTACCACGGCGAGATCTGGAACGGCTCGGAGCTGGCCCGCGCCTTCGGCGTCTCTCACAAAACCGTCCGCGGCTACCTGGACACCCTCTGCTCCACCTTCATGGCAAAACGCCTGGACCCGTGGCACGAGAACGTCTCCAAGCGCCAGGTGAAGTCCCCGAAAATCTACCTCGCGGACAGCGGCATCCTCCACACGCTGCTGGGCCTGGATTCGCGGGAAGACCTGCTCGAACATCCAAAAGTGGGCGCTTCCTGGGAGGGTTTCGCTATCGGCGAGGTGGCGGCCCATCTCGGTGCACGTCCCGAGGAGTGCTTCTTCTGGAAGCTGCACAGCGGAGCCGAGTTGGACCTGCTGGTCCGCCGTGGCAACGTCCGCCGTGGCTTCGAGCTGAAGCTCACCAGCAGCCCCCGGGTAACCTCTTCCATGCGCGCGGCCCTGGAGAGCCTCGGCCTCGAAGAGCTGATCGTGATTCACGCCGGTACCGAGTCCTATCCGCTAACCTCCCGCATCCGCGCCGTGGCTCTTACCCGATTGCGAGAGGAAGTCGAGCCGCTGTAGTACGCTCTCGCTCAAGGAGGGGTTCCATGCTGGACAAGCGGAAACAGGCATCCATCCTCTGGCTCATCTGCACGGCTGTCTTCCTCTACCTCGGGCTGACGCAAAACAGGTCGGTTTACACGATCCTCGGCGTCGTCTTCCTCGCTCTGGCGATCGTCTCGTTCCGCGGGAGACGGACTCCTTGAGCCCTGTGCACGGTATTCATCACGTCACGGCCATCTCGGGAGATCCCCAGCAGAACCTGGAGTTCTACACCGGGCTGCTCGGCCTCCGTCTGGTCAAGCGCTCCGTCAATCAGGACGTGCCCGACACCTACCACCTCTTCTACGCCGACGCCGAAGGGCATCCGGGAACGGACCTGACCTTCTTCCCGTGGCCGCAGATGCCCCAGGGGCGCAAGGGGGCGGGGCTGGCGGTCGAAGTCGGCTTCGCGGTGCCCGAGGGGAGCCTCGCCTTCTGGGCCGAACGGCTGGAAACGCTGGACGCCACGCCGGAGCGGCGCTTCGGCGAGAGCGTTCTCGCCTTCCGCGACGTGCACGGGCTCTGCCTCTCCCTGACGGAAGCGCCCGGCCCGCGGGACCCGGGGGAATGGACGCCGTGGACGGAGAGCCCCGTGCCCGAGCGCCACCAGATCCGCGGCTTCCACGCGGTGCGGCTCTGGGAGAGGAACCTGGGCGTGACCGCCCGCTTCCTGGGCGAGACGCTCGGCTTCGAGCCCGCCGCCGAGGAGGATGGCTGGCATCGCTTCGGCGTCGCGGGCGGCGGCTCGGGCAAGTGGGTGGAGGTGCGCGAGCTGCCAGGGGAGCGGCTCGGATCGTGGGGCACCGGCGCCGTCCATCACGTGGCCTTCCGGGTCACGGACGACGAGGAGCAGGAGGAGATCCAGCGCCGGGTGCGGGCCGCGGGCTCTTCGCCCACGCCCATCATCGACCGCTTCTGGTTCCACTCGGTCTACTTCAAGGAGCCCGGTGGCGTGCTCTTCGAGACCGCCACCGACACGCCGGGCTTCACGGTGGACGAGGATCTGGCCCATCTGGGCGACAGGCTCATCCTCCCGCCCTGGCTGGAGCCGCACCGGCCCGAGATCGAGGCCGCCCTGCCTCCTCTCGACCGCTAACCGCTACTCGTTGTCCTTCACCTCCACGACCTTGCGCGTCGTGCCCAGGTGGTTGTCGTCGATGAAAGAGCTCTTGACCAGGAACGGCACCTTGACCACGCCGACTGCGCGGTAATCCGCATAGTCGGTCTGCTCGGGATCGGGGCCCAGAACGGTCGGCCGGTTCACGACCTGCCTGACCAGGAGCCCGGTCGCCGTGTCGAAGTAGAAGACCCGCGAGGTGCCGTCGTCCTCCCGGATGCGCAGGACCAGCGCTTCCTTCCCCTCGATTGATTCCTTACGGAGGACCCGTGCCTTGTCAGCCCGGTCCCGCAGCTTGAGCGGATAGCGCAAGTCGATGTTCTCGGCCATCCGGCTGACCTCCTGGGGCGGCAGCGGCCTCTCGCCGCGGGGTCCCTTCATCGTCCCGGAGGCGCCGTTCAGGCTCAGGACCGTCTGGTCCGGGGCCGCTCCGACGGTTACGGTCGCACGGTCGGGGGCTTGCTGCACGATCTCCACCGGTTCTTCCTGGCCGCGGTTGACCGCCTGCGCCTTGGGCGTGCCCGAGCCGATCACCTTCATGCGCAGCAGCGTCCCGCGGGACACGCGGCTCTTGACGCCTTCGATAGCCGCGCGTCCACCGAGCGCCTGAATGTAGCGGTCGAGCACCTCGGCCGCCGGCGGAAGCGCTTCCTGCGGTCCGTGGTGGCTGGAGCCATGGGTCGTGTCGTCGAACTGGGCCTGGCCGATCGGCGGCGTGTTGACCGGGTGCTCCTGCCCGCGATGGCAGGTGTTGCAGGTGACCACGGTGCGGCCGTCGAAGTTCTCCTTGTTGATCGCGAAGACCATGCGGATCATCTCGCGCGCGGTCTCCTTCTCCTCCTTGGTGTCGAGCTCGTACTGGTTGCCCTCGGCCACGTGGCAGAAGTCGCACCGGGTGCCGAGCGCCGACCGCATGAGGTGCATGACCGGCATCAACTGCGACGCCGGCATGTCCTTCAAGACCTTGATGTTCTTGAATGCCTTCTCGGCCGTGGGCTCGGCGGCTGGGGCCGGCGCCGGCGCCGGGGCGGGAGTCGTTTGGGTCGCCAAGGCCACGGCGAGGAACATCATGGGAATCGTATTCACGTCGGGTCCTCCTCCTCTGTTCTCTTTCTCTGCCGGCGCTGCCAGCGCAGCACCAGCGCCCAGGGCACCAGGATCCACCAGCAGAGGAGGATAGCCCACAATCCGAAGCCGGGCCGGTTCGCCAGGGTCAGGAAGGTGTTGTTGCCGAAGATGTTGTCGTTGATGAGATACGTCCAGGTCGAGGAGGGGCCGCGCAGACCCTCGCGGTCCCAGTCGACGCCGTCCGCCGTGATCTCGATCCGCTCGAAGATCTCGACGATCGTGACGTCGATGCGCTCCAGGAGAGCTTCGAACCCGGTTCCGGCGGTGCGGTAGAACTCGGCGAAGGGGTCCTGGCCGCCGAGCTGGACCAGGTGGACCTCGTCGCGCACCGCCTGCATCTCGGCGATGTGATCGCTCCAGCAGCGGTCGATCGTGACGAGGGTGATCCGCCGCTCGATCTCCTCGAGCAGCTCCTCGCCGTACGCGCAACAGAGCTGCGTCCAGCGGGTGGGGCTCAGCCTGGCCAGCAGCCTTTCGGTGTCCCTGCCTTCGAGAACCTCCTGGCGCCAGGCCTGGAGCTCGCCGCGCTGGTGCTCGAGGATCTGCCAGTAGGAGAGCAGCCGTTTGCGGAGGTCGCCGTGCTGGCCCTCGACGATGCGCTGAACGCGCGCCACCTCGCGCCGGACCGAGGGGTGACCGACGGCCCCACCGCCTTCTGCCCTCAGCCTCTGAAGGACCTTCGAGGGCAGCAGCCTCTCGATGCCGCAGCGCTGCAGCAGGCTGTCTTCCAGGCTGATGATGAAGCGGGACGAGCCGGGATCTCCCTGGCGCCCGGCCCGGCCCCGCAACTGGTCGTCGATGCGCCGACTCTCGTGGCGGTTGGTGCCGAGAACGTAGAGCCCGCCGAGCGGCACCACCTCATCGGCAAGCCTGATATCGGTGCCGCGGCCCGCCATGTTCGTGGAAATCGTGACCGCGCCCAGGGCTCCGGCCTCGGCCACGATCGCGGCTTCCTCGGCATCGTTCTTCGCGTTGAGCACCCGGCAAGCGATCCCCGCCTGGCGCAGATCGGCGGCGAGGCTCTCCGACTCTTCGACGCTGACGGTGCCCACCAGGATCGGCCGGCCGGTCGCATGGGTGGCAGCGATCTCGTCGAGCAGCGCGCTCCGTTTCGCCTCGCGGGTGGCATGGATCACGTCGGGGTGATCGACGCGGATGCACGGCCGGTTCGGCGGCACCTCCACCACTTCGAGGTTGTAGATGTCGGCCAGCTCCCTGGCGGCGGGCGTCGCCGTTCCGGTCATGCCGCAGAGCCGCGGGTATTTCCGCAGGAAGTGCTGGACGGTGATCGAGCCGAAGATCTTCCCTTCCGAATTCCAGCGCAGCCCCTCCTTGGCTTCCAATGCGGCTTGCAGGCCGTCGGGCCACTGGCGGTTCTCCGCGACGCGGCCGGTCAGCTCGTCGACCAGCTCGATCCGGCCGTCGCGCACGATGTAGTCCACGTCGCGCTTCAGCAGGGCCTCGGCGTGCAGGGCATTGCGCAGCTCGGCCTGCAGCTTGACGTTGTCCCCTTCAAATAGGTTTCCAGAGCCCAGGAGCTTTTCGGCGCGATGCATTCCGCGGTCGGTCAGGAAGATGTTGTACGCGTATTCGTCCGTGTCGTAGTCGGTTCCCCGCACCATCTGGCGGGCGATGGTGGCGAGGCGCCCGAGATCGACCCCGATCTCTTCGAGGGTGCCGGCGATGACCAGCGGAATGCGCGCCTCGTCGATCAGGATCGAGTCGGCCTCGTCCACCAGTCCCAGATGGAAGGGCCGGTGCACCTGCCCGGCCGGATCGAGGCACAGGCCGTCGCGCAGGAGGTCGAAGCCGGCTTCCTTGACGGTCAGATAGGTGACGTCGCAACAGTAGGCCCGGTGCCGTTCCGCGGTGGAGAGCCCTTCCTGGATGCAGCCGACGGTGAGCCCGAGGCGCTCGTAGATGGGGCCCATCCACTCGGCGTCGCGGCGGGCCAGGTAGTCGTTGTAGGTGAGGACGTGCACGCCGCGGCCGGTCAGGGCGTTCAGGGCCACGGGGGCGACGGCCGCGAGCGTCTTGCCCTCGCCGGTCTGCATCTCGACCAGCTTTCCCTGGTGAAGCGAAATACCGGCAAGCATCTGGACGTCGTACGGCCGCTCGCCGAGCGCCCGGCGGGCAATCTCGCGCACCAGGGCGAAGACGTCAGGAAGGAGGCTGTCGAGCGGCGCGCCGTCGAAAGCCTGGCGGCGGAGGCTCACCGCGCGATCCCTCAGCTCCGGGTCTCCAGCCCGGGCCAGATCGGCTTCGCGGGCGTTGATGGCTTCTACCATGACTTGCCGTGAGTGTACCCGAGCGACTCGGGGATTTACCCTCGATAACTGGTCTGGAGCCCCTCCACGATCTTGGGGGCCGCCTCTGTGAAACCTATCCGCGAGCCGTAGTCTCGCGGCGTTTCTCCCTAACCTATCGGCGCCTCTCGATAGCCTATCGCCGGCTCCAGAAGTCTATCGGCGGCTCTCCATAGCCTATCGGCGGCTCAAAAAAGCTATCGGCGCCTCTCGATAGCCTATAACCGGCTGCCGAAGTCTATCGGCGGCTCTTCATGACCTATAACCGGCTCCCGAAGTCTATCGGCGAGCTCCGATAGATTTCAGGGACTCGCCGATAGGTTTCGGCGAGACGCTGCGCGGCTTCCGCGCCTCGCGGAGAGGTCTCCGCGCCTCGCCCAGGCACTAGCGTTTCCGGGACGACCCCGAATCCTCCCTGGCAAAGAGCGAGGTGCGGGTGCACGCGCGCGGCGCCGATCTGCGGTGGGCCTGATCCGGCTGCAATTCCACCCGTCCTTCCGCCACTTCCTTTCCGATGAACCGAATTTCCATCCTGCTGGCCGCTCTCTCCCTGCTCCCAGGCATGGCGGCGGCCTGCTGCACGGCCATCCTCTGTCCCTACTGCATCTCTTCCAGCAACAGCTGCGTGTGCGGCAACGAGACGCCCGTGTGCAACGCGTTCGGCTGCAACTGCGTCAACCAGTGCGGCGCCTTCGCCGCGGGAACGGACCTCAAGTGCTACGCCTCCAGCCCCTGCGACTCGGGCGCCAAGGCCCGCTTCGACGAAGTGGACGGCGACAAGAACGGCACGATCTCCAAGGAGGAGGCCTGGGTCTGGGCCCGCAAGCAGAAGAATTCGCTGAACGTGAGCAAGAGCGATCTGCCGGAGATCCTCCTGGCCGCGGATGCAAAGCCGCAGGACGTCGTGAGCATCGCGTTCGACAAGACCGACGCGGACGGCAACGGGACGATCTCCCCGGCCGAGTTCGACAGCAGTCTTGGCGATGTGGGCGATGTGGGCGAGGCGGCGCAAAACTAGCCGAGCGCGTGAAAGATTGGACGGCCTGCTCCCACTTCTGTTTCAGAAGCTGGCCGCAACCTTTGTTCTTGCGTTAGTATCTAGCTAATCGTACCAGGCGTAGATGCACCCGTTCCACCCACGAGGCGAAGGAGGATCGGCCTGTGCTCGATCGCTGCATTGGAAGCTACCGGCTCCTGGAGAGGCTTGGAGCCGGCGGCATGGGAGAGGTCTACAGGGCCGCGGACACCCGGCTGAACCGGCATGTCGCCCTCAAGATCCTCGCACCCGATCACGCCCTCCGTGAGCACAGCGTGGAGCGCTTCCGCAGGGAGGCCTGCTCCGTCGCAGCCCTGAACCATCCCAACATCGTCACCATCTATTCGGTCGAAGAGCACGAGGGCCTTCACTTCCTCACCATGGAGCTGGTCCAGGGCAGGACCCTGGACAGCATGATCCCTCCGGAAGGCCTGCCGCTGCGCCGCCTCCTGGAGATCGCCGTGCCGCTCGCCGAGGCCCTCGAAGCCGCTCACGAGCGCGGCATCGTGCACCGCGACCTGAAGCCGTCCAACGTGATGGTGAGCCCGGCGGGACGCATCAAGGTGCTCGACTTCGGCATCGCCAAGTCCGAGCCCGACGATGCCGCCACCCTGGTGGAGGGCGCGGCGGCCGCCACCGCGCTGACGGAGACCGGCCTGATCATCGGCACGCCCGCCTACATGTCGCCGGAACAGGCCCTCGGTCACCACGTCGATCACCGGACGGACCTGTTCTCCTTCGGCGTGCTGCTCTATGAGATGGCCACGGGGCGCCGCCCCTTCGCAGGGGGCGGCGTCGGCTACACCTTCGCGGCGCTCCTGCGCGACACTCCCGCGAAACCGTCGAGCCTCAACCCACGCGTCCCCAAGGAGCTGGACGACCTCATCACCCTCTGCCTGGAGAAGGACGTCTCGCGCCGGCTCCAGAGCGCCCGGGAGCTGCGCCAGAGACTGCAGCCCCTGGCCGCCGGGCTGTCGACCGCCGCGATCCCCTTCCCCACCGAAACGGGGCACCTGACGCGGTTGCGCCGGCAATGGCGCATGCCGGCCGCCGCCTTCGCCGTGACGGGCTGCCTGGCCCTCACGCTGGCCGTCACCCGGCCGCAGCTGGATCACCTCCTGATGGCCAGGGGCAAAGCCGCGGCCGGAGAGAGCGCCGCCGGCCAGCGTCCCGGTCTCGCCGTGCTGCCCCTCGGCAACTTCTCGCAGGACCCGGAGTACTTCGTGGACGGGATGACCGATGCCCTGATCGCCTCGCTGTCCGACATCCACGGCGTGCGCGTGATCTCGCGCCAGTCGGTGATGCGTTTCAAGAGCTCGTCCCAGCCGCTGCCCGAGATCGCCCGGGCGCTCGGAGTGGAGATCATCGTCCAGGGCTCGGTGATGCGCGCGGGCGACCGGGTCCGGATCACGGCCCAGCTCATCCGCGCCGAGCCCGAGCAGCAGATCTGGGCGCACAGCTACGAGCGCGACCTGCGCGACGTCCTCATGCTCCAGAACGAGGTAGCGCGCGCCATCAGCCGGGAAATCCAGGTGAAGCTCGAGCCCGCGGACCAGCAGCGCCTGGCGCAGGCCCGGCCGGTCGATCCGAAAGCCTACGACGCCTATCTCAAGGGCCGCCACGCCTGGAATCAGCGCACGGCCGCCGGCTTCGCCAGCGCTCTCAAGTACTTTCAGGAGGCGCTCGAACGCGACCCGAAGCTCGCGCTGGCCCACGCCGGCATCGCCGACGTGCACTCCCTGTCGACCCTCTTCGGCATGTCCTCCCCCCCGGAGGCCTTTCCCCAGGCCCGCGAGCACGCGGACAAGGCCCTGGCGCTGCGCCCCGATCTGGCCGACGCCCACGTCTCCCTGGGGCTCGTCCGGCTGTTCGCCGACCGCGACTGGGACGGGGCCGAGGCGAGCTTCCGCCGGGCGATCGCCCTGAATCCGAGCCATCCCATGGCCCACCATTTCTATTCGCTGCATCTCCTGGCCCGGGGGCGGCGGAACGAGGCCATGGAACAGCTCCAGCTCCTCCACGAGCTGGACCCCCTCTCCCCTGCCGTCAACGTGAACATGGGGCTCAAGGCCTATGGCGACGGCCAGCCGGACAAAGCCCTCCGGTTCTTCCAGAAGGCCCAGACCCTGGCTCCCGACTACCACTCCCCCTATCTCTCGATGTCCGAGCTCTTGCGGCGGCAGGGCAAGGACAAGCTCTCGTTCGAGTACCTGCGCAAGGCATTGTCGGTGCGCTACGCCGAGATCATGCCGGAGGTGGACCGGGCGTTCCGGAAGGAGGGGGAGAAGGCCGCTCTGGAGGCGGCGGCGAAGGCGCTGGAAGAGCTGTCCCGCGCCCGGGTCCTGGCGCCCGAGGACATCGCCCGGATCTATCTCCGGCTCGGCGAGCGCGGCAAGGCCCTCGACTGTCTCGAGGAGGTCTATCGGAAAGGCTTCCCCAGAGCCATCCTGTTCGAGGCCAGCGCAGACTGGGAGTGGCCCGGCCTCGGCTCCGAGCCGCGCTTCCGCAAGCTCGTGGACCAGATCGGAAAACAGGCGCGCCCGGCCGGATACCCGGCAAAGGTCCAGGGGACAAGGGGCTGCGGGAACGCTTCCCCGTCTCCGCTGCCGGGCGGCGGTCAAAGCGCGCGATGAGAGTGGCCCTCGTGGTCATGCCCTTCGCGGCCAGCGATCGTCCCAGCCTGGCTGCCGGGCTGCTCAAGGCCCTACTGCTGGAGCGCGGCATCTCCTGCGACTGCAAGTACTTCAACCTGACCTTCTGCAGTCTCGCCGGACAGGAGCCGTACAAGCTGTTGGCCGACCTCTCGTCGACCAACGTGCTCGCCGGCGAATGGATCTTCTCCCAGGTCTATTACGGCGACTCCTTCTCGACCTGGGAGAGCTACAGCCGCGAGGTCCTCGACCATCCGGTCTGGGGCGTGGGGGACGCCCATCGGGACGCCGTGAGGCAGTTGAGGAAGCTCGCGCCGGCGTTTCTCCGGATCGCGTTCGAGGCCTGCGACTGGTCGAAGTACGATCTCGTCGGGTTCAGCAGCACGTTCGAACAGACCCTGCCCAGCCTGTGCCTGGCCAGGATGATCCGCGCCGCTCATCCCGGGGTGAAGATCGCGTTCGGCGGCGCCAACTTCGAGGCCCCGATGGGGCAGCCCTATCTCGATCTCTTCCCGGAAATCGATTTCATCGCCACAGGAGAGGCGGACTTCAGCTTTCCCCAGCTCTGCGAGAACCTGGCCCGGGGCGTGGCCGCGGTGCCGAAGGGGATCCTCCACCGGCAGGAGCACGAGGAGCACGAGGAGGACACCGCTCAGGATTCCGCCGGCCCGGCCGGCCCGGTCGCGCTCGACTCCCTCCCGATCCCGGATTACGACGACTTCTTTCCATCTTTCGCGCGGACCTTCCCGCACTCCGCTCCGGCGTCGGTGCCGCTCGAGGCCTCGCGCGGCTGCTGGTGGGGCCACAAGCACCATTGCACCTTCTGCGGCCTGAACGGCGACACCATGGCATTCCGCCGCAAGAGCTGGGAGCGCGTCGCTCGCGAGGCGGCCTTCCTGGAAGAGCGCTACCATCCGTCCTGCCTGATCTTCGCAGACAACATCCTCGCCATGGACTACTTCCCGACGCTCCTGCCGCACTGGGCGGAGGGCGAAGGCACGACCCCGAAGTTCTTCGAGATCAAGGCCAATCTGAGGCGGGACCAGGTGGTCGCACTGCAGAAGGCGGGAATCCTGTATGTCCAGCCCGGGATCGAAAGCCTTTCCGACCAGACGCTGGAGATCATGGACAAGGGCGTGTCGGCCGCTCAGAACATCGCCCTTCTCCGCTGGTGCCGGGAACTGGGGATCCGGACGCACTGGAACCTGCTCTTCGGGTTTCCCGGCGAAAACCTGGATGATTTCCCGAAGATCCACGGGCTGATGCAGAAGCTCGCGCACCTGGATGCGCCGGGGGTCTGCGGCCCCATCCGCATGGACCGATTCAGCCCAAACTTCGAAAGATGGCGGGAGAAGGGTTTTCATGAGGCGCGCCCGTTGCCTTCCTACAAGCACGTCTACCCGCTCGGCGAGGAAGGCCTGCGCGATCTGGCCTACTTCTTCGAGTACAGGCACGCGCACTCGGACCATGTGCTGGAGCTCGCGCGGGATATCATCGACTTCGGCTCGGCCTGGCGGCAGGGGTGCAAGGAGGAGACGAGCGGCACCTTCGCCGTCCGGCGGCACCTGGATGGAGGCTGGGTTCTCGTGGACACCCGGTTCAACCGGCCGAAAGCGGCCTGCCGGATGGAGCTGGAAGATCTCCTCCTCCTGCGGCTTTGCGACTCGCCCACGGCTCCGGAAGCGCTCTTTCGGAGAGCCGGAAGTCTCTGGCCCGCAACGGGGCGGAGCATCGAGGAGGTGTGCGAGGGTCTCTTGGAAAGAGAGGCGATCTGTCTCGCCGGAGAAAAGATCGTCGCGGTTCCGCTCCTGCCCGATGAGCTGAGGGAAAATCCGCTGGACTCTTTTTAAATTGGAGGCTCAAGTGAGTGAAAACCTGCGCTATCTGATCACCATGGACTCGAAGAGCGGCAAGCTGCTCAAGGCGGAACAGATCGGAGAGGCCGGCGACCTGGGGGAAGTGGATCTCGCGGCATTCGTGCGCTCTCTGACCAGCAGCCTCCGCGTCCACGGCGACCTCGGCGCCCCTTCGCAGGTCGTCATCAACGTCTATTCCGGTGGAGCCCAGGTCGAATCGGGCAAGGCAAAAAGCAAGGCGCCGCAGCAAGATCCGCCCGGCACCGCGGGCTGGGACGGCCCTCCCCCGCCGCCGCCGCCGCCACACAAGCCGCCGAAGGGGAGAAAGTAGAAACAGGCTCGGCGGGTCAGCGGCGGCCGACCGCGTCGTCGACGAACTGTGCCAGCCGGGCCTGCTCCTGCAGGTCGAGCACCTCGCCAAGCCACTCCTGCAGCGCCTCGGAATCGCGGAAGACGCGCCGGTCCGGGTGGTTCGAGTTGCGGATCACCCGCTCCACCTGCAGGGCGAAGACCGCGCTGTCGCGGATCAGGAAAGCGGTGCGCTCGAGCTGGGGGGAGACCGCGGAGAGGAGCTGGATCAGGGCCTCGGCGACCGGCACGGGAAAGACATCCGCCTGCAGGAGGTCAACCACTCCGATGTACTTGCGGGCCAGCCGCTTGATGATGGCGTGGTGCTCGCCGACGAACTGCCGCACCTCTTCCAGGGTAAGCGGGCTCGCGAACCGCACCTCCACCAGCCTTCCCACTACGTTCTGGGCTTTGTGCATGCCTTCTCCTGTGCTTGGCTGTGCTTGCAGACGGTCCGGTACTCTATCCCCTTTCCCCCCTTTCCCGATACCGGGCGGGTGCATGTTAGGATTCCGCGAGCTTTCCTGCCAATGGACCGTACTTCGACCGCGATGCAATTCTCAGCCGCCCGGTATCACTCTTTTCGTAAGAGGGGGAAATCCCCCTGGGAGATCCGGAAGGAGGAACACCGATGCTGGCCGAAGTCCTCGCCAATACCGCCCGAAGCCGGGGCGTGGAATGGAGCGAAGAGACGACACCCCATGGCGGGATCGTCCGGCTTCACTTCCCGCCGCGGCCGGAGGACCCGGCGATGACGAGCATCGGCGAAGCCTCCCCGGCCGACCTCGTGCGGCGGATCCGCAGCGGCGATCCGCGGGCCGAGGAGGAGCTGATCGCCCGCTTCGGGGAGGGTCTGACCTTCCTGTTGCGGCGCTGGACGCGCGGACACTCCGACGCCGAGGACCTCTACCAGGAGACCTTCCGTCTCGCCCTGGAAAAGGTCCGGCGCGGCGAAGTCCGCGATCCGGAACGGCTGGCCGGGTTTCTGCGTTCCCTGGCGCGGAACCTGAGCATCGAGCACTACCGGAAGGCGGCCCGGCGGGGGTCGAGGGAAGAGGAGATCGAGACCGCCGCCGAGGTGACCGAGACCGGCGATACCGGCCAGCTCGGGCAGCTCCTGCGCAAAGAGAAGGTGAACCTGGTCCGACGGCTCCTGGAGGAGCTCGGCTCCGAGCGCGACCGCCAGATCCTCTTCCGCTTCTACATCGCCGAAGATGACAAGGAGAGCATCCGCTCCGACCTGGGCCTCACCGCCCCAGAATTCAACCTGGTCCTGTTCCGGGCCCGCCGCCGCTACCGGGACCTGTACGAGAGGCATGCCCAACTGGGCACGCCGCGGGAGTGAGCCATGGACCACCGGCGTATCGAAGAGCAGAACATCGCCGAGCTGTACGTGACCGGCCGCCTGTCCTCCGAGGACGAGGAGATCTTCGAGAGCCATCTCCTGGAGTGCTCCGAGTGCCGCGAGAGCGTCGGCTGGGCGGATGACCTCCGCACCTCCATCCGCACCGTCGCGGCCGAGGATGCAGCTCGCGCCTCCGTCCAGCTCGGATTTCTGGCCTGGGCCTCCCGCCGTACCCGTACCGCCCGGGCCGGTATTCTGATGGCCGCGCTGCTCACCGTGGCAGCCCTGCCCATCTGGCTGCAGGCCGACCGGTCGAGGCTGGCCCGCGAGCTGACCGAAGCCCGGTCGGCCCAGCCTGCGGTCGAGCGCCCGGCAGCCCCGGCGCCTGCCGCTCCCCAAGCCGTCCCTGCCGCGCCCGACACCTCGGAGCTGGAGAGGCTGGCCGAGGAGAACAGGCTGCTGGCAGAGCAGCTTCGCGATTCCCGCGAGCAACTCGCCAAAGTCGACCAGGTCGACGAGCCGCAGATCAACACGCCCATCGTCTCCCTCGGCGTCGTGCGGGGCGAGTCCGACGCCACGGTCGAGCTCGGACCGGCTCCCGAGCCCATCCTCCTGTCTCTGGAGCTCCCGCAGGTCGAATACGACACCTATCGGGTGACCCTGCTCGACAACAAGAACAAGACTGTGTGGCAGAAAGGCGGGCTGGAGCCCACGGCGAGCGAGACGCTCACCATCCTCTTCCCCTCCGAGCGCCTGAAGACGGGGACGTCGTACCGCTTCCATCTCGAAGGGATGGAGCCCGGCGGCCGCGCCGTCGACGTGGGCGACATCCCCTTCCGCGCCGTCAAGGGATGAAGCGCCGCGGCCCGCTGGCCGGGCTGCGGGTGATCGACGCCTCGCGCGTCCTCGCCGGCCCCTACCTCGCCATGCTCCTCGGCGACCTGGGCGCCGACGTGATCAAGATCGAAAAGCCGGACGGCGGAGATCAGACCCGCGGCTGGGGGCCGCCCTTCGTGGGGCCGCCCGAGGCGCGGGTCAGCGCCTATTTCGTCTCTGCCAACCGGAACAAGCGCTCGATGGCGCTCGATCTCAAGACCCCCGCCGGCCGCAAGGTCTTCCGCGAGCTGCTCACCACGGCGGACGTCCTGGTCGAAAACTTCCTTCCCGGTGAATGGACGAAGCTCGGCTTCCGCACCTCCAACTTCCGCCGAGGAAATCCGCGGCTCGTCCACGCCTCTATTACGGGCTATGGCAGCGGGCCGGACGCCGACCGCCCCGCCTACGATGTGATCCTCCAGGCGGAATCCGGATTGATGTCGCTCACGGGGTATGGCATCGGAGGCGAAGGCGAGCCGGTGCGGGTGGGGATCGCGGTGATCGACTTCCTCTCGGCGCTCTACGGGCTCTCGGGGGTCCTTGCCGCCCTGGTCGAGCGCGGGGTGACGGGGCGAGGCCGGCGCGTCGAGGTCTCGATGATCGACGCGGGTACGGCCTTCCTCTCCTATGCGGCCCAATCCTGGCTCGCGGACGGCCGTCAGCCCCCCGCGCTCGGATCGCGCCATCCAAACCTCGCGCCCTACCAGGCCCTTCCCACACGCGATGGCTGGTTCCTGGTCGGCGTCGGCAGCCCGGATCAGTGGCGGCGCTTCTGCCAGGCAATCGACCGGCCGGATCTCGAGACCGACCCGCGCTTCGCAACCAACGCCGACCGGGTGCGCAACCGGATCGAGCTCGACGCGCTCCTCGCCGCCATCTTCCGGGAGCGTCCCTCGGAGGATTGGGACCGGGCGATGCGAGCCCACCGCATCCCTGCCGCGGCGCCCGCCTCAGTCGGCGAATCAGTGGAGCGGGCTCGGGCTCGAGGTCAGCTCATGCCTCTCGGTGATCTCTTCACCCTGGCCGCCCCCTACCTCTTCGACGGCGAGCGCCCGCGGCCCTGCCTCCCACCCCCTGCCCTGGGCGAGCACACGGAGGAGGTTCTTAAAGAGCTAAAACTTAGTGCCCTTCCCCTTCGACCGTGATCCAGGGGGCCAGGAAGAAGATCGCGGCCATGATCATGTAGCCGGCGACCCAAGGCCACGCGGGAGTAAGGGAAACCACCGTATCCGCCGGGGTCCAGACGTAGGAGTGCATCAAGCCGGCCGCGGAAAAGACCGCCGCCACCAGGCACCAGAGGGCCGCCACCCGGAAGCGCCGCTCCAGGACACCCACCGTCGCCGCCGAGAGGATCATGGCCGTAAAGATGAATCCCTGCTCCAGGGCGAAAATCCCGTGGATCCAGGTATCCGATGCGAGATACGCCTGGACCAGCGACTCCGAGAACGGCGCTCCACCAGGAATCCCCATGCCCGCCGCGCGCAGGCTGTTCTTGGCAATCAGGGCTCCCCAAGCGGCTACTCCGGGCAGCAGCCCCACGACCACCGCCGGAGCATGCTCGCGAGGAGTGGCCTGGAACGCCTGCGCGGTGATCACCAGTCCAATCCAGAGGACGATGGCCATGCCAGCGTCGATCGGGATCGCCCAGGAGATGTAGGCGAGGGTGCCGGTCAGCCCCACCAGCGCGAAGAATACGCCGTTCAGGACCGAGTATCCCGCCCGCGCGCCCATGGCCTTCCACCCGGGATGCCCGATATAGATCGTCGTCGGAAAGCAAGAGCCGAAGAATGCGCCGGCCAGGGTGCCGAGGCCGTTGACCGCCAGGGACGGCCGCGTCTCATAGGAATCCCCCGCCGCCTCGGCCGACTCGATGTTCTGGAGCGAGCCAACGACATTGAACAGGCCCATGGGCAGGATGACCGATAGGTAAGCGACAAAGTCGTGCCCAAGGGAGCCGAACAGGTCTCCAAGGACCGGCACCGGAGGGAAGAACCCGGCCCCACCCACCGGGAGCGGCCCCGTCGGAGCAATGCCGGTGATCCAGGCGATCGCCGTGCCCAGGGCCACGGCGACCAGCCCGCCCGGGAGCCCGCCCTTGAACCGCACCCGTCCGAAGTAGGTCAGGAGGATGATCGCGAGAGTCGTGAACCCGATGAGAGGACGGGCGAACGTCCGGAACAGGAATCCGATGGAAATGAAGGTCAGAGCGATCCCGGCCAGAGTCGAAAGCAGGGCCGCCCGCGGTGTCGACCGCCGCACCCGCTCGGCCACAAAAGCCCCGAGAAGCTCGATGAGCCCCGATCCAAAGCAGGCCACGATTCCCGCCACCCAGGCCGCCCGAACCGGGTCCGGATGGCCCGCCGCCTGGGCCGCCAGCTTCGCCGGCAGCATGACCAGGAACACATAGGCGAACAAGGAGACCGTGTTGATCCCGTAAGGCAGGGCGCAGACGTCGGTCCGTCCCGTGGCGCGGGCCAATCGCATGGCCTGCCACGAGTAATAGAGATTGCCGACGACCAGCGACAGCGCCGCGCCGGGGAGAATCCGTCCATAGACCAGCTCCGCCGGGAACCCGAGCACCCCACGGCAGAGGGCGTCGATCAGGAGGAACTGAACCAGGTTGTCGAGAGCGAGCCCGAAGAATCCGTCGACGTCGCCACGGACCATCCAGCGCATGGGGGGTCTCCTTCCTCCGTCCGGTTTGAGGCGGAGGAAGGTTATCCGAAGATCAAGAGGATGGGGGATGGCATCGAGGAATCCTCTCTGGCGAGCATAGAACTTCCCCGGATGATCCGGCCCCCTGCCGCGATGACCGGGAACTTCCGGATCGTCGCGAAAGCTCCCTGGGCGAGCGCGGAACCTTCCCAGCCGGCCGGGGCCTTCCTCCACAAGCGAGAGACTTCCCGGTTGATCCGGAGACCTTCGCCGATACCCGTGGGAGCTTCCCCGGCAAGCAGAGCCAGCAAATGCTTCCTTGGTGGCAGACCACAAATGCGTTATGGGCAGGCCGAGAGTCCCGTTATGTGGTCCGTATACCTCGAATTCGTAATCGCTGGGGGCAGCCAGCCAGCACGGTTCGGTCCAGAGGGTGGCATTGTGGCGAGCGCCGCGACTCGCAGTACAGCTGCACAATAATCGGGTCTCGTTTCTGGCAGACCGTGGCATACCACGCAGGATGATTGCCCCGTCGATAGCGCCGGCAGCGTCAACGGTCCCGGATTGCCCCAGCCCGGCTGTGCGATTGGTGTAAAGCGCGCCGCTGCGTCAGTCTCATAGGGGCCACCAACGGCTGCGCTGCGGCTGAGGTCGAGTGCCGTGCCAGGGTGAATCGTATAGGCGTTGTCGCCGCGGTGACAATTTGTGCAGTTTTCACCGAGAGTCATTCCGTTGCCTATGGTGTCTATGTCGAGCACCAAGTCAACTCCAGTCAACCGCACATTGTCGATCGTTTTATTGTCCCAGAAACATGCTTTGCCGGTGGTGGCGCTTTGGCATATGATTCCTAGAAGCTGAATCGATCCCGCGCTGTCGCGCCTCGGTAGCGCATAGCAAACACCAGGAACGACTGGATCTTTGTAGGCGAAGACCTCGGCATTATATTCAGCCGATACGAACACAAGTGCGAGTGGGCCCTGGCTGATCCACTTCGCATCCGGCCAGTCAGGAGGGATGGGCACGCCCTCCGCGCGGCAACTCTCGATATATGTGGGGGTGGAGCCGGGAACAGCGGGTAGATCATCCTCCAGGCGGAACTGGCGCAACAGCTCACGTACCTGTGGATGAAGAACGATCCCTTGGGTGTTGAGCTGAGTATTTGCGCCGCGACTGATCAGTCGATGCCGCCATGCATAACGCTCCTGAAGCTCCTCATCCGACTCGTCCAGTAGCGCTTGCAGAACGGCTGTGCGAATGACAAGTCGATCATTCCCTCTAAGCCTCTGATTATGGAAGAGCAGCCCTGGATCGCGGCCATATTTCCTCGTCACCCTTTCGCGCGCCGGCGCCTGCAAAATTGAGAACATCGATTCCTGAATTTTGGAGACTGTCTCGGGGTCCATTGGAATGACATCGAAGTTCGCGTCGAGAACGAGTCCGTGGTAAGCCATTGCGATCCAGTCCGCAGGCGGGATCTTTTCTCGCACTCGTTCGACACGTACCCTTCGGCGCATGTCTTCGATGCGCTGCATCGCGACCTTCTGCGCGTCAAGAGTGAGCTCCGGGTACTGTTTCTGCGGGCCGGAGTTGAGAGCGTCAACATCGGCCGCCGAAGGAACCGGCTCCTTTTCCTCAGGCGTGGCTTCACATGAAATGATCAAAGTAGCAGTGACCAATCCAAGAGCAACCCATCCGAGTTTTAGTCTCATGATTTCTCCCGCATTATGTAGCCAGGAGCCGCTTGAAACCACTTTGGCTTCGCGGGAAGCCGCACTTATGCTAGCCAGCAATGTTTGCTGTCGGCTCCAGGCATAAAAGCTTGCCAGCTCTTACATGAGACGGACACGAGGGACGGATTTCCCACTCACGCGAACAGAAAGATGTCTTGGGCTCTGCGCGTTTTCTGTCGGCCAACCCTAGCCACAAGTATAGAGATTGCCGACGACCAGTGACAGCGCCGCGCTGGGAGGATGCGTCAATAGACCAGTTCCGCCGGAAACCCGAGCACCCCCGGCAGAGGGCGTCGATCCGCAGGAATTGAACCAGGTTGTCGAGAGCGAGCCCGAAGAATCCGTCGACATTGCCACAGACCATCCAGCGCATGGGGATCTCCTTCCTCCGTTTGAGGACGGAGGAAGGTTACCCGAAGTTGGAGCGCGCGGTTTGCTCCCGCCTGGGCTGGAGCACCGCAATTCCATGCCCCTAGGGCTGCGGCTCCATGGGGCGTTCGTGGAGTTTCGTCTCCGCGTCTTGCAGGGCCTGCCTGAGAACTGCGAGTCCCCGAGGACCCAGGACACCCAGATTGATTTCCCCAGCTATGAAGGGGGTCGTCCTCCCATCGCACAGTATCCTTTGCACCCCTTCAACAGGCCTCGCCGTCCGCCCTTCGCAGCCCGTCAACCGCAGCCGTGCATGTCCATCACCTGGCAGCTCTTCATCTTGCTCAATCCTGAAAATCACATCGCTGATTTCAAAGGCCATTCTGTTCTCCTCTTGAAGTTACCATCAACTGATACGGACGGTATTGGAATCTGGTTTACGGATGTTAGAGCTTCCAAAGCAGCTTTTTAAAATCAGAATCTTCATGCAGGGGGTCCCAAACAGGGTTGAGCCGCAGGTCGGTGGCGGAGATCGATGACTGATAAGGGGTGGCGAGCAGCCAGGAAAGCCGGTCGATCGCCTTACGCCGATTCCCCAGGACCGTCTCCATCATCACCTGGATCTCGACCGTGCGAGGACCTGAGTAGAGATCGTCCGGGAAGACCTGGAGAGCCTTTTCCATGTGGGCAACGGCCTCATCCTTCCGGCCGAGTTGAGCGAGCGTCACTGCCAGATAACCCCGATGAAACGGATCAATCGGGAAGCGCGCCACGCGGGCTGCCAGAATGGCGTGGTTCGCCTCTGCGGCTGCCCTGGCTCCTCGCGTATCTCCAAGCCGCTCGCGAGAGATGACTGTCAGAGTAAGAATCCGGCTCTCGGCCAGAGGATCGAGCGTCTTCAGGCTCTCCGGAGTGATCCTTCCCAAGGCCCGCTCGTACTCGCGCTCGTAGAAATCAAGCAGGAATTGGACTGCCATCAACCTGGGATGCCCCCGGACCGGTGACTTTTCCAGGATCTCGCGCGCCTTGTCCACATCGCCAGTCCAGGCGAGTTGGTTGAGCGCCCTCTCTACCCAGTAAGGGACCTGGTCCGGCGCCATGGAGGTCGCGCGATCGAAATAGAGGTCCGCCTGCCCGTACTCGCGCATGGCCCGATAGGTCTCCCCGATGGCCAGGACCAGCCCGGCCGCCAGAGGATCCAGCGAGGAGGCGCGCTCGAGCTTCTCAATGGCGTCTTTCAACCGGCCCCGCCGGCGGAGGACGTACGCGAGAGGCTCCAAGAAGCGTGGATCGTTGGGATAGAGCCGAGCAGCCTCAAGGAGCTGCTTTTCGGCGGTTTCATACTCCCCCAGGCATCGGTAGCTGAAGTAGGCCTCGGCCAGCCGCACGTCGGGATGGTGACGGTCGATTTCAAGGGCACGCTTCAGCGGCTGCAACGCCCTCTCCAACTGGGCAGGGGAGGGATCGGCGTTGAACGCTAGGTAGGATTGCGACTGAGAGAGTTCCGCCCAGGCGGCGGCGAACTGAGGATCCAACTCCACAGCGCGCTGGAACATGGGCACGGCTCGGCGGATGTGCTCTTCGGAATAATAAGGTTGATTCCTGATCTCCAGGCCGCGACGATAGGCCTGATACGCTTCTAGATGCTCCGTTGGGGCGGTCCGCAACCTCTGTCCCTGCTTCAGAGCAACAGGGACGTCGAGCTGACCCAGAACCCAGCGAGAGATCTCGGCCTTGACCTCGAAGATGTCCTTCACGCCTCTCTCGTAGGGATCGGCCCGAATGTGAGCGTCGGTAACGACCCGGAACAATCGAGGCGCAATGCGCACCCGCGGCTCATCTCCTACCCCTCTACCCCAGGCCACCGTCCCGTCCAGCACGTAATCCACCTCGAGCTCCCTTGCGATCTGGGAGAGCGGCTTGCGGTCTCGCACATAGCGTACGGCGCTCGTCTGCGAGATGACGTGGAGGGATGCTAGAGAGGCCAGGTCCCTGGTGATCTCCTCGGACAAGCCCTCGGTGAAATAGCCATCCTGCGTCTCGCCGAAGTTCCGGAACGGGAGGACGACGATCCGCGGCTTGCCCTCCGAACTGGGGGGCTCGCGGAGATCCCAGACCCGGGCGAGAAGGATCGCAGCGAGACCGATGGCCACCGCGAAGACGAAGAGGAGCCAACGCTTTCCGGTCGGCTTCTCGATCGGCTGCGCGACCGACTCCGGCAGGGAGACAGGAAGGTATGTCACCGTGGATCTTTCCGGCAGCGTCTCTCCAGGCTCGAAAATAGCTACCAGCAGATACCCCCGCCTGGAGATCGTCTTGACATACCGCGGCTGCCGCGCGTCGTCTCCCAATGCCTTCCGCAGGCTATGAATGGCCTGAGTCAGCGCCCCCTCCTCGACAAACACACCGCCCCACACCGCCGCTAGGAGCTCTTCCTTAGAGACTACTCTCCCAGCCTCCGCCGCCAAGTAGACGAGCACGTCCATCACCCGGGGCTCCAGCCGCACGGCCCGCCCCTCCGAGCACAGGGCGTTCTCGGCTTGGTTGACCTCCCACTCGCCCACCCGGAACCGCCCAAGATCGGGCACGCGGGGGGCTTTTTCCGATGGCTGGCTCATTTGGACCTGGGTTCCGGCAGAGCAGGGCGCTCTCTGGATCTCTTTCATTCTACTTCACTAAGACCTTCCTGAGATTTTCCAAATCCTTTCCTCAGGACGCGGAAACCTCCGACCGGGCAGTCTAGAGGCAGGTCGCGGCCTTGAACGCCGCGAGCTCCTTGGAGGTCTGAGATGGTCGAGTCTGTGGTCGTGCCCTTCACCCGTCGCTCTTCTCTCCAGCCGGCCCCCCCCTCTTCACCCGATCCCGCATCCCGCGGCCGGGATCTCCTCGAAACCCAATACCACCTCATCCAGAAGAAGCTCAACCATCTCAGCCGACGCAGCGGCCTGCCCGAGTACGAGGCCGAAGAGTTCCGTTCATGGGCATTGTTCAAACTGGTCGAGGACGACTCCCGCGTGCTCGCGAGTTGGGAGGGCCGCAGCGCCTTCCCGACCTTCCTGACCGTCGTCCTGGTCAACCTGATGCGCGACTACCGCACCCACATCTGGGGCAAGTGGCGGCCCACCGCGGCAGCCCGCCGGCTGGGCCGCGAGGCTGTCCTCCTGGAGCAGCTCTGCTTCCGGGATGGCCTTTCCCTTGACGAGGCCATCGAGCGGATGCGGATCGAGCACGAGGTCTCCCTGTCACGGGCCGAGCTCGAGCGGATCGCGGGCTCGCTCAACCGGCGGATGGAGCGGCGGCGGGTCAGCGAGGATGAGCTTCTCCGGATCCCGGTCGACGGGCAGGTCGAGAGACGGATCGAGGATGCCGAACGCTCCCGCACCGAGGAACAGCTCCGGGTGCTGCTGGCTCCCCTGCTCCGGTCGCTCGCAGCCGAGGACCGCCTCCTCCTCAAGCTCCACTACTGGGACGGTCTCAGCATGGCCGCCATCTCCCCTCTCCTGGGACGGCCTCAACGGGAGCTTTACTCGGTAAGGGACAAGTGCCTGAAGATGATCCGGCGCAACCTGGAAGCGGCGGGGTTGAGCCCGGAACGGGTCAGGGCGCTGCTCGGCTGCTCCCACTTGGACCTGAACGGCTCGGAAGGATTCTAGGAACTCCGGCGCGGGCGATATCACCCCAGTACCACCCGCGTACCACCCGCGTATCACCCGCGCCGGTCGGACGAGCGGAGAGCCTAGCGGGTCTCCGCGAAGTACTCGTGGCTGTCGGCGTTGCTGATCGCCCTTGCGGGCTTCTTGTTCGCCAGGCTCTGGCAGGCGCTCGTGCCGTAGGCGTAGTCCGAGGTGCCCGCCGTGACCGTGAAGTGGCTCATCTCGTGGACCAGCGTGCCGGCCTTGGAGTCGATCCCCAGGCTCGGGGCGTTCCAGAACGCGTTGCACAGATGGATCTTGTACGGCTGGTTGGAGTAGACGTACGCATAGGAGCTGTCGGTGCAGTCGCAGTAGAACTCTACCGTCTTGGTGTTGAAGGCGCCGTAGATGCTCACGTAGTGGCTCTGGACCGTGGCGTAGCGCGACGCGTCGTACGCCCCGAACCAGGTCCGGTAGGCCGTATCGGTCGGACGCGAGGCGCTCGGCAGATTGTTGAGATAGTCGCGCGCCTTGAGCGAGATCGTCTCGGCATTTCCCAGGGCTGTCAGCAGCGTGGTCTGGCTGGCGCTCGAGCAGCTCACGTAACCGGGAGTGACGGACTGGCCGGCGTTCTGGCCGAGCTCCTGAACGAAGCGGCCCATGCCGTCCCGCTCCACCGCGACGTAGAGGGTGTTGGACTCCAGGTCGCGCATTCCGAGGACGAAAGCGATCTCCGGTCCCGTTCCGCGCAGGGAATCCTGGACGGGCACCCGGTAGCGGATCGAGTGCTCGCCGGTCCGCGACAGGTCGTAGTAGCGCGACAGGTCCACCTCGGCCGTCAGCGAGCTATTGGCCGGGATGCGGACGTAGTCCTCGGCCTGCGGCTTGCCCCACTTGTGCACGCGGCCGACGTAGGCGACCGGCTTGCCGTTGAGGCGCACGTCGAAAAGATTGCCGTGGACGCCCCGGAGCGCCGTCTGCCAGTACGGAACGTACCGGTCCTCCGCGGAGTCGTTGCGCAGCGTGACGCGGACGACCGCGGACTCCGCGCCGGCGAGGAAGGCCTTGTCCGTCTCGATCGCCGCCGTCAGACCGCCCTGCATTCCCGCCGAGGCGCCCGATGCGGACATCACGCCGCAGAGCACTGCCAGGACGACCAGCAACCACAACCTCATTCCCCGGATATGCAGCATGGGAAGTTCTCCGAGATCCACAATCGCCGCACCTATTGCAGAGAAGGGCCTCTTCTACTCTGAGTGCGTGCCGGGGGTCCCGGCGGGATCTTTTCTGTACACTTGATCCGTGAGCGACCTCGGCTGGAAGCATCTGACCCCCTCCGACAAGGAGGAGATCCTGCGCGGGATCGAGGACGGCGTCGCCTACGGAGGTCCGTACCACGTGGAGATCCATCCCGCGGACCGGTGCAACATCGATTGCTTCTTCTGCTCCACCGCGGCGTTGCGGGGCACGGACGAGGTGCCCATGACCCGCTTCGAGGAGCTGCTCGGCGAGTTGCGGGAGGCCGGCACGCGCTCGCTCCGGCTTTCGGGGGGCGGCGAGCCCCTCTTCCACCGCAACATCCGCGACTTCCTCAAGGCGATCCGGGCGAGCGGCCTGCCCATCGAGAACGTCACTACCAACGGCGTGCTGCTACTCCCCGACATTCGGGAGCTGTTGGCGGATACCTGCGAGCACGTTACGGTGAGCCTCAACACCGCGGACGAGGGGACGTACGCCTCGATGATGAAGACCTCGCCCCGCAATTTTCAGCGGGTGGTGGACAATGTCCGGGAGCTGACAGCTCTTCGGAAGAGCCGCGGCGTGAAACGGCCGCGGGTGCTGATCCAGTACCTCGTCTGGAAGGAGAACTACCGGACGATCCCGGCCATGTACCGTCTGGCGCGGGAGATGGGCGCGGACGAGATCCTCTTCAACGGCCTCGCCTTTCTCGCTCCCGAGCAGAAGATGACCGAGGCCGAGACGGACGAGATGATGGGCCTCTACGAGGACCTCGTGAGGTCCGACGAGTACCTGCGGATCGGCGGCATCAACAGCTTCGAGCAGGATCTCTCGGACCGGGTCGCCGAGATGAACCGCCGATTGTCCTCAGGCCGCGGCGGTGCGCTCGGAAAAGCTTCGCGCCTCCTGCTGCGGGACGACCTCACATTCCAGGAGAAGGCCGGCTCCTTCCGGGACGGGCTGCGCGCGAAGCTGGCGTCCAGGGCCAGCCGCGGGCTCGAAAGCTCCTGCCTGATCGGATGGCACTCCATGGTGATCCGCACCACGGGCACCGTGGCGCCCTGCTGCATCCTCCAGGGCAAGGAGTTGGGCAACGTCTACCGGCAGTCGGTCCAGGACGTCTGGCACGGCGAGGCCTACACCCGCTTCCGCGCAGAGCTCGTCCGCATCCTGCGCGAGGGCGCCGCCTGGAAGCACGACGAGGCCGCCGATCTTACCGTCGATTCGCTCTGCGGCATGAAGGGAGGCTGTCCGGTCGGGACCTTCTACTACCAGCCCGACGTCCCCTTCCTGCGTTCGTTCAACCGGCTGCTGGAGACCCGATGAGCTATCCCAGGAGAGAGGACGTCGATTCCATCGAGGGGATCGTGAATGCGCTGTACGAGACCATCTCCGGCCCGGCGGGACCGCGGGACTGGGACCGCGAGCGCTCGCTGCTCGCTGCGGGCGCGCGGCTGCAGCCTACCCGTCCGAAGGAGGGCGGAGGCGGGACCATGGAAGTTTTCGATGTCGAGGGCTACATCGTCTCCCGCACCCCCTTCTTCGCCCAGGGCGACTTCTACGAGGTCGAGGTAGCCCGGCGCGTGGACCGCTTCGGCAACATCGCCCAGGTGTGGAGCCAGTACGAGGGCCGCCGCTCGCCCGAGGGGGAGCCCTTCATGCGGGGAGTCAACTCGATCCAGCTCTTCAACGACGGCGACCGCTGGTGGATCGTTTCAGTCCTCTGGGACAACGAGCATCCCGGCAATCTCCTGCCAGCGCTGCTGCCAGAGTAGGGTTTTCCCTCCCGCGGGATTGCGGTATGGTGAGATCCAAATCCGGGAGTGGGACCGACGGGCAGGGAACACCGGGAATTACTCAATGTTGGACCACCACGATCGCGAGACCCAGATGCACGAAGAGACCACCACCTCTGTCGAGGAGCCCACCTTCTCGGCCCCCGAACACATCGAAGAGACTCCGCATCACGCCGAAGAGCTCGCCCCCACCGCGGCCGAGGAGCAGGCCCGCCTGGAATCCGAAGCCCCCCTGACCCACGAGCACGTAGCTCACGTCGAGAGCCAGAGCGCCCATGAGCGCGCCGAGCTGGCAGCCGAGGGCGCCCGCTGGGGGCAGGTCGACGAGGAGGGCAACGTCCGCCTCCACGGAACGAGCGAGGAGGGTGCCGAGCCCGGCCGGATTGTCGGCAGGATGAAGGGCAAGAGCCCCGAGGCCGCCCTCGCCTCCTTCGCTCTCAAGTTCCGCCAGATCACGCAACGGGTCGAGGACCTGGAGCGCGAGATGGAGGCGCACGAGGACAAGACCCGCTTCGCCGGCCGCGTCCGCACCCTCCTCGGCTGGGTGCCCAAGGCCAACGCCCTGGGCGATTTCGACAGCCTCCTCACCCGCCTCAACCATCTTGACGAGGCCGCCCGCGCCCAGATGGAGGAGAACCTCCGCCGCAAGGAGCAGGTCGTCTTCCGCATGGAGGAGCTGGCCGAATCCAGCGAGTGGAAGCAGACCGCCGAGGTCATCAAGGGCCTCCAGGCCGAATGGAAGACACTGGGGCCCGTGCCGCGCGAGCGCAACGACGAGCTCTGGCAGCGCTTCCGCGGCGCCGGCAACCGTTTCTTCGAGCGGCGCAAGGAGCATTACGAGACGCAGGAGCAGGAGCACCGCGAGAACCTCCTGAAGAAAGAGGAGCTCTGCGTCCGAGCCGAGGAGCTGAGCAGCTCCACGGAGTGGAAGAGCACCGGCGACACCCTCAAGGGCCTGCAAGCCGAGTGGAAGGCGATCGGGCCGGTTCCCAAGGAGCACAACGAGGCCGTCTGGGATCGCTTCCGCAAGGCCAACGATGCCTTCTTCGAGCGCCGCCAGGCCCACTTCTCCCACGTGGACACGGACCTCCAGGAGAACCTCCGCCGCAAGGAGGAGCTCTGCGCCCGCGCCGAGGAGCTGGGCGAGTCGACCGACTGGCGCGCCACGGCCGAGGCGTTCAAGGGTCTGCAGGCGGAGTGGAAGGCGATCGGACCGGTCCCCAAGGAGCAGAACGAAGGGATCTGGGAGCGCTTCCGCGGCGCCGCCGACCGTTTCTTCACCCGGCGCAAGACGCACTACGATCAGCTCGAGAAGGAGCAGAAGGAGAACCTGCGCCGCAAGGTCGCCCTCTGCGAGCAGGCCGAGACGTTGAGCGTGTCGGAGGAGTTCAAGGCCACGACGGAGGCGCTCAGGGCGCTCCAGGCCGAGTGGAAGGCGGTCGGTCCGGTGCCCCGCGCCAGGGCCGAGGCGCTCTGGGACCGCTTCCGCAAGGCCAACGACGCCTTCTTCGAGCGCCGCGCCGCCTGGTTCGCGGAGCGGGACCAGGACCGCTCCAAGAACAAGGGAGATTGGCAGGACCGGCTGCGCGAGGCGCTGGACCGCAAGAAGGACCAGGCCGACCGTCTGCGGGAGTCGATCCGCTACGACGAGGACACGGCCGAGCGCTGGCGCACCCGGCTGACGGACATCCGCCCCGGCGCACGCGAGCAGGAGATCCGGCAGGACACCGAAACCCGCCTCGCCGACATGGAGGTCAAGCTCAGCACGAAGCGCGGGCGCCTGCAGGAGCTGGAAGAGGACATCAAGGCGATCGAAGCGAAGATGTAGGAAGGACAACAAGGGAGGGGCCGAATTGTCGGAAGACGAAGTCTTCGTTCTGATCGGCTGCACGATCGTCTCTCTGTTCACCTGGCTTCCCTGGCTCTGGCACGCCGCCTTCACGGCCCGCCGGTGCTCCCGGCTGAGCCACCGCTGGGGGCTTTATGTCTTTCCTCTGATCAGCGCCGCGGTGCTCGCAGCCATCCTGCGCCTCTACTCGTCGCGGGACGTGCAGACCAATCCCGTCTACATCGCCTTCTACCTGGTCATGGGCGCGGCGTGGGTGGGATTCGCCTCCCGGTTCCTCGGGCTTTTCGGATTGAGCGCCCGGGACGACGTGATCGAGCGCGCCAATCCGGCGGCGGCGTACGCGATCGGCGGCGCGCTCCTGGGGATCACCCTCTGCTTTGCGGGCGGCAACATCGGCGACGGACCGGGATGGTGGGTGGTGGTCTTCTCCGCCGCGCTCTCGACTCTGGCCTTCTTCATCCTCTGGGCGCTTCTCCACCGCTTCACGGGGCTCGCCGATGCGGTGACCATCGACCGCGATCCGGCCTCGGGGCTCCGTCTGGCGGGCTACTTCATCGGCTCCGGGCTGATCCTCGGACGGGCGGTGGCCGGCAACTGGGAGTCCATGCAGGCCACGGTCTTCGACTTCGGGCGGATGGCGTGGCCCGTGATCCTCCTCTGGGCCGCAGCGGTCCTGCTGGAGCGCACGTTCCAGCCCACTCGGGAGCGCCCGCTCCCCTCGCCTGTGACGTTCGGCCTGGCTCCCCTGGCGGCTTACGTGGCACTGGCCGCGTTCTTTGTCGAGCAGGCGGGGCCGTGGACCTGACGGTCCCTTGGGTGGAGACGGGCCCGGTCGATCCCGCCGAGCACGCCCGCCTCCGCCGCCGGGCCATCTTCGAGTGCTGCAAGTGGGACCCTCAAGTCGAGGACGTCTCGACCGTGGCCCCCTTTCCCCTGATGCTGCGGCGCGCAGCCTGGGAAGAGATTACCAGCCTCTCCGAGACGCTGGCCGCCGAGGCCATCGCGGCGGAAGAGGAGCTGGCCCGCCGTCCCGACCTCCATCGCGAGCTCGGGCTGCCCTTCTCCGTCCGCCGCGCGCTGCGGCATGGAAGCCCTCCCCCGGGAATCGCACGCGTCCTGCGCTTCGACTTCCACTGGACGACGGAGGGCTGGCGGATCTCGGAGGCGAACACGGACGTGCCCGGCGGCTTCAACGAGGCGTCCGGCTTTGCGCGGCTCCTCGCCCCGAGCTTCCCCGGGTCGGAGCCGGCTGGCGATCCGGCGGGATGCCTTGCCGAGGCGATCGCCTCCGCCGCTCCTCCGGGTGGAGCCGTGGCACTGATCCATGCCACGGCGTACACGGACGACCGGCAGGTCATGGTCTTC
>DATLNC010000030.1:0-5443 GCA_035536935.1 Thermoanaerobaculia bacterium
GGGGTCCGGCTCCCTCTCCCGCGCAGCGGGGGAGGGTTGGGGAGGGGGCTCTTACCGGAACCCCCGCCGCAGCTCTTTCTTGAACACCTGAAACGCCTCGTCGCCATGCAGGGCGATGACGACTCTTTCCAGCTTCGTGCCTCCCTGAAGGAAGCGCTGGATCTCGGTGAGGATGATGCGGGCGGCGCGGTCGATGGGGAAGCCGAAGTTGCCGGTGGAGATCGCCGGCATGGCGAGGGATTTGAGGCCGCGGCGGTCGGCGAGGGCGAGGGCGGCGCGCACGGCCGAGGCGAGCTTCTTGTCCTCGTCCCCCTCTCCCATCTGCGGACCCACGGCGTGGATCACCCGCTTGGCCTTGAGGTGGCCCGCGCCGGTCATCACCGCCGTGCCCACCGGCGTGTGGCCGATGCGGTTGCACTCCTCCTGGATCGTCGGTCCGCCCTTCTCGCGGATGGCAGCGGCCACCCCCGCTCCGAGCTGAAGGTTCTCGTTGGCGGGATTGACGATCGCCTCCACGTCCTGGGCGGTGACGTCCCCCTCCAGGATGTCGAGCTGGGTGCGGTCCATCATCACCGTCAGCCTGTTCTCGGTCATCGGCTCCACGGAACCTCCTCCAGGAGGGATGATATCAAGTAGACTCCGGCCCGCAATGTGGACGGAATTGAAGGCCCAACTGGCCGGAGAGATCGCCCGGGCGATCCGGGAGACCTTCGGCGTCGATCACCAGCCGGTCTTGGAGGTCCCGCCGCGCCGTGAGCTTGGCGATCTGGCCTCCCCGGCTGCGATGCAGCTTGCCCGCGCCCTGAAACGCAACCCCCGTGCCATCGCCGAGGAGCTGGCCGCGGCCATCCGCCGCCCAGAAGTGGTGAAGGACATCCAGATCCAGGGGGCGGGCTACCTCAACTTCTACCTCGACCGCCCGGCCCTGGCCGCCCGGCTGCTGGAAGCTCCGCTCCTTCAGGAAGCGCCCCGGGCGGGCAAGATCATCATCGAGCACACCAACATCAACCCGAACAAGGCGGCCCACATCGGCCACCTGCGCAACGCGGTGCTCGGCGACGTCCTGGGCCGCGCCATGAAGAGCCTGGGCTATCCCGTGGAGATCCAGAACTACATCGACGACACAGGCGTGCAGCTCGCCGACGTGGTGGTGGGGTTCATCGACCTCCGCGGCATGTCGCTGGCGGAGGTCGCGGCGGTCCCCGATCCGTTCGACTTCTACTGCTGGGACCTCTACAGCGAGGTCGGCCGCTGGTTCGAGGCGGACCCGGAGCGCCAGAAGCTGCGGCGGGAAACTCTGCACGAGCTCGAGATCGGCCAGGGCGAGCGCGCCGAGCTGGGCCGCTTCGTGGCGCGGCGGATCGTCGCCCGGCATCTCGCGACGATGCGCCGGCTCGACATCGGCTACGACCTGCTCACCCGGGAGAGCGACATCCTGGGGCTCAACTTCTTCGCCAAGGCGTTCGAGCGGCTCAAGGAGAGCGGCGCGGTCCACCTGGAGACGGAGGGCAAGAACAAGGGCTGCTGGGTCATGCCCCTCTCCCAGAGCGAGGAGTTCGCCGGCCTGGAGGACCCGGACAAGGTCATCGTCCGCTCCGACGGCACGGTGACCTACGTGGGCAAGGACATCGCCTACCAGCTCTGGAAGTTCGGCCTCCTCGGGCTCGACTTCGGCTACCGCTTCTGGCAGGCGGAGGGGATCTGGGAGACGGTCGGCCAGGGGGTCGAGGGGCATCCGCTCTTCGGCCGCGCCCGGCGGGTGATCAACGTCATCGACGCCCGCCAGAGCTACCTCCAGAAGATCGTCCGGGCGGGTCTCCAGACCCTGGGCCATCCCTCCGAGGCGGACCGCTCCGTCCACTTCGCCTATGAGATGGTCGCGCTCTCCCCGGCGACCGCCCGCCTGCTCGGCTACGTCGGCGAGGGGGAGGAGGACAAGGCGCTGGAAATGTCCGGCCGCAAGGGGATCGGCGTCAAGGCCGACGACCTCATGGACCAGCTCTTCGCCAAGAGCCGGGAGGAGATCTCCAAGCGCAACCGGGACCTTTCAGAGCCCGAGCTGGACAGTCTCGCCCTTCAGATCGCCACGGCGGCGCTCCGCTTCTTCATGGTCAAGGCGACGACGAACCGGATCATCGCCTTCGACTTCGACGAGGCGCTGAGCTTCGAGGGGGAGACCGGCCCCTATCTTCAGTATTCGCTGGTGCGGGCCAAGAACATCCGCCGGCGCCTGCGCGAGGAGGGGCTGCCGGACGACGTCTCGCCCGAGGACGTGTCGCGGTTGCCCGCCGAGGTCTTCGAGGAGGACCTCTGGGACCTGTTCCTGGCGGTGGCCGAGACCGGCGAGCTGGTGGAGAAGGGGGCCGAGAGCCTGGAGCTGTCGCTGATCGCGCGCCACGCGCTCGGACTGGCGCAGCGCTTCAACGCGCTCTATCACAAGCACCCGATCCTCCAGGAGAAGGACGACTCGGTGCGCGCCGCCCGCCTGGCCACGGTGCAGGTCTTCCGCCGCGGCCTGGAGACGCTGGGCGAGCTCCTGGGGATCCCGATCCCGGAGAAGATGTGACCATGGAACCCATGACCCCCGGACCTCCGCGGAAGAGTGGAACCTCCCCCTGGGTCTACATCGGCTGCGGCTGCGCCGGGCTGGTGATCCTGGGTTTGGCGGCCTTCTCGGCCTTCACGTACTTCGCCTACCGCAAGGGCAAGGAGATGGAGAAGACCTGGTCCGATCCGAAGGCGCGCGAGGAAAAGGCCCGCGAGGTGCTCGCCTACGACAAGCTGCCCGAGGGCTACTACCCGCTGGGGGCGGTGTCCATCCCCTTCGTCATGGACATGGCGATGATCGGGGACAATCCGCCGCCCGCGGGCTCCAAGCCCGACGACCACGAGGGCTTCAAGGACCGGGGCTTCATGTACTTCAAGGTGAGGCGTATGGGGAAGGGGGACCGCGAGGTCCGCGACTTCATGGCCGGCAAGGGCAAGAAGCCCGACTGGATCAACTCGGACTCCGACTTCGACAAGCAGGAGGTCCTCGGCCGGGGCGAGCTGGACGCCAACGGCCAGAAGGTCCTCTTCAGCGCCATGCGCGGAGAGGTCAGCCAGAACGGCGAGAAGAGGGACGGGATCACCACCATGATGCTGATCGACTGCCCGAAAGGGAAGGACGAGCGCATCCGCTTCGGCCTCTGGTTCGGCCCCGACCCCGCGCCCGGCGAGCCCGGCGGCAAGCTCGACCTCGCCGGCACCAACGCGGACCCGGCGGCGATCCAGGCCTTCGCGTCGCACTTCAGGTTCTGCCAGTAGCGGCCTGTGCTCCGTGGTAGGATCTTTCTGTCCTTTCACGAAAGAGGTCGCACGATATGGAATACCTGTCCCTGGCCCCTGTCGTCGCCACTGTCCTTCTGGTTACCTTCATCTTCGGCTACATCCTGATCCGCCTGTTCTGGAAGAAGGCCGGACCGGACGAGGCCCTCATCGTCTACGGCCACCGCAAGTTCCTCGGCGAGAAAGTCCGGGATGAGAAGGGCAACGTCGAGGGATTCCGCATCATCCGCGGCGGCGGCACCATCGTCTGGCCTGCCTGGGAGAACTACAAGGTCCTCTCCCTGCGCATGATGACGCTCGATATCGACCTGCAGCACGTCTACACCTCCCAGGGCATCCCGATCAACGTCAAGGCGGTCGCCCAGGTGAAGATCCGCGGCGACATCAACTACATCCGGAGCGCCGCCGAAGGCTTCCTCGGCGTGCCGGTCGAAGAGGTGAAGGCGACGATCAAGGAGACCGTCGCGGGCCACCTGCGCGGCATCATCGGCACCCTCACTCTCGAAGAGCTCTACAAGGACCAGAAGCGCTTCCAGGAGCGCGTCCGCGAGGAGGCCCACTTCGACCTCGAGGGCATGGGCTTCGAGTTCAAGTCCTTCGTGTTCCAGGAGATCCAGGACGCCGAGGGCTATCTCAACTCGCTCGGCCAGCCCAAGATCCAGGAGGCGCTCAAGAACGCCCGCATCGCCACCGCCGTCTCCGACCGCGAGGCCAAGGTCGAGGAGGAGTCCGCCCGCCAGCAGAAGGAGCAGAAGCGCTTCGGGGTGGACACCGAGATCGCCGATGCCGAAAAGAGCCTCTCCCTCAAGAAGGCCTCCATTCAGAAGGAGGTCGACGTCGCCCGCGCCCAGGCCCAGAAGGCCGGCGAGATGGAAATGAAGGTCCAGGACATCACGATCGCGGACAAGGAGGTCGAGCGCCGCAAGCTGGAGCTCAACGCCACCATCCGCGAGCAGGCGGACGCCAAGAAGTACGAGGCCGAGAGGAACGCCGACGCCGAGCAGTATCGGGTCGAGCGCCAGGCTTCCGCCGATAGAAAACGGCGCGAAGAGGCGGCGCAGGCGGTCAAGGCCGAGGGTCTCGCCAAGGCGGAAGCCGAGTCCGTGATGCGCCGCAACATCGGTCTCGCCGAGGCCGAAGCCATTCAAGCCAAAGGTGAGGCCGAGGCGAGCGCCCGCCGGCTGCTGGCCGAAGCGCTCAAGCTCTACAACGAGGCCGGCCTCTCGATCGAGGCGCTCAAGGTGCTGCCCGAGATCGCCGCGGCCGTGTCCGAGCCGCTCTCGCGGGCCGGCACCACCACGATCATCAGCAACGGAGGCAACGGCCATGACGGCACCGGGGCTGCCAAGCTGAGCCAGGACGTGGTGCAGGTGCTCTCGCAGCTCTCCCCGATCATGGAGCAGCTCGCCGGGGTGAACCTGAAGAGCTTCCTGCAGGACATCTCCAAGCTGCCGGGCGCGATGGTCAAGCAGTCGTCGACGGTCGTCGTCGAGCCGGCTCCGCCTGGCTCGCCGAGGTCCTGACGGGGGCCTGAATGGCCACTCCTCCGAACCTCGGCGCGGAGCTTCTCGCCCAGCTCCGCGAAGCCAAGTCGCCTCTGGCGCGCATCCGCGTCGTGACGCGCGCCTGGCGCCTGCTGCGCAACCTGTCGCGCCAGGACCGTCTCATGATCGCGGCCCAGATCGGCATCGACGGGGCCGACGACCTTGTGGAGGCCATCGCCACGCACCAGGGCACGACTCCGCCAGCCGAGCTGATCGGAGCGCTCAACAATCTCCAGAAGGTCGATCCGGCCACCCTGAAGTCGCTCGCCACCCAGATGCGCGACCCCCGCCAGAGGGGCCAGGCCGTGGCCCAGGGTCTGAAGGCGGTGGAGGCGGCGCTGATCGGACCGGAGGCGAAGCCGGCCGCTCCTCCCCCACCTCCCAAACCCGCCCCTCCGCCGCCGGTCACGGTCAAGCCGGCGGCGAGTTGGCCTCTGCGGGAGGCTACTCCGGCACCAGCTCCGGTCCCAGCTCCGGCTCCGCCCCCGGTCGCCGTCAAGCCGGTTGAGCCCCCCAAGCCGGCTCCGGCGCCACCGGCGCCAGTTGCCGTCCCGGCTCCTCCTGCTCCTGTG
>DATLNC010000031.1:0-12419 GCA_035536935.1 Thermoanaerobaculia bacterium
CCTGAGCGGGCGCCGGCCCGGCGAACCAGGGAACATCCCGGGGCTCGCTCTCCCCGACCCCAGCGGCGTGCGCCGCACCGCCGCCCGGGCTCCCGAGCGCCGGCCCGACGTCTTCCCCTTCCCCGCCTGGGACCTGGTCGATGGCGAGCGCTACCGCGCGGCATGGACGGGCGCGCACGGCTACTACAGCGTCAACCTGGTCAGCACCCGCGGCTGTCCGTTCCACTGCAACTGGTGCGCGAAGCCGATCTGGGGCCAGCAGTACGCGATCCGCTCGCCCGCCAACCTGGCCGAGGAGATGGCCCTCGTCAAGCGCCTGCTCCGGCCCGACCACGTCTGGTTCGCGGACGACATCTTCGGCCTGCGCCCGCAGTGGGTGCCGGAGCTGGCGCGGGAGATCGAGGCGCGCGACGCCCGCATCCCGTTCATGATCCAGTCGCGGGTGGATCTGATGACGCCCGCCGCGGTGGAAGGGCTCGCCCGCGCCGGCTGCGTGGAGGTCTGGCTCGGCGCCGAGAGCGGCAGCCAGAAGATCCTCGACGCCATGGACAAGGGGACCAAGGTGGCCAAGATCCACGAGGCGCGGCAGCGGCTCAAGGCCGCGGGCATCAAGGCCTGCTTCTTCCTCCAGTTCGGCTATCCCGGCGAGACCTTCGAGGACATCCTCGCCACCGTCCGCATGGTGCGCGAGGCCCTGCCGGACGACGTCGGGATCAGCGTCAGCTATCCCCTCCCGGGCACCCGCTTCTTCGACATGGTTCGCGAGGAGCTGGGCGGCCAGGAGAACTGGCAGGAGAGCAACGACCTCGCCATGATGTTCCAGGGGACCTACCAGACCCCGTTCTACCGCAAGCTCCACCAGGTGGTGCACCACGATCTGGATCTGAGGCACCGGCTCGCGGAAGGAGTGGATTCCAGCCTGCTGGAGGAGCTGGACCGCTTGAACGCCGACTGGCTGGAGCTTGGCCGTCTCGAGGTCGAGCACCGCAGCGCCGCGCCGACGCGCATCCACAAGCCGTACGGCGAGCTCGAAGCCCCGGACCTGAGCAAGGACTTCAACTGATGCCGGACATCCTGCTCACCCACGGCTACTTCCTTTTCGAGGACGAGAAGGAACGCCAGATCATGAAGCCCTACCCCACCCTGGGGCTGCTCTACCTGTCCGCCTACCTGCGGCGGGAGGGCTTCGAGGTGGAGGTCTTCGACACCACCTTCGCGAGCCGGGAGGAGCTGCACCGGCGCCTGGCCGCCGGCCGCGGGGTGATCGGGATCTACACGAACCTGATGACCCGGTCCTCGGTGCTCGACGTGGTCAGGCAGGCGAAGGCGAAGGACTGGACTGTCGTGCTGGGGGGGCCGGAAGCTGCGGGCTGGCCTGAAGAGTATCTCTCCCACGGGGCCGACGTGATCGTGGACGGCGAGGGCGAGCGCACCATGGCCGAGCTGCTGCCGGCTCTCGCCGAGCGCGGCCCCCACCGCCTGCACGGGGTGGCCGGCACGGTCTTCCGCGACGAGGACGGGCAGATGGTGAAGAACCCCGCCCGCGAGCAGATCGAGGACATCGACTCCCTCCCCTTCCCCGACCGCGGGCAGATCGACACCGCCCGCTACGTGGACGTCTGGCGCGAGCACCACGGCATGGGGAGCGTCAACCTGATCACGGCCCGCGGCTGCCCCTATCACTGCCGCTGGTGCTCGCACGCCGTGTTCGGCTTCACCCACCGGCGGCGGAGCGTGGGCAACTGCGCGGACGAGCTGGAGCTGATCCGCGACACGTACCGGCCCGACCAGGTCTGGTACGCGGACGACGTCTTCACGATCAATCACCGCTGGCTCTTCGAGTACTCGGCCGAGCTCAAGCGCCGCGGCCTGCGCCTGCCTTTCGAAACCATTTCGCGCGCCGACCGGATGATGAAGGACGAGGTGCTGGCGACGCTCGCGGAGATGGGCTGCTACCGCATCTGGATCGGCTCGGAGAGCGGCAGCCGGCGCGTCCTCGACGCCATGGAGCGCGGGGTGACGCCCGAGCAGGTGCAGTGGGCCTGCCAGGCCGCCCGCCGGCATGGCATCGAGGTCGGCATGTTCCTGATGTGGGGCTACGAGGGGGAGACGGTCGAGGACATCGAGGCCACGATCGATCACGTGAAGAAGAGCGATCCCGGGGTCTTCCTCACCACCGTGGCCTATCCGATCAAGAACACGGCCTACTACAACGAGGTCGCCGGCCGCGTGGTGCCGCCCGAGAGCTGGGCCGCGGGGAGCGACCGCGACCACGCCATCCGCGGCCGCCACTCCCGGACCTATTACAAGCACGCGGACCAGTGGCTGCGCCAGGAGGTCGAGTCCTTCCGCCTGGCGGGCACCGATCCGGTCCGCGCCGCCGAGCTGCGCGACGCCGCGGCGCGGTCGCGGGAGGCGCTGCTCGCCTCGGCGGGCGAGGTCGAGGCATAAGAGTCCTCTTCTTCACCCGCTCCTACCCCACCCGGGAAGCCCCGGTCGTCGCGCCCTTCACCCGCGACCATTTCCACGCCGCGGCCCTCTTCGCCGAAGTGGCGGTCCTTCACGCGCAGAAGACCCGCGATCCGCTCTGGCAGGTCCAACAGGTCCAAAAGGAAGACGAGGTCGTCCGCGTCCGCTTCCGCCGCCGGCCGTTCCCGAGCGTCTTGCGCGGCCTGCGGGAGCTCCCGTTCCGGCCGGACCTCGTGCACGGCCACTTCTACGACGCCGCGGAGGCCACATTGCTGATCGCCCGGAGGCTCGGCGTGCCCTACGTCCTCACCGAGCACTCCACCCTCGCCCGCCCTCTTTCCCAACTGGAGCGGCGCGCCTTCCGCGAGGCCGGCCGGGTGATGCCGGTGAGCCGCATGCTGCAGGCCGCTCTGGAATCCTCCGGCCTGGAGGGGAGATTCGAGGTCGTCCCCAACGTGGTGGACCTCGAGCACTTCACGCCGTCGCCCCGTCCTGGCCGGAGTCGCCTGATCGCCGTCACCCGCATGACCCCGATCAAGGGCGTCCCCGATCTACTGGAGGCCCTCCGTCTCCTGAAGCACCGCGACTGGCACTGCGACCTGATCGGCGGAGGCGAGCGCCTCGACGAATACAAAGCTCTGGCGTCGCCGCTGGCCGATCGCGTCACCTTTCACGGAGAGCTGCACCGGCCCGAGGTGGCGGCCCGGCTCAAAGAGGCAGACCTGTTCGTTCTGGCGAGCCGATTGGAAACCTTTTCCGTGGCCACGGTCGAAGCCATGGCCTGCGGCGTGCCCGTGGTGGCGACCGCCTGCGGCGGACCCGAGGAGCTGGTCGGTCCCGAGGCCGGTGCGATCGTCCCGGCGGGCGATCCCGCCGCACTGGCCGAAGCGGTCGACCGCGCCCTGTCGAGCCGTTTCGATTCGGAGGCCATAGCGCGAGAGGTCGCGGGCCGCTACAGCGCTGAAGCCGTGGGGGCTCGTCTGCGGGGGGTTTACGAGAGCGTGCTGGAGAAAAAAGATCGGCGGGAACCACCGGACAAGGCCCCCGCCGAATGAGTCAGGTTACTTTTTGTCGCCGGAGCCGTGCGAAGACACGGGCTGTGCCGGAGCCACGGACTGGCCGTGCGAGGTCTGCGTCAGCGGCGGGCAGGTGACCGTCGTCGTCTGCTGGATGCGGCCGAACATGTGGCTGAAGTCGGCATGGCCGCTGCCTTCCGGGTTCGTCGGATCGGAAGCCTTGAAGTTGGAGGTGTGGCAGTTGAAGCAGTTGCCCTGGCTGATGGTGCTGCCGTCCGGCGAGTTCTGCGTGTAGGTCTCCATGACCGCGTTGGACAGGCCGGTGGAGCCGATCGGGCTCTGGCCCGAGGTGTCCGTGGGGCTGGTCATGCCGGGCTTGAACCAGAGGGTGCCGACCAGCATGTAGTTCTTCCAGACCGAGTTGCTGGGCAGCAGGCTCCAGACGCTGCCGTTGAGCTGCGCCACATCGTCCAGCACGTCGGCCACGCGGCAGATGTTCGGCTTGGCGGACTCGCTCGTCCAGACGTTGCACTGGGTTGCGGCGTTGCACTGCGTGTCGCCCGAATCCGTTCCCGTGGGATCCTCGGGGTTCGGGCACGGAGTGCACGCCTGCCCCGGGGCGACGAACGAGCTCTTGAAGAAGTTCCAGCCGTTGTAGCCCTGCGGGGGCGAGCTCACGTCCGAGCACTGGGGCGCGTTGGCGATGTGCTCGAAGGTCGACCAGATCCACTCCTCGTGGTTCGGGAGCTTCTGGACGATGTGGATGCCGATCAGGCCCACCAGCGTGGCCTGGCCGTTCACCTTGGCGACCGTGCAGTGATACTTCTTCGGGTCGCAGGAGGTCATGGGCAGCCAGGCGGTCTTCAGCTCCATGGCCTCATCCGCGCTCGGCGTCACGTTCGAAGCCGGGGGCATGTGGATGTTGGTGGTGCCGGCGTTGAAGCAGTTCTCGTTGTAGAGGACGTTCTGGGTGATGTAGTTGTACATCGGCTGGTTGACCGACATGTCGAACTGGACCTCGACGCCGCTCTGGGCGATGAGGTCGAAGCCGGAACCGGCCTGCTTGGTGACGCCGCCGAGGGTGAGCGGCCAGGGCGACTTGCCCCAGGGCAGCGGCTGCTGGCCGTTCGCCACGAACAGGCCGTCCGAGGACATGTAGGTCTCGAAGACGAGCTGGCCCGTCTTTTTGCCCGAAGGCTCCACGAGAGCGAGGAAGCTCTCCCAGGAGAACTGGAAGAACGGGCAGAGACCGGTCCCGGACGGGATCTGGTCGGGCAGGTCCGGATTGTTCACCCAGGTGCCGCTCGCCGTGCAGGCGGGCTGGGCGGCCACCGGCAGGGCGGGCAGGGCGAGACAACAGGAGACCAACAGAAGCAGGGCGGTGCGATAGCTACGCGGCATCTCTTCTCCTCCGTATGAGAGAAAGGTCTGGATCGTCTGCCCAGGAAAGTGGAATGAGCCTCTTCGCAATTTCACTCTCTTCCCGGAAAATCTCCGATCATGCAGGCCTACCTCTTCCTACTGGCGACCATGCGATCGGGATCCTCGCTGCTGAGCTCTGTCCTCAGCAGCCATCCGGAGATCCTCGGGTATGGGGAGACGCACGTAGTGTACGACGGAACGGACAAAATGCGGGAGCTGATGGCCCGGGTCCGCCGTGCTCATGAAGGGCGCATACCGACGCGCTACGTGCTCGACAAGCTGCTCCACGATGGGCTGATCCGCGACCCGGAGGTCCTGGAGGGGATCGACCTCACTTGCGTCTTCCTGCTGCGCGAGCCCCGGCGGACCATAGAAAGCGTGGTCCATCAGCTCGATTCGACCCTGGACGATGCCTTCAACTACTACCGCGAACGCCTGCTCAACCTGGAGCGCTACGCCCGCGCCTTTCCCCGGAGCGCCTTTCTCACCTATGAAGGATTGATCGAGGATCCCACGGGGACGCTCGAGCGGCTGGCCGGGTTCCTTGGCTTGAGCAGCCCGCTCTCTCCGGAATACCGGCTCCAGCCGCTGCATGACATGAAGGGAGTAGGAGACCGCTCGGGCCGGTTGGCGGCCGGGCGCATCCTGTCTGACGCGCGGCAGATCTCGGTCCATCTGCCGGAGGACCGGGTCGCCGAAGCCGAGGCCGCTTATCTAAGGTGCCGGTCGGTACTGGAGCAGACCTGTGTCGTGCTGTAGCTCCTCGATCACCTGCGCGATGTAGCGGAGGTCCTCCTCTGCGAACAGCTCGCGCCAGGCATTGGCGTCGCCACGGCGGACCTTGTCGCTGTCCGGGTTGTCCCGGTCCGTGGGCGACAGGTGCGTGTTGGCGTACTCGGGCGTTCTCGCCAGAGCCCGGAGGTTCTCGAAGCGTCCCGTCTCGACCGCCCGTTCCACCAGCTCGGCATCGATCTCCGCTCCCAAGATCTCCAGGACGGAGCGCAGCCCGGCCGCGGCGTCCTGCCGCAGGCTTTCATAGGTGAGCACGGTGAACGATGCGAAGCGGTCCCGGAGTTCCGCCACCAGGTTGTAGAAAGCCACCAGCTTGCGGGCGCCGAAGAGCGGGCTGCGGATGAACTCGGAGGGGCTGCCGGAAAAAACGTGGATCCGGTAGCTCGCCTGGTAGTAGGCCGAAGCGAGCGTCGCGCACACGTCCCTCGCCAGAAACACGCAAGGGCGGCCTTCCAGCTCCTGGAAGTCCAGCGTGTCCAGCTCATCGAAAGGGAGGAGATAGGTCATCTGCGCCGTCAGATGGGTCCATTCGATCCGCCAGCGGCGGTCGAGCCGGCGCTCCACCTCGAAAACGTTCGTAACGGAGATGCGGTGGAGCTCCGCAAGATAGGAGTCCACCATGAAGCGGACCCACGTCCGCCCCGACTTCGGGTAGGAGACGAAAAGCACGGCGCGATCCTAGCACTGCGTGTTACCCTCCTGCCCCAAGCCATGACGCAAGCGCTCGTACTCAGAGAGGGGGAGCTCCACCATCTGCGCCGGTTCGGACCGGAGACGGTCAACCGGGGGGCAGTCCTTCTGGAATGCGAGTGGGACGGCGGCGTCTTCGAATCCGGCGCCCTGGTGAGCGGCCTCTTCCGCTCCGGCGAGATGCGCGGCGGCTCGCTGCTCGGCGCTCTCTTCTGGGACGGGACCTGGACGGGAGGAACCTGGGAGCGCGGCTACGACCGCCTGGGGCGCTACCGCCCGCGCGGCGACCAGCCGCCTCACGGCGAGCCTCTCCACCGCCCGGCGTCCGAAGCTCCCTCTCCCCGGCCGGGATCAAACCTTACCGTCTTTACCTCGACCGTCTATCCGGACGTGGCGCGGCTCTGGCACGCGTGCGTCCGCCGCGCCTTTCCCGATGTCGCCGATACGGCGGTCGAGATCTTCTGGGACTCCGACCGGCCCGCTCCGGACTTCCCGGTCCTCCAACGCACGCCGGAGCGCAGGGACTATTACGAGGCCTACAACGACGTCCTCGTCCGCTGCCCCACCCCTTACCTGGCGCTGACCGACACGGATGTCTTCTGGACCTCGGCGGATCTCTGGCCGCGGGTGTGCGACGCGCTGGAGCGGGACGAGAAGCTGGCCGCGGTCGCCTGCATCTCGCGCCAGGGCCGGCCGAGCCACGGCACCTTCGCCGTGGTCCTCAAGACGGAGATCTACCGCCGCGTTTTGACGGCCCTGCCAACGGGGTTCTTCCCCGCCGTCGAAGACATCGATCCCGCGGTCCCCTGGAACTGCTGGACCTTCCATTGCAGCGGAGACCTCCTGACCCGGGCAGTGCTTGACGCCGGGTACGAGGTGCGCCTCCTCCACCTCGACGAAGCAGGAACGGAGCTGGTGCGCTTCGACGGCATTACGGCACCGCGCCGGATCGCCGAGCATCTTCCGAACCGTTCTCTTTCCCGGTTGATGGCGGCCGGCCGCTATCACTGGGGCGGCATGCTGGGCAACCGGATCCTCGCCGGACTGCACGACCGCCTCTTTCCGGCTTCCTATGAGCTCACGGTGCCGGCAGGACCGCTGCTCAGGGAAGCGTTGCGGACCGGGCCGCGCGAGGCCGCGAAGCGCCTGCGTCTCCTCACCCGTTGCCGGCGAGGAGCGCGGCGCATCGAGGCTTTTGTTCGGTGAAAAGCGTCATGACTCTGCTTTTCGTGGGCGCCCATCCCGACGACGAGCTCTACGCCGCCGGCCTGCTCGCCGGTCTGGCCGGGCGCGGAGTCGAGATCCACCTGCTCTGCCTGACCCGCGGCGAAGGGGGCACCACCGGCTCCATCACGACCCGGGAGAACCTTGGGAAGATTCGGGAGCAGGAGCTGCGCGCCTCGGCCGCGGCGCTCGGGGTCGCAACCGTCGAGCTGATGGGCTACGTCGATCCCCTCCCCGAGGGCAAGGCCCGGGCGCCCGAGGTCGCCCCCGATCAACTGGCCCGGGAGATCGAGGCCGCAATCCGGAAACGGAAGGCCGAGGTGGTCCTCACCCATGGCAGCAACGGCGAGTATGGCCATCCCGCTCACCGGCTGGTCCATGAGGCTGCCCGCCTCGTGCAGGGAGCCGTGCTCTACACCTTCAACGCCGCCGCGCCCGATGTCGTCCTCTGGGGTGGGGTGAACCCTGACGATCCCGCGGACCTCATCCTCGACGTCACTCCCTGGCTGGAAGCGAAGGCCCGCGCCTTCGACGCCCACGTCTCCCAGCGGGAGGTCTGGCTCCGTGCCGGAGGCCCGTCGCCGCGCGAGACCTTCCGCTGCCATGGTGCGAAGGACCCGCTGAGGTCTTGGCTGTGAGTTGGGTCTGCGTAGGTCATCCGGAGCCGGAGCGGCACGTCGAGATCCGGCTCCATGGAGCGGGAGAGCCGGTCGACGTCTCCCGCAACCACGCCATGGTCTCTCTGGTCCCCTTCCTGGTGGCGATCCGCATGGACGGCCTGACAGTGGGAGATCCGCCGTGGCTCTCGATAGGAGATCTGGGGCGCGTGCATCTGCGCCTGGCGCGGGAGGTCGAAGCGCCGTCCTATCGGATCGGCCTCTTCGAGGCCACGGGCTGCGTGAACCGCTGCCTTCCCGCGCCGAGCCTCCATGCCCACTACCTGATGCAACGCTGGAAGCTCTTCCGCGACCGCAACCCGCGCAATGTGAAGATGGCCGCGCGCGACCTGTTCAGCAAGTTCGTCCTCTTCACCGCCCCGCGGCCGGTAGTGCTGGTCAGCCACGAGCGGAACGGAAGGGGCAACCTCTTCCCCATGGACCTGGTCGGCGAAGCCGGCCCCCCCTGCTTCCTGCTGGGGCTCCACCGAACCAGCCCGGCCATTTCCTCGATGACCGAAGCCGGCCGGCTCGCCGTCAGCTCCGTCCCTTTGGCCTGGAAGAAGACTGTCTTCGCCCTCGGCCGCAACCACAGGGAGGCGACTGTCGAGGATCTTCCGATCGCGACGGTCCCCTCCCCCTCCTTTGGAATCCCGGTCCCGGAGGGTGCCCTGACCGTGCGTGAGTTGAAGATCGAGCGCGTCGTCGAGGTCGGCTCGCACGTCCTCTTCGTCACCACGACCGAGAGCCTGGAGCGCCGCGCCGAGGGGCTCCAGATGTGCCACACGCATGCCTTCTATCAAGCCCATCTGAAGCGTGAAGGGCGAGCGCTTCCGGAGGCCGGGAGGTGATCTTCAACGCGCTCGGCCGCACCCTCCGCGTGGAGACCGACAGCGAAGCGATCCTTGCCATCGCCGCCGATACCTTCGGCCGCTTCGGCCCCGCAGAACCTATAGCCTCGCCGGACATCACCCTCCGTCTCCCCGCCGGCAGCCTCCTGGCCAACCCGGCCACCTTCCGTAGCGAGGTCCTCCTGTTCGGGTTTCTCTCCCAACTCCGGGAGCATGGCCTCATGGCCGTGCACGGCGCGGCGGTGGTCCGGGATGGACCGGCCATCCTTCTGCGCGGTCCGAGCGGCTCGGGCAAGACCACCCTGGCCTACGCGGCGGCCCGATCCCGCTTCCAGGCGCTCGCCGAGGACGTGGTCTGGATCGATCTCGCAACGGGGCTATGGCGCGGCATGCCCTGGTTCTTCCACCTGCTGCCGGACGCGCCCCGCCTCTTCCCCGAGCTGGCGGGCCTGCCGGAGGTGCCAGGCAGCGCTGGTAAGATCAAGCTCGAAGTGGATCTCGACTCGATCAGGCCCGGGAGCACCGTCACGGAAGCCGGTCCCGGCCCCATCGTCCTGCTGGAGCGGGGCGCCGGTCGGGGGAGCGTCCTGGAGCACCTGGATCTTTCCGAGGCATTGGAAATCTGGCGGCGCTGCCCTGCCGGCACGGAGGAGAGCTTCCCCGGCTACGACCGTCACGTCGAAGCGCTGTTGAAGAGCGGCGCCTGGCGGCTGCAACTCGGGACCAATCTCGAAGGCGCCTTGAAACTCCTGGAGACACTGCCCCGATGACCCGAATTCTTGGACCCGGCGAGTTCTACTACAAGGAGAACTTCGGCCCCGGCACCGTCTGCCGCGGCGCCGTGCTCCTGGAATGCGAGTGGGACGGCGGTGTCGTGGAGTCCGGCGCGCTCATGGGCGTGGTCTTCCGCTCCGGCGAGTTCCGCGGCGGCACATTCTGGGGGGGCGTCTTCCTGGGGGGCACGTGGGCCGGCGGCATCTGGGAGAGCGGCTTCGACCAAACCGGGCGCTACCGCCCACGCACCGACCATCCATAAGACACTCATGCCGCGCATCCTCATCGCCAGCCCGCATCGCTACCCGGACCTCGCCCGGCTCTGGTACCGCTTCGTGGCCCGCGACCTCGTCCCCGTGCTGGAAAAAACCGGCCATCATGTCGAGGTCGTGATCTTTCGCGATGCCCATGTGGACGAGTTCGACCCCGCCTGGTTCCCTGGCGCCGCGCTGGAAGCGCCCGGACCGCGCGTGCGCGATTTCCTGGAGTTCTACGACGCCGCGCTCGCCCTCGACTCGGACTACCTGTTCCTCCTCGACGCCGACCTCTTCTTCCTCGACGCGGACTGGGCCGCGAGCTGGACGGCCTGCTTCAAAGACCGCAAGGTAGCCGCGGTTTCCCTGCTCCGGCGCGGCGACGAGCCCGGGGTCTATGCCCTGCTCTGCCGCTCGGACTCCTACCGCAAACTGCCGAAACCGGTCTTCGCTCCAGCCTACGAGGACCTGGACAACGCGCGCAACACCGTGAACCGCCAGCCTGGGGACGTGGCTGCGCGGCGCCTGCGCGAGCAGGGGAAGCTGATCATCTATGCCAATCCCGAGGATGCCGAGGAGCGGATCGCCGACTTCCACGGCACCACGGTGATCCGGGCCTCCCGGGAAGTCTTCGGCCATCTCATGGACCTTCGGGGTTTCGAGGAGCTGGTCTCCCGCAAGCGGTACTTCGCGATGGGCGCTTATGACAACGCCCTCCTTGGAGCCCTCTACCAGGCGCTGTTCGACGAGCCGTTCGCTCCGAGCCCGGACGGCGAGCCTCTGGGCGGAAGCGTCACGGCCGAGGCTGTTCGACGGGAGCTGGGACAGATATTGGACATCCCCCGGAAAGACGTCCTGAGCGCCTACTTCGATCGATCGGACAAGGCGATCCTGCGCCTGGCCGCCCATGAGGGGATCGAATTCACGCTGCCGGCCCTGCGCCCCGAGTCCTGGAGTCGTCCTTGAAACTGGTGACGGTCTTCACCAGCACCATCTATCCCGACCTCGCGAGGCTCTGGCACGCCTGCGTGAGCCGCTCGTTTCCGGCCGACGAGGCGGTGATCGAAGTCTTCCAGGACTCCGACGAGCACGTGGTGGACCCGCGCTGGCTCCCCGGCGCGAACGTCCTGCGGCGAGCGCCCCCCCGGCGCGAGTTCCACGAGGCCTACAACGACGCGCTGGCCCGGGTCGAAACCCCTTACCTCGCCTTCGTGGACACGGACGTCTTCTGGATCGCGCCCGACCTCTGGCCTCGCGTGCGTGAAGAGCTGAAGCGGCCGGAAGTCGGAGCGGTCTCCTGCGCCTCGCGCGAGCAGACGGTCAGCCATGGCACCTTCGCCGTCGTCATGAAGGTGGAGGCCTACCGCGAGGCCCTGAAGAACCTTCCGGACGGCTTCTTCCCCGCCATCGAGAATCCAGATCCGGCCGTGCCCGAGCACCGCTGGGTGCGGCACGACACCGGCGATCTAGCCACCCGAGCGGTCGTCGAAGCGGGCTGGAAGGTCGAGCTGCTCCACCTCTACCGCTCGGGCGAGCTGGCCCGCTTCCGGGGGATCACCCTGTCGCGGCGCTCGGCCGAGTGGCTGGGCCGGCGCGCCCTGGTTCGAATGTGCCATCACAGCCGCTACTTCTGGCGCGGCTACCTGGGCAACCTGGTACTCAAGAGGCTGCACGACCGGCTCTTTTCTGACGGCCCCCGTTATGCCTTTCCGCACGGCGCCGGTCCCCTCCTCCTCCAGAGCTTGAGGAGGGACTACCGTTACCGCCTCGCCTATCTGCGGGAGCTGCGGGAGGGCGCTCGGAGGATCGAGTCCTTCGTGCGGAGCCGGCCGGCATGAGGCGCCGTTTTTTGAGAACAGCGGCCTTCGCTTGGCTCTACCTGAAGCGGCCTTTCCTGCTCCCCCGGATTCGCAAACCCACGCTGGAGAGGATCGACGGCGTCACCCTGCTCTCGTTGCCGGATGTGCTCAACCCGGTCGTCTTCCGCAGCGGTGAGCTGCTCGCCCGCTCCGTTGCAGACTCTCCTCTCGCCGAGCCGTCCGCCGGCCGCGCTCTGGATATGGGGACCGGCACGGGCGTCGGAGCCGTCTTCCTCGCCCGTCGGGGCTGGCGCGTCGTGGCCGTCGATCTGAACCCCGAAGCCGTGCGCTGCGCCCGGATCAATGTCCTCCTCAACCATCTTGAGGACCGTGTCGAAGTCCGCCAGGGAGACCTGTTCGGCCCCGTCGAGGGTGAGCGCTTCGACCTCATCCTCTTCAATCCGCCGTTCTT
>DATLNC010000032.1:0-12428 GCA_035536935.1 Thermoanaerobaculia bacterium
TCGTGGTCCGCATCCCGCGGCCCCAAAAGGGGAGAAACCAGGGGGCGGACGACGCTCTCGGCGAGCTGATCCGCCAGGGATTCCAGCGCCGGCTGAATGGAGAGGAAGTCGTCCGCATGGAGCCGGGCGAGCGCTGGCCCGCGAAGCTCGACCCGCTGCCTCTCGTCCTCGGACGCTTTCCGGCCCGGGAGGATGCGATGGCGCGCATCCTCGACACGGTCGAGCAGGGCTTCCAGATGGCGAACGGAGGCGGGGGCAGGGTGGAGGCCCGGGGGAGCGCCGGCGTGCGCGCTGGTGTGAGGTTATTCAGCAGGGAGCTCTCCTGCGGAGTCTGCGGCGAGGTGGTGCGGCGGCCGACCCCGGCGCTGTTCTCCTTCAACTCCCCGCTCGGCGCCTGCCCGACCTGCCAGGGCTTCGGCCGGGTGATCGGCGTCGACAAGACGCGGGTGATCCCCGATCCGAAGCGGAGCCTGTCCGACCGGCCCATCGCGCCCTGGAACACGCCGGCCTACGAGGAGCTCTACGACGAGTTGCTCAAGGCGGCGCGCAAACGGGGTATTCCGCTCGACCGCCCCTGGGGCGAGCTCTCCGAAGAAGACCGCGAGTGGGTCTGGTCGGGCCAGGGGAAGCAGACCAGCCTGGAAAAGTTCTTCAGGTGGCTGGAGGCGCGCACCTACAAGGTCCACGTGCGCGTGCTGCTCGCCCGCTACCGCTCGTACAATCCCTGCCCGGACTGCGGCGGTGCCCGCCTGAGGCCCGAGGCCGTGGCCGTGCGCCTGGAGGGGAAGAACCTCCCGGACCTGATGGCCATGAGCATCGAGCAGCTCCGCTCCTGGCTGCGGGAGCGGCGCTGGACGCCGCGCCAGCGCGACGTGGCCGGCCACCTGCTCGACGAGATCGCCGAGCGCATCGAGGTCCTCCACAGGGTGGGGCTCGACTACCTGACGCTCGACCGGCAGGCGCGCACCCTGTCCGGAGGAGAAACCCAGCGCATCCACCTCGCGGCGGCCCTCGGCTCCGGCCTGACCAGCACCCTCTACGTGCTCGACGAGCCGACCATCGGGCTGCATCCTCAGGACAGCGAGCGGCTGCTCGAGCTGCTCCGGGACCTGGCGCGGCGGGGCAACACCGTCCTGGTCGTGGAGCACGACCGCACGCTCATCAAGGGAGCCGACCACGTGATCGACCTCGGCCCCGCGGCCGGCGAGCACGGGGGCCGGGTGGTGGCCGAAGGGCCGCTCTCCGTGATCCTCACGTGCGAGGAATCCCTCACCGGCCGGTATTTGCGGGAACGGCCCTCGACCCCGGCGCGGCGGCACGTGGCCCGCTTCCGCCGCGAGCAGGGCTGGGAGACCCTGGCCGAGGAGATCTCCAGCCTGCCGCGCGTGTCGATCCGCGGCGCCCGGGCGCACAACCTCAAAAAGGTCGATGTCGACCTGCCGCTGGGCGCCATGGTCGCGGTGACCGGCGTCTCGGGCTCGGGCAAGTCGACCCTGATCGAGAACGTGCTCTACGGCACCTATCAACGGGCACGCGGAGTGGTGGACGTGGATCCCGGCGAGGTCGAAACGCTGCTCGGCCTCGAAACGCTGGAGGACGTGACCCTGGTGGACCAGCGCCCGCTCGGCCGCTCCACCCGCTCCAACCCGATCACCTACATCAAGGCCTACGACGAGATCCGCAAGCTCTTCGCCGGCACCTCGGACGCCCGGGTGCGGGGGATCACCCCGGCCCACTTCTCGTTCAACGTGGAGCGCGGGCGCTGCCCCACCTGCGAGGGGACCGGCGTGACCGAGGTGGACATGCAGTTCATGGCGCCGGTGACCGTGGTCTGCGAGACCTGCCAGGGGCACCGCTTCCGCCCCGAGGTGCTGGCCGTGCGCTACCACGGCCGCAATATTTCGGAGGCGCTGGAGCTGACGGTCGAGGCGGCCCTGGAGTTCTTCGCGGACCAGAAGCGGCTCTGCAAGCGCCTGCGCATGCTCAACGAGGTCGGCCTCGGCTACCTGCACCTGGGGCAGTCGACCTCGACTCTCTCGGGCGGCGAGGCGCAGCGGCTCAAGCTCGCCAGCTTTCTCGACCGGCCCGTTTCTACGAACCAGCGAGACGGCAAGCGCCTCTTCCTCTTCGACGAGCCGACCACCGGGCTCCACCTGGCCGACATCGACCTGCTCTACCACACGCTGCGGCGGCTGGTGCAGCGCGGCGACGGGGTGGTGGTGGTCGAGCACAGCCCGGACCTGATCTCCCGTGCCGACTGGATCGTGGACATGGGCCCCGGCGGCGGAGTGCACGGCGGCGAGGTCCTCTACTCAGGTCCCCTGGAGCCGTTCCTCGACCATGTGGAGAGCCCCACGGCCGAGGAGCTGCGCCGCCATCTCAAGTGGCCGGAGGAGACCGGGGAGCGCCTGCGCCGCAAGGCGTGAATTTTCCACCGCCGGCCCTTGTTCTCGGGTTGCAGCGGCGGCTAGGATGACTATTCGATGACGGATTCGATCGGCGCAAACATGGTGCAGGAGACCCCTTCGGAGGGGGTCCGTCCCCGCCTGTTCTGGCTGGGCACGGCGGCCGGGGTCTTCCTGGGCGCCGTGCTGCTGGTGGCGGTCTGGGCCAAGGCGCTCGATCCGGCCGCCTTCGCCGAGCAGATCCGGATCGAGGGCCTGGACGTCCTGCTCTCCGCCCAGGCCGTGGCGCTGATCGCCCTGATCCTGGAAGCCGGGCTCGGCCTTGCCCTGGTGCTCGGCATCCGGAAGCTCTGGGTGCTGGTGCCGGCGGCGGTGCTGGTGGCCTTCTTCGTCCTCCTCACCGGCCGCGCCTGGTGGATGAGCGCGCACGGCCTGCGCGAGGCCGAGTCCTGCGGCTGCTTCGGCAACCTGGTGCAGCGCACGCCGGCCCAGGCTTTCTGGCAGGACCTGCTCCTGCTCGTACCCGCCCTGCTCCTCTCCTTCGTCGGCAGGAAGCGTTCATCCGGTTTCCCCAGGGTCCGCACGGCGCTGGCCGCCGCCGCCACGATCGCCGTGGCGGTGTTCGCCTGGAAGGCGCCGGAGCTGCCCCTGGACGATCTCGCGACCCGGCTCAGCCCCGGCGTGGAAGTCAAGGAGATCTGCGCGGGGGCCGCGGACGACGCCGTCTGCCTGGACACGGTCGCGCCCGGGCTCGAGCAGGGCAGCCATCTGGTGGTGCTCGCCGACCTGGCCGACCTCGAAGACCCGGCGCTCGCCGAGACGGTCGCCGGGCTCAACAGGATCAAGGACCAGGGAGGGGACGCGTGGATGCTGAGCGCCTCCCCCTCTGAACAGCACCAGGCGTTCTTCTGGCGTTTCGGACCGAAGTTCCGGGTCGTCGAGACCCCGGAGCCGCTGCTGCGCCCCCTCTACCGCCGCCTCCCCCGGTCGTTCCGGGTCGAGGACGGGCGGGTGACCGAGACCTTCGCGGGGCTGCCCCCGGCGAGCTGACAAGAGGCATTCGAGATGAAGCATCGAATCGTCCCCGGACTGCTCCTCCTCACTCTGGCCCTGCCGGTCCTGGCCCCTCGGGCCCAGGCTCAACCTGCGCAGGCGGCGGTCGACGCCGTCCTCAAGGACTTCGCCCGCACGGGCAAGTTCCTGCTGATGGTCAACGGCAAGCCGGCACCGGCCTACGAGATCTATCAGAACGAGAACCTGCCGGCTTACCTGATCCTCTCGCCGGCGCTCCCATCGGCGGTGCTGCTCACCGCGGGCACCATGAAGGTGGACACGGTGCCCGCGGGCAAGGTCATCCGGCAGAAGGACGGCACCGTCGGCCTGGCCGCAGACGCCGACCTGAAGCCGCAGGGGCAGTTCAAGCTCGAAGGGGACAAGGTGCTCTTCACCTCGGATGGCCGCAGGGGCAGCCTCAGCCCCAACCCGCCGCTCCTCGGTCTCCAGAAGGCGCCGGCGCTCAAGAACCACAGCCCCGAGTACATGGTGGGCGCCCGCGGCTACAAGCCGAACGCCCAGGCCGTGGCCGCGCTCAAGAAGAGGGCCAGGCCGGTCAAGGTGAAGGTCTTCTTCGGCTCCTGGTGCCCGCACTGCAAGGAGCACCTGCCCTACCTGCTGCGGGTCGAGGAGGAGCTCAAGGGAGCCCCGATCCAGTTCGAGTACTACGGCCTGCCGCAGCGCTTCGGGAACGACCCCGAGGCCAAGAAGTACAGGGTGGACGGCGTGCCCACCGGGATCGTCTTCGTCGATGGCAAGGAAGTGGGCCGGATCAGCCGCAATGACTGGCAGTCGCCCGAGACGCGGCTGAACAGCATCCTGAACGGCAAGGCGGGCGCGGCGAAGTAAGGCCTCGGGGGGAGGAGGTCAGTTCACCTTCTCCCCTGCAGTACCCTTCCCCCGCAGCAGCCCGAGCACCTGCGCCTCCAGCTTCCTCAGGCCGTTCCCCTCGTCGTCGCCAGGGGAATCCTCCACCGCCTCTTCCAGGGCCTCCGCCAGCTTCCCCTCCACGAAGGTCTCGATCACCACGGGATGGATGTAGTACTTGCGGCAGATGGCCGGGCGGTTGCCGAGATCCTCGGATACCCGCTTGACCGTGTTGACCACGGCCTTGCTGGCCTCCTTCTCCGACTCGCACATGCCCACCTCCAGCAGGGAGGAGAGGGCCAGCACCGTGCCTCCCCAGGTGCGGAAGTCCTTGGCCGTGAAGTCCTCGCCGCTGGTCTCCTTGAGCCAGGCGTTGACGTCCTCCGAGGTGATCTTCTGGCGCTCCCCGGCCTCGTCGAGGTACTGGAAGAGCGTCTGGCCGGGCAGGTCGCGGCACTGCTTGACGATGCGCGCCACACGCCGGTCCTGGAACTCGACGGAATGGTCCTTGCCGCTCTTGCCGCGGAACTCGAAGCGCAGCTTGGAGCCGTCGATGTCCACGTGGCCATCGCGCAGGGTGGTGAGGCCGAACGAGCCGTTCTGGCGTGCGTACTCCCGGTTGCCGACGCGGATCAGGGTGGACTCCAGGAGGCGCACGACCGTGGCCACCACCTTCTCGCGCGGCAGCCCGCGCAGAGACAGATCCCGCTCCACGCGCTCGCGGATCTTCGGCAGAGCGTCGCCGAAGGCTATCATCCGGCCGAACTTGGTCTCGTCGCGGACGTTGCGCCAGTCCGCGTGATACCGGTACTGCTTGCGCCCGCGGGCGTCCCGGCCGGTCGCCTGCAGGTGGCCGTTGGCGGCAGGGCAGATCCAGACGTCGGTCCAGGCCGGCGGGATCGCCAGCTTGCGGATGCGCTCCAGCGTCCGGGCGTCGCTCACCGTGTTCCCCTTGGCGTCGAGGAAGGTGAACCCCTTGCCCCGTTTGCGGCGCCGGATACCCGGCATGTCGTCCGAGACGTAGCGCAGGCCGGCGGCCTTGGCGCTCTCCTCCGGGTCCACGTAGACCGCGATGGTGAGGCCGCTGTCAGGGCTGGTTGCAGATTCGAGAGCTTCTTCGAGGGCTGCTGCTGGCATGGTCATCCTTGCCTGTGTGAGTCGGTCCAGGTGTAAGAACTACAGGCGGTTATTCGTCCCCGGCCTTCTCCCATAAGCCGCCCTGCGCTTCGAACCCGTTGCATCCCGCGTGCCCAGGAGCACGGGCATGGGAGTGGCATGCACCCTGCACCCTGCACCCTGCACATGGAGAAGAGGCCCGAAGAACCGTTCTCATGACCAAGCCATCCATCCAACCATCTCCGGCTCAGAGACTGCCGGAGCTGGCTCCACCCCCGCCGGCACCGCTCGCGCAGCGCCGGGTGCTGGTCGTATCCGACCGGCTTCCGATCCGCCTCACCCGCGAGGAGGGCGAAGGCTGGCGGGCTGATCGTGCGCACGGGGCGCTGGTCGCGGCGCTCAATCCCGTGCTGCGGGAGCGCCGCGGCGTCTGGATCGGCTGGCCGGGAGTGACCGAGGAGATCGCTCCGGACCCGCAAATCCTGGCTGGCGCCATCCAGGCCGGAGGCTCGTCGATGCGGCCCGTCTCCCTGAGCGCCCGGGACGTGCGCGGGGCCTACGACGGCTTCGGCGGCGGGATCATCTGGCCCCTGTTTCACGAGCAGTCCCTGGAGTGCAGGTTCGATCCCGCGGCCTGGCAGGCCTACCGGCGGGTGAACCGGAAGTTCGCCCGCGCCGCGGCCAAGGCCATGTCTGCAACGTCGCGCACCGGGAGGGAGTCCGATCTCCTCTGGGTGCACAACCACCTGCTGATGAACGTGGCGGCCGAGCTGCGGACCCTGCGCGTCCCCTGCCGCACCGCCTTCTTCCTCCACCTCCCCTTCCCGTCGGCGGACCTGTTCCTCAAGCTCCCCTGGCGGGAGCGGCTGCTGCGGGGGCTCCTGGCCTATGACCAGCTCGGATTCCAGACCCCGCGCGATCTGCAGAACTTCCTGGACTGCGCACACTCGCTGGGTGCCCCGGTGGAACGCCAGGACATCCGGGCGGGTGCCTTCCCGATCGGCGTCGACTTCCACAGCGTGGCGGAGCGGGCCGCTTTGCCCGAGATCGGCGCGGCCGCGGCGCGCCTGCGCGAGTTGCACGGCGGCCGCAGCCTCGTCCTCGGGATCGACCGCCTGGACCGCTCCAAGGGAATCCCCGAGAAGCTTCAGGCATTCGCGGAGCTGCTCGCGCGCCGTCCCGAGCTCCACGACCGGGTTTCGCTGATCCAGGTGCTGCTGCCGAGCCGCGAGGACCTGCCTCGCCATCGGGAGCTCCGGTGCGAGATCGCACGCCAGGTGGGTGAGATCAACGGCCGCTTCAGCCGCCCGGGATGGATCCCCGTCCATTTCCAACAGCGCACGCTGGCTCCGGACGAGCTGCTGGCCCACTACCGCGCCGCGGACGTGGCCCTGGTCACGCCGCTGCGGGAAGGGATGAACCTGATAGCCAAGGAGTACTGCGCGGCCCGCGTCGACGAGCAGGGGACGCTGGTGCTCTCCGAGTTCGCCGGCGCCGCCGTCCAGCTCGGCCAGGGCGCGCTGCTGGTCAACCCGCACAATGCCACCTCCACCGCCCGCACCCTCCACAAGGCGTTGCGGATGGCGGAGAGCGACCGCGGCCGGCGGATGCGAAACCTGCGCGAAGAGGTCCGCCGGCACGATATCTTCTGGTGGGCCGAGTCCTTCCTTGCCAGGGCGCTCGACGAGGGTCCGGAGCGGACCCTTCGCCTGGAGCGGACCCGGCAGTGACCACGACTTTCAACCCATCTTCCCTGCCGGGGGCGCCGGCGGGACTTGCGCCCTCGCCAGCGAGCCCATATAAAGTCATCGAGTGCGGAGAACCCGCGAGCGGAGAACCACTAATGAATGCGATCGAAAATCAGCCCCGGTCCGATCGGCGTACCGAGACCGGTGGCCTTGCCGGGGCCCTTACTCCCGGCGTCGTCGTCCTGCGGACGGGCGGCAGTATCGGCATCGCCTCCGCCGACCAGCGGGCCATGGACCTGCTCGGCTGTCCGGACCGGGCCGACCTGGAGCGCGCGTGGAGCGAGCTCCGCCCCCGACTGGAAGCCCAGGGCCTCTGGGACGGAGGAGATCAGCAGACCGTCCTCGACCTCCCTGGAGACGGAGCGGCCCGCCGGCTCTTCGACTTGCGCGGGGATGGCGGCGTGCTGCTCGTCCAGGATGCCAGGGCCGTCGAGGCCCTGGAGTCGGACCTTCGCCTCAGCGCGCTGATGCGCTCCCTGACGAACATCACGCCGGCGGTCGCCCACGACCTGCGGGCGCCGATCAACGCCATGGTCTTCAACATCGAGATCCTCAAGGAGACGATCGCCTCCGGCAAGGGGGCCGAGCCAGGCGGGCGCGAGCGCCAGCTCCGCTACGTGAACGTGCTCAAGGAGGAGCTCAACCGGCTGCACAAGGAGATGGAAATCTTCATCGCCCACATCTCCCCCCGGGGCGACCGCACCGAGAACCTGGACCTGCGCGAGCTGATGGAAGAGCTGTCCGTGTTGCTCACCGGCCCGGCGCGCAAGCAGCAGGTACAGGTGCGGCTGCAGCTTCCGGAGTCGCCGGTCCCGGTCGAGGTGAACCGCTACCTGCTCCGCCAGACGCTGCTGCACCTGAGCCTCGCGGCCCTCACGGACGTGCCGAAGGAAGGAGTGCTGGAGCTTCGGCTGGAGCGCCGCGGGGACCGGGCCTGGATGCGGGTAGCCGGGACTCCGCCCGGCTCCTCGGCAGCATCGGGGAGTGCCGGGAGCGGTGGCTTCGACATCCGGTTCTCCCCTGCCGGAGCGCTCGCCCAGCTCCACGTGGCACGCGGGATCCTGGCCTCGCAAGGGGGAGAAGTCCGGCCCGGCGATGCTCCCCAGTCATATGAGATAGAATTGACCGCTGCCGGAAACAAGGGATAGACGAAATGCCACATGCTCTAGCGGTCGACGACGATCCGAACTTCCTCTCTGCGCTCGCCGAGCTCATTGAAGGCCAGGGGTTCACCACGAACACGGCCTGCACGCTGCGCGACGCGAGAGCGCAGGTCAGTCACCGAACGCCCGACGTGGCGCTGATCGATCTCTATCTGCCGGACGGCAGCGGCATCGAGCTGCTCAAGGATCTGGAGATCGGCTCCTCCACCGAGGTGGTGCTGATGACCGGGCACGCCGACGTGGAGAGCGCGGTGCAGGCGCTGCGCCTGGGGGCCAGCGACTACCTGACCAAGCCGCTGGACATCGGGCGCCTGAAGAGCATCCTCGCCAACGTAGCGAGCATCCAGCCCACCCCGGCCGTGGGGACGCAGCAGGAGCAGACCCAGGAGAGCGACCGGCTGGGATTGCTGCTGGGCGCGTCGCAGCCCATGCAGGCGGTCTACGAGATGATCACCCGGGTGGCGCCGACCGACGCCTCGGTGTTCTTCATCGGCGAGAGCGGCACCGGCAAGGATCTGGCCGCCCAGACGCTGCACATCATCTCCAAGCGCTCCAAGGCGCCGTTCATGCCGCTCAACTGCGGCGCCATCTCGCCTACCCTGATCGAGAGCGAGCTGTTCGGCCACGAGCGCGGGAGCTTCACCGGCGCGGCGCGGCGGCACAAGGGCTACTTCGAGCGCGCCCACATGGGCACCCTGTTCCTCGACGAAATCACGGAGATGCCGATCGAGCTGCAGGTCAAGCTCCTGCGCGTGCTCGAGACCGGCCAGCTGAACCGGATCGGCGGCGACCAGCCGGTCGAGGTGGACGTACGGGTCATCGCCGCCACCAACCGCGACCCCCACAAGGCGGTCTCGGACGGCAAGCTGCGCGAGGACCTGCTCTACCGGTTGCAGGTGTTCCCGATTCACATGCCGCCGCTGCGCGAGCGCAACGAAGACGTGGAGCTCCTCGCCGACCATTTCCTCGGCCAGCTCAACGAGCGGCAGGCATCCTCGAAGCGGTTCACCGAGGATTCGATGGAGCGGCTGCGCGGCCACTCCTGGCCGGGCAACGTGCGCGAGCTCAAGAACGTGGTGCACCGCGCCTTCATCATGGCCGACCAGGAGATTACCCCGCGCAGCCTGCCCCGCGAGGTGGGAGGCGACTCCGGGTTCCAGCGGAGCCTCCACTTCCAGGTCGGCTCCTCCATCGAGGATGTCGAGAAACGGCTCATCATGGCGACGCTGGAGGCGTACGGAGGGAACAAGAGGAAGACGGCCGACATCCTCGGTGTCAGCCTGAAGACCCTCTACAACCGCCTGAACCAGTACCGCCTGGCGGATTAGACTGTCGCGGTTCCCGCGAATGCGATGCAAACTGCCGAAAAAAACCCCTCTTGAGAGGCTCGCTGGGAGGATGTATACTCCCGCGTCGTCCGACGACTTGGTAAAGACCTGGGAGGAGGGCTGTGGCACAAATTCTGCTTTAGTGCAGGTATGGCATGTGCGGGAGGGTCTGAGCCACAGACCACCAACAACGGACAAAGAACATAGGTCTAACCGAGGAGGAGGATGAACATGAACAAAATGATGCTTCGGGCCACGCTCGTCTGCTGCACGCTGGCGATTCTATTGGCTCTGGGTGCTTGCAGCTCGACCAACACTGCCGGAACCAAGGTCGACGATGCTGCCATTACGGCCACGGTGAAGTCGAAGTTGGCGGCGGACGGTGACATCAACCCGTTCAACATCGATGTGGACACCAACGAGGGCGTGGTAACCCTCCAGGGGCGCGTGGAGAAGGAAGAGGCGCGCACCAAGGCTGAGCAACTGGCTCGCGAGACGGAAGGCGTCAGGCGAGTCATCAACCTGGTCAAGGTGGGTGACAAGACGTAAAGTCACCCTGGTAGTCTTAAATCCAGTTCCATTTCAAAGGGAGAAACACAAACATGAAGAAGCTGTTCGTACACCTGTCGATCCTGTGCCTGCTGGCGATGTTGCTGGTCCCGATGGTCGGTTGTAAGAAGGATGACGGCATGGAGGGTGGTGAAACCCCGATGACCGACGCCACCACGGATACCACGGAGCCCATGGATACCGGTATGACCACGGAGCCCATGGACACCGGTATGACCACCGACATGACCACGGAGCCGATGGGCACCGACATGTCCACCCCGTCGGCTCAGTAAGCTCAGACCAAATCGAGATATGGAAGGGGCGTCCGCTCGTCGGGCGTCCTTTTTCTTTTGTAGGGGAGGATTCAGGACGCGGGCATCGTGACTTCCCGCAGGAACTCCCCCGCTCTCGCCCGGAACTCGTCCGTCCACTCGTGGCCGCCCTGGAAGATCACCGGGCGCACGTCCACGCTCTTCGCCCGGAGCAGCTCGACGTCGTGCTCCATCTTGGCCGCGTCGTACCACTCCTCGCTGGTGCCGCGCCCCAGGAGCACCGGAGGGAACCGGGAGAGGTCCTGCTGCTCCAGCTCCGGCGGCACGTCGCCCCCCAGCACGATCAGCCCCTGGCAGAGGTGGCCCGCCCCGGCCGCGGCGCGGTAAGCCATCGCGGCGCCCTGGGAGAACCCGAGATAGACCAGCCGCTCCGAGACAGGGAGCTCCTGCCTGACGCTCGCCACCACGCTCGCCACGTAGCGCACGTTGTCGAGGATCGCCTGCTCGCGATCGAGCCGGGTCATCCAGCAGGCGATCACCTCGCCCGTCCGGTTGTAGAACGGGTGGAGCGCCTGCACCGCACAGAGCACACTGCGCCCAGCGCCGGGGATGCGGCGCAGCTCTTCCAGGTGCCGCTCGGCATTCTCGCCGTAGCCGTGAAACCCCACGAGGAGCGGCGCTCTCTCGACCTCAGCCGGAGCTTCCAGGAGATAGCGGCCGTGGACCGTCGCGGCCACTTGACGCACGGTCATGCTCGCTTCCTCTCAGCGCCCCGATGCAGGGGGGCGGACAGCTCGTGCACCCGGTTCTCCAGCAGCGTGGCCAAGCCGCCGCGTCCGATCGACAGGTTCTCCTCGACCAGCCGCACGAGGGCGCTGCCCACGACCACGCCGTCGGCCACCTCGCCCACCGCTGCCACTTGGGCCGGCGAGGAGATGCCGAAGCCTACGGCGAGCGGCTGGTCGAGCTTCTTGCGGAGGCGCTTGACGTCCCGCACGAGGTCGGACGGCAGGGCGGTGCGCTCCCCGGTGACGCCGGTGCGGGAGACGTAGTAGACGAAGCCGGACGAGATGCGGGACACGCGGCTCACCCGATCGCGGGTGCTCGTGGGCGCCAGCAGGAAGATCGAATCCACCCCGTGCTCGCGCAGGCAGGGCACCAGCTCGCGCTCCCCCTCCTCAGGGGGCACGTCCACGCAGAGCACGCCGTCCACCCCGGACGAGGCGGCCTGCTCGGCGAAGTGCTCGATGCCGCGGGCGTGGACCGGGTTGAAGTAGGTGAAGAGCACGATCGGGACGCCCAGCCGGTCCCGGTGCCGGGCTACCAGCTCGAGGATGTTCGAAAGCTTGGTGCCGGCGGCGAGGGCCCGCACGGTGGCCCGCTGGTTCGTCGGCCCGTCAGCTATGGGATCGCTGAACGGGACCCCCAGCTCGATGACGTCGGCCCCTCCCGCGGCCAGGGCGTCCAGGAACGAGGCGGTGGCGTCCAGGTCCGGATCGCCGGCCATGAGGAAGGGGATGAAAGCCGCCCGCCCCTCCCCCGCGCACTTGGCGAAGACGTCGTCGATCGCGCTCATCGCTTTCCTCCCGCAGGCGCCGGCTCGGCGCTCTCCGCGTGCTCCTCTGTATGCTGCTCCGGATGCTGTTTATCCCAGGCGATCACGGACTCCACGTCCTTGTCGCCGCGGCCGGACAGGTTGACCAGGATGATCCGCCGTGGCGTCAGGCGCGGCGCCCGCTTGACTACTTCGGCAATGGCGTGCGCGCTCTCCAGCGCAGGGAGAATGCCCTCGGTCCGCGCCAGGAGGTGGAAGGCGGCGATCGCCTCGTCATCCGTCGCCGAGGTGTACTCGACCCGCCCCGCGTCGCGCAGCCAGACGTGCTCGGGCCCGACCGCCGGGTAGTCGAGGCCGGCGGAAACCGAA
>DATLNC010000033.1:0-23451 GCA_035536935.1 Thermoanaerobaculia bacterium
CACGAAGAGAGGGAGGTGGGCGAGGCGGAAGTAGAGATCCTCGCGGAAACGCCCGGCGCGTGCTGACTCTTCCAGATCGCGATGGGTCGCCGCGATGACCCGCACGTCCACCTGGCGGTCCCTGGTTTCGCCGATCCGCCGCACGCGTCCATCCTCCAGCACTCTTAGAAGGCGCGACTGGACCGACAGCTCCATGTCCCCGATCTCGTCGAAGAAGAGCGTGCCGCCGTCCGCCTCCTCGAACAGGCCCGGCTTGGCCGTCTTGGCGTCGGTGAAGGCGCCGCGCGCGTGGCCGAACAGCTCGTCCTCGATCAGGTCGGGCGGAATAGCCGCGCAGTTGATCTTGATGAACGGGCGATGGCTGCGCCGGCTCTGCCGGTGGAGCGCGCTGGCCACTAGCTCCTTGCCCGTGCCGCTCTCGCCGAGGATCAGGATGCGTCCGTCCGTGGGCGCCGCCTGCGCGATCCGCTGGCGCAGCTCCTCGAGCGCGGGCGAGCTGCCCAGGATCTCGGGCTCCCCTCCGAGGTCTGCCTTGAGCGAAGCGACCTCGCGCCGCAGCGCCTCGCGCTCCAGCGCATTCCTGATCGATTGCAGAAGGCGCTCGCGGGTGAACGGCTTCTCGATGAAATCGTGGACGCCGATCCGCAATGCTTCGACCGTCTCGCTGATCGAAGCCTCCCCTGAAATGATGATCGTGGGCGGGAGCCGTCCGATCTCGTTGAGCCGCCGCACCAGCTCGACCCCGCTCATCTTGCGCAACCGGACGTCGAGCAGCAGCAGGTCCGGAAGAGGGGAGCGGGCAGGCTCCAGCATCGCGAGCGCTTCTTCCGCTGAAGTGACGGAGGTGGGGGCGAAGCCCTCCTCGCGGAGCTGGAGCAGCAGGCTGGCGCGGATCTTCTCGTCGTCCTCGACGATCAGGAGCTGGGTCATGGTTCTCCCTGTTGCAAGGTTATCCGGAACGTCGTCCCGGCCTCGGACGTCTTCACCAGCTCCAGATCCCCGCCATGATCGAGCAGGATCTTCTTGGAGATCGCGAGGCCGAGGCCCATGCCCTCGCCGACCTTGCGCGTGGTGACGTAGGGCTCGAAGACCCGGCCGCGGATCTCCGGCGCGATGCCCGGCCCGTCGTCCGTGACCTCGACGTAGATTCCGGTCCCGTTCCTGCCCACCTGGAAGTTGACCGTCCGGGCCTGCGCGTGAGCGCTGTTGTCGCACAGGTTGACCAGCGTCTGGCGAAGCAGCTCGCGGTCGACAGCCGCGAGGAACTGCCCCGACGCCGAGACGCGCAGCGCCAGGGACGGCCAGGCGAGATCGAAGGTCGAGGCGAACTCGGAGACCACGGCGCCGAGGTCGTGGACCTCCAGCCGCGGCTTGGGCAGGCGCGCGAACGAGGTGAACTCGCGGGTGAAGCGGCCCAGGCGGTCCAGCTCCTCGCCGAGGCTCTCGACGGCCTGCTTGCTCTCGCCGCTCACCATTTCGCGCAGACGGGTGAGCTCCAGCCGGGCGGCAGTGAGCGGCGTCTTCATCTCGTGCGCGTGGCGGCGCGCCGTCTCCTGCCACATGGAAAGGTTTTGCAGCGCGGCCAGCCGCCTGCGGTCGCGCGCCATGACCCGGGAGGTCTCTTCGATCATCGCGGCGATCCGCCCGATCGTGTCCTTCCCCTGGTCGCCGATATCCACGTTTTCCTGGCCGGCGGAGAGCTGCACCAGGGCCTCGCGCAGCCTTTCGATCCGCCGCTCGCGCCGGCCTTGACGGACGAGGTGGGCCCCGCCCGCGGCCGCCAGCACGCCGCCCACCACCATGAGGAGGATCATCTCGTAGCGCCGCAGGATTTCCTTTCTGTTGTGCTCCAGGATGCGCAGCCGGTTGAGCAGCGCCTGGTCCTCCTCGAAGCGGCCGCGGTACTCCGTCTCTCGCTGCGGATCGAGGCGGGCGAGCTGTCTGCGATCCTCCTGCGATCCCTCGAGAGCGGAGATGACCTCGGGCTGGAGCCCCAATCGGAACCAGGCCGTGGAGAGCTGTCTCTCGAAAAGAAAGAGGACCGCGGCCGCGGCCAGCACCATCCCGCCGAGAGTGGCGGCGGTGGAGCGCCAGCTCAATGTTTTGCCCTCGGTGGCACGGCGAGCTTCCACTCGTACTCCTGCAGCGCGGGCCGGCCGATGGAGGTCGCGAGCAGCAGGTTGAAAAGATCGCCCGAGGGCTCTTCCAGGAGGCCCGACACGGCACCGGCGCTATCGGAAGGTTGCGCCGCGAGGCTGCGGCTGAACCAGCGCTGGGCGTCGAGCTGCTCGGACTGAGAGAATGGAATCACCCGCAGCCTCACCTCGGCCGGACCGGGAATGGTGCGGGCGGGGAGGACCTCCAGCCGCAGGTCGCGCCACCAGGTCTCGAGCTGCTCGAAGGAGGGGAACCGTGCCCGTTGGGTCCGGCCCAGGGTGTCGGCGCGGGTGACCAGCCAGATCTCGTCCCACAGCTCGTAGCGGATGTCGATCCGGGCTCCGCCCCGCGCCTTGCCGCCGCCGAGACGGACCTCGAAGGCGAGGGTGGTGGTGAGCCCGGTCCCCAGATGCTCGCGCACCTCCCCGTTGCGCAGCAGGGGAGGAAGCCGGGTGAGGGCGACGCCTTCCGCGCTCCGCTCCAGGGCCGGTCCTCCTCCCGCCGCGGCCACGCGGGCGGCAATCAAGAAGAGACCGAGCCCGAGCCAAAGAAACGCGGCGGCGCGCCTCATCGCAGGAACTCTCCCAGATCCAGGTAGGTGAAGGCCAGCCGCAGGCGACCCCAGGGAGTGCGGAAGATCACTCCGGTCGTGAGGTCGAACCGCTCCAGCGGGTTGTTCCGCAGCCCGAGACGTGGCGCGCTGGCCTCGATCCCGTAGGTGAGGGTCGTGTCCAGGTAGAGATCGGCCAGGTTGCCCGTCTCGCGCATCGCCCAGAGACGGAGGAGATGCCGCGCCCGGAGCGAGATGCCGTAGAGGTCCAGGTCAGTTTCCGGTTGCAGCCGGTCGTCCATCGTGAGGCCGGTCAACTGCGAGCGTCCGACAGAGACCTGCCCGCCGGCCGAGACCGACTGCCGCGGGGTCACCGACCAGTTGCGGATCGCCGAGGCCGTGGCGAGGAGCTGCTCGCCGTCGAAGCTCGGGAGGTCGACGTCCCCGGCCGGCACGAAGAAACCCTCCGGCCCGCGGATGTCGCGGTGCGCGCGCAGATCCTCGACCCGGTAGGAGTCGTACTCCAGGCCAGTCGAGAGGACGGTGCCGCGGCTCGGGAGGATCGGATCGTCGCTGGTGTCCTGCACCCAGCGCGCCTCCAGATGGCGGGAGTCCTGGATGCCGTCGAAGACGTCGTCGTGCACCGTACCCCAGAACGGTTCGAGCACCTGCCGGTGGTCGTCGGCCCGGCCGCTGCGCTCGGTCCAGCCGAGTTGGAGGGAGCGGTGCGGGGCCAGGGGGACCGCCAGCTTCAGGGAGGCCTGCTCGTCGTCCTCCCAATCCCAGGATGAGAGCTGGGGATCGATGCCGAAGGGGAGGACGTCCGTGGAGCAGCAGTCGTGCCTCGCGTAGGAGAAATCGGCGACGATCCCGCGGCCAAAAAGGTTGTATTGGGTGTAGCCGATCTGGTAGCCGTTCGCGGAGCTGGCGAGATCGTTCTGGAATCCCAGGCTGCCGTAGACGACTCCGGAGCGGCCGGTGAACATCCGCCCTCCGATCAGGCCGGAGTGGCTCCAGGCGGACTCGTTGCCGTCGCCGAACTCGGCGAGGGTATAGATCTGGTCGAACTGCGCGAAGTGGATGCTCCGGTCGAAGAAGAACCAGCGGGCCGTGTTGGCCTGGATGACCAGCTCGTAGGCGCCGCGCTCGCTCCCTTTGCGCAGAGAGAAGGTGGCGTCGAGCACGAACGGCAGGCGGTGGACCCGCGCGACCGCCCGGCGCAGGTCGTCCTCGCTGTAGGTCCCGCCCTCCCTGAGCAGCGTCTCGGACTCGATGATGCCCGCCGAGGCCTTGCGCGGGGTCTCGACCGTGATGGTCTCGATCCTGAAGCTGGCAGGCTCCACCGCGACCGGCTCTTCGGGAAAATCCGCGGAGACCGCGAGAGCCCACAGGAGCATCAAGGCCCCGGCGAGCATCGATGGGAAGCGAACGGGTCGCATGACGTCGGTGTCTCCACGTCCACCCCGGGCCGCATTGCCCAGCGCAGTCATGCGTCTTAAAGGGCAAGCCCGGTGCCGCGCCCCCGTCTGCTGTGGGAAAGGCGCAAGCTGCGGAAAACAAGAGCTTTCCGTCTCCGGAGGCCCTTTCCTCCGCCGCGGTGAGCGTATGAAGAAGCATACACCCCTGTCGGAGAGAGTGGACGGCAGGAAACCGTGGCCATCACCCGAAATGGTTCTCCAGCGAGCTACACTCGTGTGCAGAGACAGCTTGAATTCCACGAGAGGAGAGACATGCGCAGGATCGGAACCGCCATTCTTCTCGCCTCGGGCTTGATCGCCTCTTTCCGGCCGGCCTCAGCCCAGACCGCCGAGCCCGTCAGCGCCTTTGGCGATGTCGTTGAAGTCCGGGTCGTCAACCTCGAAGTGGCGGTCACCGATGCCGAAGGCCGGCGGGTGCAAGGCCTGCAGCGCGGTGATTTCCGGCTGCTCGTCGACGGCAAGGAGGTGCCGATCCATTACTTTACGGAGGTGCGGGAAGGGCAGGCGCTCGTCGCGGATGCCGCCACGGGAGCGGCGCCGGCCGCCCCTCCGGCCCTGGCGGATGGCGGCGCGGTCGGGACGAGCTACCTGGTGTTCATCGACGACCTGTTCTCGCTCCGTGTCCGCCGCGACGAAGTGCTCAAGTCCTTGAAAGCAGAGGTCGCCCGGCTGGGCCCGGCAGACCGCATGGCGATCGTCGCCTACGATGGCAAGCGCCTGGAGAGGCTTTCTCCCTGGTCGGGTTCTGCCACAGAGCTGACGTCGGCGCTCGATGCGGCGATGGCCCGCAAGGCGCATGGGATCGAGCAGAAGGCAGAGCTCAACGCCATGGAGTCTTCCCGCCGCTTGAGCACCAACCTTCCCGCCGTCGGGACGGTGGGGAACGCTCCCGATGTCTCGCCGGGGGGCGCGGGCACGCGCCCGCTGGACCTCGACCAGATCGCCTACACACAGCAGGTGACGGACCGGCTCGAACGGGCCGTGATGGCAGCGGTCTCCACGTTGCGCGCCTTCGCCTCGGCCCCGGGACGCAAGGTGATGCTGCTCCTGGCCGGCGGCTGGCCCTATTCTGCCTCGGGCTATGCGAGCAACTCTTTCGGCCCGGTCTACGATCCCCGCCTTCCCTGGCACAAGGAGCACTTCGCGCCGCTCACCGACACCGCCAACCGGCTGGGTTACACCATCTATCCAGTCGACGTGCCCGGACTCGAGGCGGTCGGGCCGGATGCCTCGTCCGCGGTCTCCTCGTTCGGCGAGTGGGACGTGCGCGAGAACGAGATCCATTCCGCCCTGACCTACATCGCATCCCGCACCGGCGGACTGGCGTTGATCAACGCGGGGCGCCGTAACGCCCTCAGCCGCGCGCAGGCCGACACGCGCTCGTACTACTGGCTCGGCGTCAGCCCCTCCTGGCGGCAGAACGACCAGCGCCATCGGATGCAGGTCGAGGTGCTGCGCCCCGGGCTGAAGGTCCGGTCGCGCAACGGTGTGCTCGACATGTCGCGCCAGACAGAGGTCACCATGATGGTCGAGCAAGCCCTGCTTTTCGGCGGCGCGGGCACGGCGAAAATGCCGATGGAGGTTGGAAAGCCGGCACGCTCCGGGCGCAAGGAGATGGAGGTTCCGGTCAGCCTCGCCATTCCTCTGAGCTCGATCACGGTGCTGCCGGTCGACCGCAAGTATTCCACCGATCTGGAGTTGCGGTTCGCCGCCATGGACGAGCACGGCGACCGGTCCGACGTGCCCATGATCCCGCTTCACCTTTCCTTCGATACGCCCCCGCCCGCGGGCGGGGGGCACATCCGTTACGATACCCGGGTCAAGCTGCGCCGGATCGAGCAGCATCTCATCGCCACGCTCTTCGATCCGCTGAGCGGCAAGATCACCACCGCCGAAGTCGACGTGGCGCCTTGACTGGCTAGCTCGTCGAGCACTGGCCGCTCTCGGGGCGGCAGTTCTTTTCGCTCGCGCAGTCCGTGCTCACGGTGCAGCGGGTCCGGCACAGAGCGGCGGCCTCATCGCACGAGTAGGGCCAGCAGTCCGTCACCGCGCCCGCGGTGTTCTTCAGGTATCGCCCGCCCTCGCACCAGGCGCGCTGGACCACACAGCGTGCCTCGGAGCACACGGTCCCGGTCCAGCACTGATCGGTCGAGGAGCATCCGGCCGCGCAGGTGTGAGCCTGGGCATCGCAGCGGTAGGGGAAGCAGGGCTGGTTGAGCGTGGTGCAGTCCCCGCTCGTCGAGCAGACCGTGAGCGTCGCCACGTCCTGGTTGGCGCAGGCGGAGCGGAAGCTTTTGATCATCGTCTCCACCATGTCCCGGCTCCCGGGGGGAGGATCGAGCTTCTGAATCTGGATGTTCTGGGCGGACGCGGCGGCGCCCATCAGTATCAAGAGGGCGGCGGAGAGGACACGGCTGCGCATTTGCGAGACCTCCAGGTCGAGATTGAGTTGTCCTGTGATGCTGCTGTGCGTGGAGTATATAGCGGCGGAGAGCCGTGGTACCGTTATAACCAAGGAGATAAGCGAATGAGACAGCGAGCCTTGGTCCTGGCCGTCACCCTGGTGTTGTTGATGGCGGGAGCCCTACAGGCGCAGACGAATGCCCCCGCGAACAATCCCGAGCTCGAGCGCCTGTACAACGAAGACCAGACCGACCGCGAAGAGGGCCCGAACGCCGACATCGATTGGCAGGCCGTGTCGAACCGGGATGCGGAGCGCCGCGCCCGGGTCCGCGAGATCGTGGACAAGGGGGGCGCCACCACCTCCACGGACTACTACCACGCGGCCATGGTCTATCAGCACGGCACCGAGGTGCCCGAGTACGACGAGGCGCACCGCCTGGCCACGAAGGCCGTCGAGCTCGACCCGGAGAACAAGGCAGCGAAATGGCTGGCGGCCGCGGCGAAGGACCGTTCCCTCATGTGGCAGGGCAAGCCCCAGCTCTACGGCACCCAGTTCAAGAAGGTGGACGGCAAGTGGATCCTCTGGGAGGTGGAGCCCTCGATCACCGACGAGGAGCGGGCGAAGTGGAACGTGCCGCCCCTCGCCGAGCAGAGGAAGAAGCTGGAGACGCTGAACGCTCCGCGTCAGTGAGCCGGAGGGGGCCGCAAGCGCTCGATCCAGGCGACGAAGTGCTCCAGGAACATGACCAGGTAATCACGTACTTTTTGATCGGTCAGGTTGCCCTCGGCATCGAAGCGCTCGTGCGCCCGTCCGACGAGCACCTCCGGCTGGAGCATGGCCGGAGTGTCCGTGAACACGAAAGACTGCCGGAGCTGGCTCTGGCCGCGGGCGGTTCCGGTCGTCCCCGGCGACGCGCCCATGAGAGCCGTGGGTTTGCCTTGGAGGACCGACTTGCGCGGCGGCCGGGAGAGCCAATCGAACGCATTCTTCAGGACTCCCGGCACGCCGTGGTTGTACTCGGGCGTGGCGATCAGGAGGCCGTCCGCGGCCGCGATGGCCTGCCGCAGGTCGGTGACGGCCTGCGGCACGCCGGCTGATTCCACGTCCTCGTTGTAGAGAGGCACGCCGGCGAGGTCATGGATCTCGATTTTCAGCCGCTCGGGCGCCAGCCCCTGAGCGGCCCGGAGCAACGCCCTGTTGTAGGAGGCCTGGCGCAGGCTCCCGGCGATCCCTACGACACGCAATGAATCGGTATTTTCCATCTCAGGCCAGCGTCCTTCTGGCGGCTTCCAGCCGCGCCGTCTCCACCCGGCTGCGCTGCGCTTCGGCGCGCTGGATCAAGCTTTCATAATCAGCCACCCGGAGATGAGGCGCCTCCTCGGCCGCGGCGGACAGGGCGCGCCACAACGACCTCTTCCCTTCGATCCCGAGCGACAGCACCTCCAGGGATTCGAACAGCCGCAGCGATCCGCCTGCCGGATCGTCCAGACGCAGCTTGAGCTCGGCGGCTTTTTCTCCGAGCCAGGCTGCCGCCTTGCGCGTGCGGCTCCGGGAGACCTCCAGCCGTTCCATGAGCGACTTGAGCGTCTGGCGATCCGCCTCCACGTCGGCGCGCAGCTCGGAGGCGAGCCGTCCCACCTCCGTGCCGGCATGCTCCTTCTCCAGGTGCTCCAGGAGCTCGACGGCCCCCGTCGCGCCCGCCAGATGATCATTCAGATACGTTGCGATGTGCTCGCCGGCCATGTCCCACCTCCTCCTCCGCGTGCATGCACCCGGTGCGCCACCTTCAATTGGCTTTCAAGCGGTCCGAGAGCCGTCCGGGCGGATCGGATCATCCTCCTCGCCTGGCGGATTCCATCACTCCCGCGGGCGGGTGTACAGCGCTTCGTGGCGGGAGCGGCCTTCGCGGACGACGTCGAGCAGGCCGTCCCGGGCCCAGCGGCGGAGCGTGGTCTGAGCGCTTCGGATGTCGATGCCGCCGCGCAGCTTCGAGCCCCAGCGCTCGAGGATCTCGTCGACGAGCGAGGTGGCGCCGAAGACCTCGCCGGGAGCCTTGGCCTCGATCACGCGCTCCAGCAGGTCGGCGATCCAATGCCAGCCGCCGCTCTTGACCTCCTTGCGCGCGGGAGCCGGGCGCGCCGCCGCCGGCTTGACGTCCTGCAAAAGCTCGCCCGCCGCCGCCGAGGCCGCCTGGAGAGCCTCGCACCGCTCGACCGCCTTGCGATGCTCGGCCTCGTGCAGCGCCCGCTTCTCTCCGTGAAGCGCCTCCTGCTTGGCGTGCGCCTCCAATTGCTCCTTGTGGTACGCGATCTTCTTTTGCAGATGCGCGACCATCTCGGCGACCGGCAGGTTCGAGCTCATCCCAAGCTCCTTTTACGTCGCAAGTAGGGAATCTGGCACGCAGGATACCAGGAGGATGGATATCCTGTCGATATGGGCGACACAGAGCTTCTTAGATCCGACGTAAAACGCTTCTGCGTCGCCAGAAACTTTTCTGTGCAGCCCAAAAAGATTTTGGGCGATGTAGAACCGGTTGTCTTCGATCCGGAAAGCCCTGACCGGGTGCGGCGCGCTTTCCCCGGGTGCGCTTTTCGCTGGGAGCGCCGGCGTCTCGCCGGCTTGTCCGGATGAATCGGCGGACGCCGGCAAAGATTCCATGCCGCCCAAAACGGCTGTGTGCCGCCTGGAAAAAATTTGGGCGGCGCAGCGCTTCTCTGGGTTGATCGTAGAATGTCGGACCGATAGGAGAACCGACATGGCGATCGAGAATGTTTCCGACACCGCGCGCTGGGTAGCCGTCTACCGAGCCATGGAGACCGCGCGCCCGGACGCGAGCCGTCGAGAACAAGAAGGCCGATCTCGTGGTCAACCTCGCCGCCGGCCTGGACGCGCGCCCCTGGCGGATGCCATTGCCGCCGTCCCTCCACTGGGTGGACGTCGACCTGCCCGGCATCCTCAACTACAAGACCGGGGTATTGGAGGGTGAGAAGCCCGTCTGCCGGTACGAAGCGGTGACGGCCGACCTGACGGACGCAGCGGTGCGCCGGGAGCTGTTCTCCCGGCTCGGCTCGGGCTCGTCGCGCGCCCTGGTGCTTAGCGAAGGGCTGCTCGTCTATCTCGCTCCGGAGGAAGTGGCGGCGCTCGCCACCGATCTCCACGCGCAGCCGAGCTTCCAGGAATGGATGATCGATCTGGCGAGCCCGCAACTGCTCAAGCGGATGGAACGGACCTGGGGAAAGAGTCTGGCGAGCGCCCCCTTCCGATTCGGTCCCGCCGAGGGGACGGAGTTCTTCCGGCCCTACGGCTGGCGCGAGGCGCAGTACCGGTCGCTTTTGGAAGAGGCGAAGCGGCTCAACCGGACGATGAAGGGTGCGTGGTTCTGGAGCCTGATCGGGCGGCTGTTACCCCGAAAGGTTAGAGAGGGCTATCGCCGTTTCCGGGCTCGTGCTGCTCGAGAGAGTGTGAGGAATCGATCAGGCTTGGGGAGGACGCCAGCCGATCAACTCGTACGGGCGCTGGAATCTTCGAGGAACTGGCTCGTAGGATAGTGTGGAAGCCTCCAAACCCAGGCGGGCAGCCAAACGGGCAAGATGGCGGCGCCGGCCCCATGCCAGGACCTGGCCCTGCCGGCGGGCAAGCAGGTACAGGCTGGCCGGGTCCCCTGCAGAGCCGTCAGGCAATGCGCCGAGCATGGAAAGAGCCATGGGGAGCAGCCGTCGCAAATGCTCCAGGTCCTCTTCCGCGATGGCAGCCTTGCGGACGGCGAGGGCGACGGCATGGAAGAAGACCGGCCCGAACGCGAGCTGCTGCGCCCAGTACGCCTCCGCCCGCGAAGATCCCGAGCGCAGCTCCTCGAACATACGATCGAGCACCGTCTGCCAGCCTCCCAGTCCAGCCGGTTCATCCATCACAAGTAGTCCTCCTTGATAAACCGGAGATTGTCCTGCACCACGGGATCAGCCTTGAATCGAGCCGGCAGCCGCTCGAAGGATTCCTTGAGATCGGCTTCGGTCAACCGGAACCGGTCGATGAGAAAGGCGATGTCGGAGAGATCGTCAGGGTCGAGCCGCTTCAGCTTGCCGATGACGAGGTCGGCAGCCGGAGGCGTCTTCACGGTGAGCCGTTGGCCGCGGAAGATCGTGTTGTAGCTCCGCTCGGGATCCGGATGGGGGAGGATCAGCGTCTCCTCGGGCGCGACTTCGATGTAGTCCTGTTCTGCGAAATCCTTGTTCGAGGGGTTGAAGCCTAGCTCTGCCGCGGCACACGCCCGGCGCAGATCCGCCTCGACAAAGCGGGAGGTCGGAAGGACATCGATATCGAGTGTTACGCGCTGCTCCAAGCCATGAGCAAGCACGGCCGCCCCTCCTCGAATGAGCAGCTCCGTTGGATGCTCGAGAGCCTGATCGAGCCTGTCAAAAATTTGCCTCAGCGTGGTTGAGTCCATTGCCCCTTCCCGGCCGACTCTATCTTAGTGTCGGAGAACAGGGTCGGCAAGCGCTCACCCCGCCTGCCGGATCGAGCACACCGACGAAGCCCGCGCCACCACCCGTCCCTCCCCATCTTCGAGCTCGCATTCGAGGTGGGCGGTGGTCCGGCCCCGGCGGACCAAGCGGGCATGGGCTTTGAGCCGCCCTTCCACGACAGGCAGGAAGTAGCTCATGTGGAGCTGAAGAGTGGAGAAGGACTCGCCCTCGGCGGTGACGGTGGCGAGGGCGGCTCCCATGGCCACGTCGGCGAGGTCGCAGAAGATGCCGCCGTGAACAGTTCCCATGGCGTTGTGAAAGTTTTTGCCGGCGGTCAGCTCGATCCGGGCTTCACCATCGCCGAGAGACACCGGCCGCACGCCCAGGAATTCGGTGATCGGCGCCAGCTCGAGATCTCCCGCGAGCCACTTCTGGACGTAGTCCGAGAGCCGGCTCATGCCCTGCGCCCGATCACCTTGCGCCCGAAGCGGCGCAGCCATTCGTGATCGTTGCGCTGCGGCTGGGCGCCGCTCAGGCGGGCAATGATCCATTCGAGACCACGGAAGAGCCCGAGGCGGCCCAGCGTCCGGTCGGCCCAGCCGTTGATGATGCAGTAGTTGAAATCGTGGTTTCCCTGGTGATGCTGGCTGTGATGCCGGGTCGAAAGGACGAGGCCGGTCTTCTGCAGCAGGCGGATCCAGCGCGGCTGGCGTGCCCGATGACCGCATTTGTGGAACTCCAGCATGGTGACCAGCATGACGTCGAAGATCACCGCGGCCAGCACCGCGCAGGCCGCAACCGGCCCGCCATAAAGAATAGCGCCCAGTACGGCCGGAACGATCAGGATCAGCGCGATCCAGGAGAGCGTGCCCGCATCGTGGAGAAAACTGATGTGGAAGATCCGGTTGGGGTAGACGTGGTGCTCGCGGACCTGCAGCACCATGCGGCGGAGAAACGTGATCTCTTCGTCGAACCAGGTGTCGAACGCCCAGTGCAGCAGGCCGGAGACGAGGTCGGCGGCGTACATGCCGGCCAAGACCGCGAGGAGGATCCAGGGCCAGCCCGGTGAATCGTTGGAAAACAGCCAGACGAGACCCGCCAGCACGACTGCGCCGTTGAGCATGCCGCCGACGAGGTGGAAGCGGACCTCGCTCGGCGTGTAGGGCGCTACCGTGAAGGCGTCTTCATTCATGCCCAGGACTCCATGCCCGCCTTCGGGGCGCTGCCGGTCGAGGGCAACTGAAGGATCATGTGATGAGCGGAGAGCGTGCCGTTCTCGAACGAGTTGGCCGCCGACCAGAGATAGAGGACGAAGCGGCGGTAGAGATGCTTGCCCCAGCGCGCGATGACCTCGTCGCGCTTCGCTTCCAGGTTTTCCGCCCACTTCTTGCAGCTCAGGAAGTAGTTGTGGCGGTCGTTCTTGATCACCACCACCTCGAACGGCGTGCGCGCCACTTCCGCGAGGTACTTCTCCAGGCAGAGCGGCGAGGTGTTGCCCTGGAACACCCACTTCGAGATGAAGGAAGGCATGCCGTGCTTGCTGCCCGAGTAGGCGTCGAGGTACACCCGGCGGCCGGGCTTCAGGATGCGCTCGTATTGCGCCAGCGTGCGGCGATAGTCCGGCAGGTGCTCGGTGACGCCGAGGTTGACGATGGCGTCGAACGGCTCGGAGGGGCGGTACTCCAAGAAGTGCTCCTTGACCACCTCGCAGTCGAACCCGCGGCGCTGGATCAGCTCCTTCATGGTCTTCTCGGACTCGTCGGAGATCGTGATCGAGGTCACGCGCACGCCCTGCTCGCCGGCGAATTGCAGGAACGATCCCCAGCCGCCGCCGATGTCGAGCACCCGCTGGCCGGGCTTGATGCCGCAGGCGTCGAAAGCGTATTGGAACTTGCGCACCATCCCGTCTTCCAGGGATTCGTCGTCGGCCTCGAAGAAGCCGTGCGAGTAGGCGCGCAGCTTGCTGTCGAGCCAGAGCAGGAAGAACTCGCGGTCGACGTCGTAGTGGCTCTTGATCCACTTCTTGTCGCTCTTGGTCTGGCCGAAGAGGAGCGGCGCGACGTAGGTGGCATAAAGGTACTGGAGCGCGTGGGGATCGCCGAGCACGGGCCGGTGCTTGAGGGCGGTCAGCAGGTCCCCTTCGATGTCGAGGTCGCCGTCCATGTACGCCTCGGCCACGGCGAGCTCGTCGAAGGCCGACATGGCGGCGAGGCCCTTGTCGGTGACGATCCGGATGGTGAAGGCGGGCTCGCCAATGCCGCCAATATCGCCGATCGCGTAGGCCGAGCGGTCCGGCAGGCGCAGCTCGAAAGGCCGGGTCCGGGAGTCCTGTTGGCTCAGTGCGGCGTGGCGCTGCCGCAGGCCCTGGACCAGCGGGGGGAGTTGATCGTCCGTCGTGACCGTTGCGGCTTGGGAGAGATCGCTCATGGTCCGCCCCCTTTCAGGTCGAGAGAACTCTGATTTTAGCCCATAAGGGATCGTATGGCATCATTGGCCCCTATGATCCGATTCCTGCGCTACGCTGCATTTCGCTCGCTCTATGTGCTCCTGGCACTGGGCGCGATCTGGGGCTCGCTCCTCTGGGGGCCCTGGCTGTCGCTGCCGCTCGCGATCGCCATGCTGCATCTCGTGACCTACATCGAGCGCTGGACGGGGCCGAGCCCTCCTGACCTGGTGACCGCCCCCTCCTGGTTCGGCCGCTGGCTTGCGCACCCCGAGGACGCGCACGGCCTGCTCTTCTGCCTCCTGCACTTCGCCGCCATCGGCTCCGCGTTCTGGCTCTGGCTCCACCCGGAGGTCACCGGCTTCGTGACGCCCGGGCAGAAGCTCGGCTTTGCGCTGGGGGCCGGGATGTGGCTCGGCTGGTCCGGCGGCATCAACATGGGGATCAATTTCCACAGCCATGCCCACAAGCCGATCTTCAGGAACGACACGCTGAACCGCTGGTTCGGCCGGCTGTGGACCGTCCCGGGCGGTATTCCCTCCTACTGGTGGCGCTACAAGCACCTGGCGGTGCATCACTCGCATCTGGGGGAGGATCGGGACTGGGTACAGCCCCAGCGGCGGGCCGACGGCCGCTACGAGAGCATGTGGACCTACGTCCTTTTGTACTGGCCGTGGCGCTGGGGCTATCACTTCGCCCGCGAGGTTTGCGAAGCCTCGGCCTCGGTGCGGCGCCGCTTCCTCGTGGAATTCGCCATCTTCGCGGTGCCGTTCTCGATCCCGTTCTTCGTCGATCCGTGGATGGCCCTGGGGTTGTGGCTTTTCCCGACGTGGGTCGGCGGATCAATCATCATGGGGATGGGGATGTACGCCCAGCACGCCGGCGGCACCGATGAGCATCGTTACAGCCACACGACGACGTTCCTTTCTCATTTCTTCAACCTGACGATGTTCAACGCGGGCTTCCACATCGAGCATCACGAGCAGCCCGGAGTGCACTGGAGCGAGCTGCCGAAGATGCACGCGGCGATGAAGCCCGAGCTGATCGAGGGCGGCGCCCACATCGTGCCCTACGGCATCTATCGCGCCTCGTCGCTGCTCAACTCGTTCTTCCGCCCGCGCCAGGGCTGGCAGCGGTTCCTGGAGCAGCATCCGGATTATCGGCCGGAGAATCAGTCATGAGAAGAACACTGCTATGGATCCTCGTTGCGGGAGCCCTGACGGCCCCCACCGCCGCGCAACGGGGCTGGCTCCAGTGGGGCCGCGATGCCCGGCATCATGGAATGGCGCCCGTCGCGGGCCAGAGCCTGAACCGGCTGCATGCCGACCTCGTCTACGATCCCTTTGTCGAGCAGGAGCGGGCCGAGCAGTTCGGCGTCCTCACACCTCATTACCAGGTGCCGCTCGCCGACGGCGACGACGTGTTCATGGAGTGGAAGACGGGCACCTACATCTCCTGCGATCCTCCCGGATGGATGACCGACGAGCCGTGCGGCGTGAACACCTGGAACACGCAGGTCTGGAACGAGCGGCGGCTCCAGTGGCAGGGCGGAAAGCTGGTCGAAAAGTGGAGCTTCGCCAGCGACTGGAAGCCCGCGCCGGTGCCGGCGCTCAATTTTCTCGGGCCCTCGGAGCCGGTCTTCCATGCCATTCTGACCAAGGGCCATGTCTATGTGCCGGGCGCCGGCGGGACCCTGTTCAAGCTCGATCGCGGCAGCGGCCGGGTGATTGCCCGCATCAATCCTTTCGATCGTCTGGACCGGTACACGTACACGGCCGGCGCGCCGGTGGCCGATCCCCAGGGAAACCTTTATTACCAGGCTTTTCGCCTGGCGCGTTCGAATCCCTGGGAGACCGACGTCCGGGGCGCGTGGCTGATCAAGGTGCGGCCCGACGGCTCGACGTCCAAGGTGAGCTTCTCGGAGCTGGCGATCGGCGCGCCGGCCCCGAACGTCCTCTGCAAGACCCAGTTCCCGGAATCCGCTCTGCCCTGGCCTCCCAGCCCCACGGCCGTGCCGCCGACCGTTCCCTGCGGCGGGCAGCGTCCCGGCGTCAATGGGACGCCGGGCATCGGGCTCGACGGAACCATTTATGTACCGAGCCGTGCTCATCGGGCGGACCGGTACTCGTTCCTCCTGGCGGTCAATCCGGACCTGACGCCCAAGTGGGCGGTGTCGTTGCGAGGCCTTTTGAAAGACGGCTGCGGCACCGCGACCCTGCCGCCCACCGGCGCGCCGGGCGGTTGCAAGTCGGGCGCTCCTGTCGGCGTCGATCCCGCCACCAACGAGCTGCCCGCGGGCCGGGTCGTCGACCCCGGGACGAACGCGCCGGTCGTGGCCCCTGATGGCAGCATCCTCTTCGCCACCTACACCGAGTACGACTCGTTCCGCGGCGAGATGTTCAAGTTCGACGCGCGCGGGCGCTTCAAGGGCAGCTACGATTTCGGATTGGACGTCACGCCCAACATCTACACCCACGACGGCACGTATTCGATCATCCTCAAGGAAAACCATTACGGCTTCGGGACCTACTGCACCGATCCGACCTGGTGCCCGGCGAGCAGCAACGGCCCGTTCTATGTCACCCAGCTTTCCGCCGACCTCGAGCCCGAGTGGAAGTTTGCCAACACCACGACCGAGAGCTGCCAGCGCAAACCCGATGGAACGTTCACCTGCGTCGAAGATCATCCCGATGGCTTCGAATGGTGCATCAACGCGGCGGCGGTGGATAAGAATGGTGTGGTCTACGCCAACAGCGAGGACGGCAACCTTTACGCCATCGCGCAGGGGGGAGTGGAGAAGCAGCGGATCTTTCTCTTACTGGCTCTCGGGGCCGCGTACACGCCGCTCTCGATCGGGCCCGACGGCAGGATCTACACGCAGAACGCCGGACACCTCTTCGTGATCGGAAACTGATAGCTGGCCGGCCGGGTCGGAGGCGAGCGACAGTTGGCCCTCCTCGGCCTGCGCCAATGACAACTGGCCCGCTTCCGCCCCGGCCAGCGACAGTTGGCCGGGCGAGGCCCCCTGGACTCGGGACTGGATCTGGGCGATCGCCTGGCGCGCGGCCTTGCGAGCTTCGCCGAGCCGGAAGCGGTCGGCCATTTCCTTGAGCGGCAGCACGGCCGCCACCGAGCCCACGCGGGCGAGCGCGTTCGCCGCGACGACCAGGAGATCCTCCGCCTCGCGCTGGAGGGCCGCGATCAGCGGCGGTTCGGCGGCCGGGCTGCCGGTCGCTCCCAGGGCCCAGGCCGCGGTGGGGGCCAGCTCACCGTATTCGTTTTCCAAGGCCTTCGCCAGAATGTCGACGGCAGCAGCGTCTGCGCCGCGGCCGATCGCCTCCAGGCAGGCGCAGGCCGTCCGGACACGGCGCCGGCTCAAGGCGCGGTCGAGGATGGCTTTCGTGCGTTCGAACGGCAGCTCCCGCTCCAGGATCGACACGGCTTCCGCGCTCACGGCGTCGTCCTCCAGGCCCTCCGCAAGCTCCAGGAACATGCCGCGAGCTTCGGCGCCCACTTCCTTGGCTGCCCGCAGGCGAATCTCTGGGCTCGGGTCCGAGCAGGCCTTGCGGAGCACCTCGACGGTCGCTGCATCATTGGGAAGCTCACGAATCAGTAGAAGCAGGTTCTGAAGCCGTACGCCGGGCATGGGATCCTGGTGGGCGTTCTCGGCCAGGCGTCGCGGGATGTCCATCGGCTGAGCGAATCGCCGGCCGACGTCGAGGAGGAGAGGCAGGGTGTCAGGGAGCATCTCGTCGGGCATCTGGGCCACCCGGAGCTCGCCGTGAGAGATGTCCAGCTTGCCATTCAAGCCCGCGTGGAACAGCAGCCGGCGTGTCTCCGCATCGAGCAGGGCGAATATCAGCTTCGCCGGTCCCCCGATGAAGAAAATGTCGTCGAAGCGCCTGTCGCCGACCTTCCATTCGGCGGGCTGAATCACCGTCTCAGGACGGATGGACACCCCACGGAACTCCGGTGGCCAGGGAGCCACGACCACGACCTGGGCTCCGTCTCTGGAGGAGCTGATCCGCACTTCGATCAGCCCCGCGCCTGCCTTGAGCCGTGGGTACCAGAGAGAAGAGGTCTCCACGACTTGCAGGCCACAGGACACCGCGGCATCCTGCCAGGCCCTCAAACGCTTGCGCCTGTCCAGGATACCGGCGCCGAAGGCCGCGCTGCCGCCGAGGATGATAAGGATTGTTTCCAACATGCCGGGCTTGCCTATTGATCGTCCCCGAGCGAGAGCTGCCCGGCCGGATCGGTGGCGAGCGAAAGCTGGCCCGTCTCGCCCTCCGTCAGCGACAACTGGCCCGCCTCCGCTCCGGCCAGGGACAGTTGGCCCGGCGAGGCGCCCTGGAGACGGGTTTGGATCTCGGCGATCGCCTCGCGGGCGGCCCGGCGGATGTCGGCGCCGAGCCTGGAGCGCTCGGACACTTCCTTCAGCGGCAGCACGGCCGCCGCTGAGCCGACGCGGCCCAACGCTTCCGCCGCAGCCACCTGGAGGTCTGCCTGATCGCGCTCGAGAGCCTGGAGCAACGGCGGTTCGGCGGCCGGGCTTTCGGTCGCTCCCAGCGTCTGGGCCGCGATGGGAGCCAACTCGCCGTATTCGTTTTCCAATACCTTCGCCAGCACGTCGACGGAAGCGGCGGCTCCGCTGCTGCCGATCGCCTCCAGGCAGACGCGGGCCGTCTGGAGACGGCGCCGGCTCAAGGCGCGCTCCAGGAGGTCTCGCATTTGCTCGAACGACAGCTCTGTACCCACGCGTGACAGGGCCCTTGCGCTGACGGCGTCGTCCTTCAGGTCCGTCGCGAGCGCCCGGAGGATGTCGCGGCCTTCCGACTCCAGCTCTATTGCTATCCGCAGCCGGACTTCGGGGCTCGGATCCGAGCGGACCGCGCGGAGCGCCTCGGCGGTCTCCGGAGCGTGAGGAAGCTTATTGATCAGGAGGAGCAGGTTGTGTACCCGCACTCCGGGCACGGCGTCCCGCCTGGCATTGTCGGCCAGGCGCCGGGGGATGTGCAGCGGCGCCGCGAACCGTCTGCGGAGGTCGAGGAGCATGGGCAGGACACGAGGGATCTTTTCGTCGGTCAGATCCGCGCGCAGCATGCCGGAGGAGATCTCCATCCGGCTCTCGATATTCACGAGGGACATCAGGCGGCGCGTCTCTTCATCGAGCAACGCGGACACCAGCAGCACCGGTCCCAGAATGTGGAACTCGCTATCGAAGATCACGTCTCTGAGATCGATCTCCGGCACGAAGCCGGGTGGCTGAGGCCGGATCTGCACCTGATGGAAATCCTCCGACCCTGAAGCTTCGACCACGACCCGAACGCCCGAGGCTCCGTCTCCAGAGAGCCCGATCAGCACCTCCCCCAGGCTGTCTCGCGCCTTGACCCAGGGGCTCCAGCCACGAGAGACCCCCATGACCTGCAGGCCGGATGACACCGCGGCATCCCGCCAGACCCGCAGACGCCTGCGGGCTTCCAAAAAGCCCGCGCCGGCGGCGGCGCCGCCGAGCAGGAGGAAGAGCAATTCAAGCATCATTCCGGACGCTCCTCCGGAGGGATCGAGAGCTGCCCCGCAGGATCGGAGGCGAGCGAAAGTTGGCCCGCCTCGGCCTGCGCCAATGACAACTGGCCCGCTTCCGCTCCGGCCAGCGACAGTTGGCCGAGCGAGGCGCCCTGGAGGCGGGACTGGATCTCTCCGATCGCCTGGCGCGCGGCCCGCCGGAGATCGAGGTCGAGCCGGGAGCGCTCGGCTGCCTCCTTCAGCGGAGGCACGGCCGCCGCCGAGCCGACACGGCCCAGCGCTTCCGCCGCCGCCACCCGGACGTCCGTGTCCTCGCGCTGGAGCGCCTGGATCAGCGATGGTTCGGCGTCCGGGCTCCCGATCGCTCCCAGGGCCTTGGCCGCGGCGGAGGCCAGGTCTCCGTCCTCCCGCTCCAGCACCTTCGCCAGCAGGCCGACGCCAGAGGCGGCTCCTCTGCGGCCGATGGCGTCGAGACAGACGCGGGCCGACCGGAGGCGGCGCCGCCGCATGGCCAGGGCAAGGATGGCGTTCACGCGCTCGAATGGCAGCTCCCGATCCATGATCGCGAGGGCCTCCGCGCTCACGGCGTCGTCCTCCAGGTTCTCGGCAAGCTCCAGGAGGACGCCGTGAGCTTCCGCGCCCAACTGTTTGGCTGCCCGCAACCGGATCTCGGGGCTCGGGTCCGAGCAGGCCTTGTGCAGTGCCAGGATGGTCTCCGGGCTCCAGGAGAACCCACGGATCAGGATGAGCAGATTCTGGAGCCGCACGCCGGGCTCGGGGTCCTCTTGGGCATTCCTGGCCAGCCGTGGCAGGACATCCACCGGCGGAGCGAAACGTTTTTGGACCCCGAGAAGGAGAGACAGGATGGCGGCGAGCTTCTCGTCGCCGGACACAACTGCACGCACATTACCGGCGCTGATCGCCATCTCGCTCTTCTCTTTCAAGTCGACCAGCAGCCGGCGCGTCTTCGCATCGAGCAGCGCGAGCACCAGCTGCGGCGGCCCCGCGATGAAGAACATGTCGTCGAAAAATCCGTCCCCGATCTCGATTTCCCGCCCGTGCTCGAACTTCGACTCGGGATGGATCGTCACACCTTTGAATTCCGGCGGTGCCGGAGCCTCGATTATGATCCGGGTGTCCCGGCCCTTATTGCCGAAGGCCTCGATCCGCACGTATACCAGTCCCGCTCGTGCCCTGAGCCGCGGGTACCAGCCGGCGAATGCCTCCACGACCTCCAGGCCGCGCGACTCCGCGGCATCCTTCCAGGCCCGCAACCGCTTGCGGCTTTCCTGGATGCCGAACCAGAGCATCGTGCCGCCGGACAGGAGGATGAGAGCTGCTGTTTCCAACATGCTGGGCCGCCTAATCGTCGTCGCCGAGCGAGAGCTGCCCGACCGGGTCCTCGGCGAGCGACAGTTGGCCTGCCTCGGCCTCGGTCAGCGACAACTGACCTGTCTCCGCTCCGGCCAGCGACAGCTGGCCGGGCGAGGCGCCCTGGGCGCGGGATTGGATCTCGGCGATCGCCTGGCGCGCGGCACGGCGAATTTCACCGAGCAGGAAGCGGCCGGCCATCTCCTTGAGCGGCAGCACGGCCGCCACGGAGCCGACGCGGCCCAGAGCGCTGGCCGCGGCTACCTGGAGATCCTCCTGATCGCGATGGAGCGCCTGGATCAACGGCGGTTCGGCGGCTGGGCTTCCAGTCTCCCCCAGGGCTCGAGCCGCGACCGGAGCCAACTCGCCGTATTTCGTTTCCAACACCTTCGCCAGAACGCCGACGGCAGAGGCGGCTCCGCTGCGGCCGATCGCCTCCATGCAGACGCGGGCCGTCCGGAGATGGCGACCGCTCAAGGCGCGGTCGAGGATGGCTGTCGTACGCTCGAACGGCAGCTCCCGCTCCAGGTCCGATACCGCCTCCGCGCTCACGGCATCGTCCTGCAGGCCCTCCGCGAGCTCCAGGAGAACGCCGCGGCCTTCGGCGCCAATCTCCCTGGCTGCCCGCAGCCGGATCTCGGGGGCCGCGTCCGAGCAGGCCTTGCCGAGCGCCTCGGCGGTCTCCGGATGGTTGGGGAGCTCGCGGATCAGGAGGAGCAGGTTCTGAAGCCGCACGCCGCGCTCGGGGTCCTGGTTGGCATTCTCAGCCAGGCGCCGCACGACCTCGATCGGCGGAGCGAGCCGCTTGCTGAGGTCGAGGAGGAGAGGAAGGACTTCAGCAACCTTTGCGTCATTGGCCAGGACCGCCCGGATCTCGCCGGAGGAGATCTCCAGCCGGCTTTTGACGTGCACGTCGCCCAGCAGCCGGCGCGTCTTCGCATCGAGCAGCGCGAACACCAGCTGCTCCGGTCCCTGGATGAAGAAAATGAGGTCCAAATACCCATCCCCGATCTCGATCTCCCGCCCGAGCTCGAAAGTCGACTGAGGACGGATCGTCACGCGGTGGAAATCCGGCGGCCCTGGAGCCTCGACCACGATCCGAGTGGACTGTCCCTTGTCGCCAAAGGTTTCGATCCGCACCTCCAGCGCTCCCTGCCCCTCCCAGGCTCTGAGGTGCGGGCTCGTCGCCGATGTCGTATCCAGGATCTCCAGGCCGCACGATTCCACGGCATTTTGCCAAGCCTTCAGGCGCTGGCGGCTCTGCAGCATGCCGGCGCCGATGACTCCGGCGGCGAACAGGGTGACGAGAATGGCCGTCCACATGTCCGGGTTGCCTATGAGTCGTCGCCGAGCGAGAGCTGCCCGGCCGGGTCCTCGGCGAGCGACAGTTGGCCTGCCTCGGTCTGCGCCAGCGACAACTGACCTGTCTCCGCTCCGGCCAGCGACAGCTGGCCGGGCGAGGCGCCCTGGGCGCGGGATTGGATCTCGGCGACCGACTGGCGCGCGGCCCTGCGGAGATCCAGATCGAGCAGGGAGCGGTCGGCCGCTTCCTTGAGCGGCAGCACGGCCGCCACCGAGCCGACGCGGCCCAGCGCCTTCGCCGCGGCTTCCCTGAGCTCGGCTGCCTCTCGGCTCTGGAGGGCCAGAACCAGGGGAGGCTCGGCAGCCGGGCTACCCGTTTCGCTCAAGGCCCGGGCTGCGGCGATGGCCAACTCGATGTCTGCTGGCTGGGCCAAAACCTCCGCCAGCTTATCGACGGCGGCGGCTCCGCGGAGGCCGAGCGCCCTCAGGCAGGCGTGGACCGATCGCAGGCGGCCGGCGCTCCAGGCGCAATCGAGGAGAGCCTTTGCGCGTTCGATCGGCAGCCCTCGGCCGAGAGCCGATACGGCTTCCGCGCTCAGGGTATCGTCCTCCAGGCTCTCGGCAATCTCCAGGAGAGCGCCGTGGCCCTCGGCGCCCATCTCCTTGGCCGCGTGCAGCCGGACCGCCGGGCTCGGGTCCGAGAAGGCCCTGCGGATCGCCTCGGCGGTGGACCGATCCTTGGGGTGCTCACGAATCAGGAGAAGCAGGTTCTGAAGCCGCACTCCAGGCTCGGTATCCCGACTGGCGTTCTCGGCAAGACGCAGCGGGATGTCCAACGGCCGGGCGAAGCGCCGGCCGACCTCGACTAGGCCGGGCAGGATGTCGAAGATCTGCTCGTCGGTCATGAGCGACTGCAACTCACCGGCGGAGAGCCTCAGCGAGGCGAAGCCCAAACGGGTCAGGAGGCGGCGCGTCTCTTCGTCGAGCAAGGCGGCCACCAACCGCGCCGGCCCTTCGACGACGAACCTTCCTTCGAAAGACGGGTCTCCGATCTGGACGGGTTGCAGAAACAGCGGCGCGCCTTGGATCGTCACGTCCTGGAAACCCGGCGGCCCTGGAGCAGCGACCACGATCCGGGTGGGCCGTTTGTCGTCTCTGGAAGGCTCGATCCGCACCGCCACCGGCCCCGCCCGTGCCTTGACCTTCAGGGTCCATGCATGGACCTCCACGGACTCGAGGCCGCACAGCTCCGCGGCAGCTTTCCATTCCACCAGGCTCTGGCGGCGCAGCACGTAGGCGATCAGGGAAGCCGCGCCGAACACAAGGCCTTGGAAGGCGATATCCCACATGCCGGGCCGCCTCAGACCAGCTTGACCACCGGCTCCTCGCTCATCAGCTCGCGCTGCGTGAGAAGGTCGCGGACGGTGGCGGTCAGCCAGCGCTCGGCGCTCACGCCGAACGCGATCTCGAGACGGGGGCGGCGGTCGCGCGGAGAGTGCGGCGGATCGAGATAGCCGAGGGTGGGGCTCGACTCGTTCAAGGGCACGACGACCTGGGCGTCGCCGGAGGAGCCGCCCACCTTGTGCACGTCGCCGGCCGCGTCCCAGACGAAGCGCCGCTCGTCGCCGTCGGCGCGCGACACCTCGCAGATGAGGAGCTTGAAAAGGTTTTCCGGCTCGCCCAGCGCGCACGTCGGGACCAACTGCCGCTTCCACAGCTCGGGAGAGGTGGGGAACCGCGTTCCCCGGGGCACGATG
>DATLNC010000034.1:0-2834 GCA_035536935.1 Thermoanaerobaculia bacterium
AGCGGTCGGTCTTGAAGGGACCTTCCTTGTCCACGCCGATGTACCTGGCCTGGTCGTCGCGCAGCTCGGTGAGCTTGGCATTCAAGTTGGTGAGCTGGAGGCGAGCCACCTTCTCGTCCAGGTGCTTGGGCAGGGTGTAGACGCCGATCTCGTACTCGCCCTTCTTCGTCCACAGCTCGATCTGGGCGAGGACCTGGTTGGCGAAGGACGAGCTCATCACGAAGCTCGGATGGCCGGTGCCGCAGCCGAGGTTCACGAGCCGGCCCTTGGCGAGCAGGATGATGCGGTTGCCGTTGGGGAAGATCACGTGATCCACCTGCGGCTTGATCTCCTCCCACGGGTACTGCTCCAGGCTGGCGACGTCGATCTCGCTGTCGAAGTGGCCGATGTTGCAGACGATGGCGTTGTGCTTCATCCGCGCCATGTGCTCGTGGGTGATCACCTGAAAGTTGCCGGTCGCGGTGACGAAGATGTCCGCCTTGTCGCAGGCATCGTCCATCGTGACGACGCGGTAACCTTCCATGGCCGCCTGGAGGGCGCAGATGGGATCGATCTCGGTGATCCACACCTGGGCGGAGAGAGCGCGGAGGGCCTGGGCGCTGCCCTTGCCCACGTCGCCATAGCCGCAGACCACGGCGATCTTGCCCGCCACCATCACGTCGGTGGCGCGCTTGATGGCGTCCACCAGCGACTCGCGGCAGCCGTAAAGGTTGTCGAACTTGCTCTTGGTGACGCTGTCGTTGACGTTGATGGCGGGGAACTTCAGATCGCCCTTCTTGGCCATCTCGTAGAGGCGGTGCACGCCCGTGGTGGTCTCCTCGGTGACGCCCTGGATGGCTTCGAGCTGCTTCTTGTACCAGCCGGGCTGGGCGGCGTTGCGCTTCTTGATGGAGGCGAAGAGCACGCGCTCCTCCTCGCTGGTGGGGTTGTTCAGCACCGAGGGATCGTCCTCGGCCTTGGCCCCCAGGTGGATGAGCAGGGTGGCGTCGCCGCCGTCATCCAGGATCATGTTGGGCGCGCCTTCGGGGAACTCGAAGATGCTATGGGTGAAGTCCCAGTAATCCGTCAGGCTCTCGCCCTTGAGGGCGAAGACGGGGGTGCCGGAGGCGGCGATGGCCGCCGCGGCGTGGTCCTGGGTAGAGAAGATGTTGCAGCTCGCCCAGCGCACCTCGGCGCCGAGGGCCCTCAGGGTCTCGATCAGCACGGCGGTCTGGATGGTCATGTGCAGGGAGCCGGCGACGCGCGCGCCCTTGAGGGGCTGGCTGGCGGCGAACTCCTCGCGGATGGCCATCAGGGCCGGCATCTCGCCCTCGGCGATCTGGATCTCCTTGCGGCCCCAATCGGCGAGGGAAATGTCTGCGACACGGTAATCTGTGGCGGTCTGCTTCTCGGTTCTGTCTACGGCCTGGGTGGCGACGGTCATGATTGACCTCCTCGAAATACCCGGGGGAGGAGGGGAGCAGCTGCTCACCTCCATCAGATCCCGGTAAGGGTTGAGGTGAGCGCCGTTGGTGGGCCGGTCGTGCCGGTGTCCGAGCCTGGGAGGGGTCTCCTGCAACGCTCCTCGGACAGATCCCTATTTTACACCGTCAGGCCCGGGCTGCGCAAGCAGGCTCTCCATGGCCTCTCTCGTGGCCGCCGCGGCCTCGCCGCTATTGGAAGCCACGGCGACGGCGACGTCATGCTCCGGCGCGATCGCGATCCTGACGAAGAAAGTGCCGCCGCTTCCCGCCCCGTAATGCAGAACCCCCCAGCGCGCGTCCCGGCGGACGCCCCATCCCAGCGTGAAGCCCTGCTCGGCTCCGTCCGGCGTCCTGTGCAGCTTGTCGTAAACGGCCTGAGGCAACAATGCCTTCCTGCCCAGCAGACCATTGAGATGATCGGCGGCGTAGCGTCCCAGATCGCCGATCGAGCTGTTGACCGCTCCCGCCGGCCAGAGGACGACGGGAAGCAGATAGGAATCGTCCAGCGGCTGCTCGACGATCTCGCCGTTGCGCCGGAAATGTCCGCGCGGCTGGTCGGGCGTCCGTGAAGTCGCGGGCCACCCGAAGCCCACGCTCGTCATGCCCAAGGGCTTTATGAGGCGGCTTTGGATCAGGTTCTCCCAGGACTCTCCCGCCGCGCGCTCCAGCATCGCCGCCGCCGCGGTGTAGCCCACGTTCGAATAGGCGGCATCGCCCGTGCCCTCGTTGGGCTCCTCGGCGGCGAGAACCTCTGACAGAAATGCCAGCCGCTGCTCGGTCGGCGAGCCCCGGAGCGCCTTCAATTCCTCCAGGCGTTCAGGGCCGAATTGCGTGTACGCCGGCATCCGCGCGGCATGCGCCAGGAGCTGCTCCAGCGTGGCGCCCTGGTACTCGCGCCGCGCGCTGCGCAGCTCCGGCAGGACGTCGGCCAGCCGGGAGGTCCACTGGAGCCTTCCTTCCTCCACGAGGATCGCCGCGAGGGTGGCCGTCATCGACTTCGTGCAGGAAGCGATGTGGAAGCGGTCGCCGATGCGAAGCGGATCTCCGGCGCTCATCCGCCGGACACCCGCCACGGCGCTTGAAACGACCTTGCCGCCGCGCACGACGACGGCGGCGAGTCCGGGCAGGTCGTGCTTCCTGCGGATCGCCTCGAGCTCCTGCTCGAGACCCGGAGGATCGGGCGGCGGGTCGACCCTGGCCCGGGGCGAGCCGTTGCACGACAGGAGTGTCAGCGCGAGGAGGCTCCAACAGATGCAGCGCATAGCCCCTGTACGGCAGCGGCCGCCGCGGGTTGCAGGCATGGCTCTCTAACCGGGAGGCTCGACGACGTCGAAGTGCCGCTCGAGGCGGATGGTCTTCCCGGCAACGCGA
>DATLNC010000035.1:0-9431 GCA_035536935.1 Thermoanaerobaculia bacterium
TGGTGCCCGGGGGGACGTTGATGCTCGTCTCGGGGATCCAGGCGGTCTCCGGCAACGGTCCGCCGTCGCTGCCCGTCCAGCGGAAGGTATGGCCGTGCAGGTGAATGGGATGGGAATCCATGCTGATGTTGGCGATGCGGATGCGTACCCGGTCGCCGAGCCGGGCGATCATCGGATCGGTGCCGGGGAAGACGCGGCTGTTGAAAGTGAAGACGTTGAAGTCGAGCATCACCGTCGGATCGGGGACCGACGTGCCCGGCTTGATGAACCATTCGTTGAGGAAGATCGCGTAGTCGCGGTCGATGCGGCGCGCCGGCCGCTTGGGATGAAAGATGAGGAAGCCCATCATCCCCATCGCCTGCTGCACCATCTCGTCGAAATGCGGGTGATACATCTGGGTGCCGTGCTGGCGCACGGTGAACTCGTATTTGAAAGTCTCGCCGGGCGCGATCGGCCGCTGGTTGAGGCCGACGACGCCATCCATGCCATTGGGCAGCAGCACGCCGTGCCAGTGCATGGAAGTGGGCTCGGGGAGGCGGTTCTCCAGATAGATCCGCACCCGGTCTCCTTCCACCGCTTCGATCGTGGGGCCCGGCGTCTGGCCGTTGTACCCCCAGCAATTCACCTTCAACCCCGGCGCGAACTCGCGCACGGTCGGCTCGGCGATCAGGTGGAAGGTCTTGAAGCCGTCCTCCCAACGCCAGGGCATGGACGAGCCGTTGGGGGTGATCACCGGGACGTAGCCGTCCTTGGCAGCTGCGCGCTGAGCAGCGGCGAGCAGCGGGGTGCTCCGCAGCAGGCCGGCGGCGCCGGCCAGGCCGGCGGTCACTGTCGCCAGCCCGGAAGCGAGCACGCCGCGCCTTGAAATCGTCGGTGTCTTGTCACTCATTTCTTTGCTCTCCTGCAGGGCGTATCGAGAAGCCGGCCGCGCCGCTCATCGCAGTCTCCAGACCGGTACTCGCCAGCCAATAGTCCCGGACCGCCATCACCTGCTCGCGCAGCGCGTCGGCGAGCCCCTGGCGGGCGCGGATCAGGTCGAAAGCCCCGAGCAGCATTGCGTTGTATTCCAGTTGCGTGAGGTCCAGGATCCTCTGCCGCCGGGGCACGACGACGGTGCGGAGGTAGTCGGCGCGCGCCCTCGCCTCCAGCAGCCGCTCGTGAGCGGCCCGCGCCTCGGAGCGGGCGGTCACGGTCAGCGCATGCAGCCGTTGCTCGGCCCGGCGCAGGGAAGCGGCCGCGCGCGTCCTTCCTGCCAGCCCGCGGTCGAAGATCGGGATGGGCAGAGCGAGGGCGGGACCTGTCGTGCCGTCGCCTTCCGGCTCGCGCTCGTGGTGTACGCCGAGGGCGAGCTCGTCATATGCGCCCGAGCTCGCCAGCGGCAGTGCCCGGCGGGCTGATTCGATTTCCGCCTGGGCGAGCGAGATGTCGAGGCGGCCAGCCAGGGAGGCCTCCAACTCCGCTGAAAAGCGCTCCGTCTCACCCTCCACCCCGGCCGAGGGCATGGCCTGGGGTGGCAGGGTCAGCGGCAGGGTATCGAGAGCGCCGAGGTCGGCCAGCAGCCGTTCCCGGGCCTGGATCTCGTCGAGCTCCACCCGTGCCAGGTCCAGCTTGGCCCGTTCGTAGCGCGCCTGCTCGTTTTCCAGGTCCAGGTCCGAGATGTTGCCGGCCTCGTGTTGCCGTAGCGCGAGCTCGGCTGAGGCCTGCGCGGCCTCGGCCATCGTGCTTTGCTGGGCGAGCGCCTGCTGCGCCGCCTGCAGGACGTAGTAATCCGCCCGCACCTCGCCGGCGAAGCCGATCACGGCCCCAGCCATCCGCAGGCGGGCGGCGTCGAACCCTGCCTGCCCGAGAGCGCGCCGGTTGCGGAGCCGGAACAGGTCGATCAAGGTCTGGGTGATCCCGATCTCGAAAGGCCTGCCGGGGAAGCGCACCTCGCCGTCGAAGACCGGATTGCGGATGGTGCTCGCCTCGATGAGGTCGGCCCGGGCCACCCCCATCTCCTCCATTGCGGCGAGGAGATCCCGGTTGTGGGCGAGCGCGATCTCGACGGCGCGGTCCGCGGTCAGCTCGCCCTCGAGCAGCGGCTGAAGCTTCGCATCGTCGGGCGGCTCGATCGGCTGGTCCGGGCTCCAGGCGATCTTCAGCCCCTGCTCCCCGATCCTCTTCTGTACCTCCGACATGCCGGCGTCGCGCGGCACCGAGACGCATCCGGACGCGAGAAGAGCGGCGGCAATCCAGGCCTTCCTCATTCCTCCCTCCTCTCGACCAGGGTCATCCCGCACTTCGGGCAGGTGCCCGGGGCATTGCTGGTGACTTCCGGGTGCATCGGGCAGGCGTAGACGGCGGCTGGCTTGTCCTCCGAATGCTCCTCCGAGTGCTCCGCATGCCCGTGCTGGTGCGGCTCTGCGGCGGGAGCCTGCGTCTCGCGACCCACGTCGACATGGGTGTACGTGCTTCCATGCCCCGCGTGGCTCCCGCCTTGGGAAAGGGTCTCCGCTCGCTGGGCATCCTGCACCGAGGTCGCGGCGGGGGAGTCGAGCGCGTCCGGGCTCAGGGTCTTCGCCGGCTGGCCGGCGAGCGCAAAAATTCCGGCTGCGACGGCAGCCATGAGCCATGTCATGTTTCCAAACATCGTCGTAACCTCTCCGGGCGAAAAAGAGAACAGGCATCTCTCCCCGGCGCATGGCCAGGAAGGCTGACGGAGCGGGAGAGGATCAGGCCAGGGGGATGTGGTCTATCGGGTGGGCGAACAGGGGAAGCCCGGTGATGGAAGGCTCTACGGTCGCCCCCGAGACCGGCGAGAAGGCGAAGGCCACCGGCCCGGCCTCGGCGATCGCAGTCACGTGACAGGCATGCTGGCAGAAAGTGCTGCAGCAATCGTCGGCATCCTGTTGCGTTTCGTGGCGGACCTGCTTGCCGGAAGGCTCCGACTCGTGGCAGGAAGCCTTGACGGTTTCCTGCTCTCCATGCCGCCCATGCCGCGCGCTGCACGGGTGAGGTCCCAGGACGAGACCCAGCCCGAAGACGGCGAGAAGCAGCAGGGTAGAGAGATGGCGTGTCATGGTTCCGGCCGCGGCCGATCGAAGGCCGGCAGGCTCACTAACGCTAACACATACGCTGCCGGGCCATTCCCCTTGAGGTGCAACGGCTGATGACCCGGGAACATTTGCGCTCTCTTCTGTGATAGGAAAAGAGGGTCACGCTCTTCCCGGAGGTACGCAATGCTCGATTCGCGCCGCCTGCGTTCCGTTCTTCTCTCCTGTGGCTTTGCTCTCCTCGCTCTCCTCGTTGTTCTCCCAGTAGCGGCGTTGGCTGCGGGTGCCGACGATCCGGGCGAGGCGCTGCGCGAGGCGGCGCGCGCCGGAGATCTGAAGCGGGTCGATGCGCTGCTCGCCGCCGGAGCGCCGGTCGACGCGCCTGCGCGTTACGGCCAGACGCCCCTCTACTTCGCGGCTGAAAAGGGTCATCTCGAGGTGGTGAAGCGGCTCGTCGAGCGCGGAGCGAACGTCAACGCCGAGGACGGCTTTTTCGGCGCCTCGGTTCTGGAGATAGCGCTCCAGGGCGGGAACAGCGAGCTGGCGCGCTATCTCCTGGCCCATGGCGCCGAGGATGCCTTCTCCGCTCTCGGGGCGGCCCTCGAGAACGACGATCTGGAGCTGGCTCGCGCCGCGCTCGCTACCGGTCTCGTCGAGCCGCTCGATCTCGCGGCCGCGCGCCGCGAGCTCAACGGCGCCACCGGGCCGATGAGCGAGCTGCTGGCCACGGCGAAGGCGAAACCGCGGCAGTGGCCGCCTTACAAGGCAGCGCCGGAGCAGTTGTCCTCCTACGCCGGGCGCTACCGCCTGAATGACGGCAAAGACGTCACGGTCGCCGTGCGCGGCAATGGCGTGGCGCTCACGCTCCCCGGCCAGACGGAGATCGTCCTGGCCCCGGTGGCCGAGGGCCGGTTCGACAGCGCCGACGGCAACACGTCGGCCTTTTTCGGCGGCCGTGGAGGCCTCGTCGAGTGGGCGCGCGTGAACCAGGGCGGCGAGCTCATGTTTCTCGGCGTGGTCACCTCCGATCCGACGCCGCTGCGCACCGCGGCGGCTCCGGGCGCGGAAATGAAGCCGGAATCGGTGCCGATGGCCGCTCCCCGTCCATGGCCGCAGTTCCGCGGCCCGCACGCTTCGGGCATCGGCGACGGCCAGGGCGCGCCCGCGGCCTGGAACGTCGCGACCGGCGAAGGCGTGCGCTTCAAGACGCCGATTCCGGGCATCGGCCTGTCCAGCCCGGTCGTCTGGGGCGACAAGATCTTCCTCACCACCGCGGTGAGCGGCAAGGGCGATACGACCTTCCGCCCCGGGCTCTATGGCGACGTCACCTCGGTCGACGATCATTCCGAGCACTCCTTCCGGCTCTACGCCCTCGACGCGGCCACCGGCCGCGTGGCCTGGGAGCGCGAGATCCATCGCGGCGCGCCCAAGGTGGAGCGCCATCTCAAGTCGAGCCTCGCCAATGCCACTCCGGCCACCGACGGCGAACGCGTCGTCGTGCTCTTCGGCGCGGTCGGCAAGCTCGCCGCCTACGACTTCGAGGGCAAACAGCTCTGGCAGCGCGACATCGGCGTCCTCGACTGCAACGATCCGCAATCCGGCAGCGCCGAATGGGGGCACGCCAGCTCGCCCATCCTCTATGGCGACCTGGTGCTCGTGCAGGGGGACCGGCGCAAGGACTCCTTCATCGCCGCCTATCGCCTGGCGACCGGCGAGGAAGTCTGGCGGGTGGCGCGCGAAGAGCCCTCCACCTGGGGGACGCCGAACATCCTCCCGGCTCCCTCGGGCGACGAGCTGATCGCCAACGGGCCGACGATCCGCGCCTACGATCCGCGGACCGGCAAGCCGCTCTGGAGCCTGGGGCCGAGCTCCGAGGTGGTCGTCGCCACGCCGGTGATCGGCGACGGCCTGGCGTTCGTGACCGCCGGCTATCCGCCGGTACGTCCGGTCTTCGCCGTACGGCCGGGCCAGCGCGGCGACCTCTCTCTGCCCAAGGGCGAGAAGAGCAGCAAGGCGATCGCCTGGAGCTATATGCGCGGCGGGACCTACATCCCTTCGCCGATCCTCTACCGCGGCATCCTCTACACCTGCAACAACAACGGCATCCTGACCGCCTACCGCGCGGAAACCGGCGAGCAGCTCTCGATGATCCGGCTGAGCGCCAACACCACCGCATCCTTTTCCGCCTCTCCCGTAGCGGCAGACGGCAGGCTCTACTTCGCGAGCGAGACGGGGGACGTCTACGTTTTGCGCGCCGGCCCCGAGCCCGAGCTCCTCACCGTCCAGCCGATGGGGGAGATCGTCATGTCTACGCCCGCGATCTCCGGCGGCTTGATGGTCGTGCGCACCCTCAACCACGTCTTCGGCCTCGCGCAGCCCGCCGCGGAGGGCCGCGGGGCTCCCTGACCAGGCCGCCGTTCGCTCGGCTCGGGTAATCCTGAGTCGCTCGGAGCTGCCTGGGTCAGGGCTGATTCCTTGGATCCCCTTGCCCGTGGTAGGTCGGCACCCCGGTCAGCACTCCCTGGAAGTCGTACAGCGGCGCGCTGATGGAGATGCCTTGTGAATCCATGCGGAGCTCGCGCAGGCTCAGCTCGTGCGCTCCGCTCCGCTTCTTGGTCACCGCGATGGCACGCCGGAGCTGGCCGAAGGCCTCGAAGTTCCGGAACATCAAGACGTTGTCGGCCAGGTAGGTGGAGTCGACCGGCGAGCGCAGCGACATTCCTCCCATGCCTGTTTGACTCAAGGTCACGAGCATCAGGATGCCCTGCTGGCTGGTGTATTTGAACAGCTCGTGGAGCTGCGACGTGAGCTGCTTCTCCTCCGACATCGAAATCAGGTACCCGTTCAAGCTGTCGATCACGACCAGCCTGGCCGGCGAGCACCCATCCTTCCCTTCGACCGCCCGCTGGATGGAGGAGGCGAACTCGCCCGGCGAAAGCTCCGCCGGCTCGATCTGCCGCAAGGTGATCAAGCCGGCTTCGATATGGGGCTCCAGAGGCATGTGGAGCTTGCGCGCCCGGGTCTTGACCAGGGCTATGGTCTCGTCGAAGAGGAACAGGGCCGAACGCTCGCCCCGCTTGGCCGCGCTGACGCAGAAGCTCAGGCTGACGCTCGACTTGCCGGTGCCCGCCGGACCCATCAGGAGCGTGCTGGTGCCGAAGGGGAGCCCGCCGCCGAGCAGCTGGTCCAGCGAGGGGATCCCGCTCGATGCCTCCTGGTCCTCGAAGTCGGTGTGGTGGTCGGCGGCGACCAGCCGCGGGAAGACGTCGATGCCGCCTCGGCGGAGGACGAAGTCGTGCAGCCCTCCCCGGAACGAGGTGGCCCGCATCTTCATCACCCGCAGCCGGCGCCGCTCCGCGCCGTACTCGGTGGCGAGCTGTTCCAGATGGATCACGCCGTGGGCGATGCTCTGGAGCTGGTGGTCATCCCCCGGGCCGGTAAGGTCGTCGAGGAGCAGCACCGTTGTCTTCCGGCCGGAGAAGAACTGCTTGAGGGCAAGGATCTGCCGGCGGAAGCGCAACGAGCTTTGCGCGAGCAGGCGCATTTCCGACAGGGAATCGAAGACGATCCGCGACGGCTGGATCTCCTCCACCGTCTTGAGCACCTTGCCGGTCGTTTCGCTCAGCTCCAGCTCGGACGGGTGGAACAGGGTAACCTGGTGGTCCGGGCTCAGGGTCGCTTCGAGCGGCTCCATCTCATGGATGTGGATGCCTTCGAGGCTCCAGCCATGGCTGCGGGCGACGGCGAGCAACTCGCGCCGCGTCTCCGACAAGGTGATGTAGAGCACGGTTTCGCCGCGCTCCCGGCCCTCCAGGAGGAACTGCAAGGCCAGAGTCGTCTTGCCTGTGCCGGGGGTGCCTTCCACCAGGTAGAGCTGATGGGAAGGGAATCCGCCGGAGAGAATGTCGTCCAGTCCGGGAATGCCGGTAGAGCTGAGAGAGCTGCTGATCTCGTCGGAAGAATCGTCCACTGTGCCTCTCCGTTCATGTCTGTCAAGCACACGGGCTGCTAGCTGAACCCCTGCTTCATGCCAGCCGGTTCCGCAAGCATCCTGCTCAGGCCCGGGACGCTTGGAAGGGGGGCTAGAGTCTATACCGGCGATCCTTGCAGGTTCAAAGCCAGGGAACCCGGCCGGCGCCGGAGGGCGCGCCGGCCGGGGTGGGGCCTCTCCCGCGCTTGCGGGGGCGAAGGGCGAGGCTATCTCTCCAGCACCTGCCGCACGAAGCGGAGGGCCTGGCCGACCGGACGGCCTTCGAAGAAGCCGGCCACGGCGTCCTCGTGGGCGGAGGCCCAGAGCCGGCCGTCCACCACCAGGAAACGCCCCTGGTGGTTGACCTGGTAGAAGTACGGCCCGCCCTCCTGCTGCCGCAGGAAGAGAAGATAGGTCGCTCCGGGCTCGAAAGCACCGCCGTCGAAGTCCAGACGGGCGCGCTCCAGGAGCACCCGGTCGCCGGCCGCCGCTCCCTTGAAGCCGCGGAGGACCTCGAGCTTCACCACCTCGAACGGCAGCGCATCGCCCGCGGATCGGACCACCCGGCCCGGCCGCGCCTCGATCATCCTGGCAAGAACGACGGAATCGACATTGCGGACCATCTCCGAGGGGGTGCGGAAAACCTCTTTCCACACCGCCTCGGAACGGCGGACCTCGGGAACGTCGCCGACCAGCGAGCCCGCGGTGAAGCCGAACACGGCCAGCACCAGCGTCAGGGACCAGAAGAGCTTGCGCGAGATCATGTCCGGTTCCTCCTAATAGATCGAGTTGATGGTGCTGATGTCATGGGCGCTCGGCTGGGGAGCCACGATCGACGGGTTCATGCAGCCGGTGCCGGAGGAGTCGTTCGACAGCCCCAGGAGGGTCCCGATGCTGCTGCAGGCCATGTGCTCCTTCGAGGCGCGGGTGTACGACGGGCTGTCGAGATAGGTCTGGTTGAAGCGGAAGCGGGCGGACTTGATCGTGCAGCCGCTGTACGAGGTGATCTCCTTGACGAACAGCCACCCCGTGTTGCCGTAGCTGCCGCTGTAGCCGTTCAGGTGGTCGGTGTTGCCCGCGGCGGCGGCCTGGTTGAAGACCACGTCGGTGGCGGGGTCCCAGGCATCGGCGTCGGTCTTCGCCTCCTCCTGGAAGATGTTGTAGTAATCGCCCGTGCCGCCGTTGTACCAGTTGATCAGGGCATCGGCGTACTTCAGGCAACCGTTCCGGTGGGTCGCGGTGGCCAACCCCGACCCGAGGGTGAGGCTGACGATCGCCACCCAGACGGCCATGGCCTTCCTTCTGCTCATGCGCTGCTCCTTTCGAAGGGCGGGCCGCCGTCTGCCGGCGGCCTCTATGCTTCAGGGTGTCCGCAGGAGAGAAATCAGGCCTGTGGAATCGGGTGGCACCTATTCTGGGGCACGTGTCCGGCTCCCCGAGTCATTCAGGTGGCGCCCCGAAGGGATCTTCCGCTACGAATGGATTCCGGAAGCGAACACCTTCCAGCTCACGATCGTGTTGCAGATCCTCGCTCAAGAGCAGCGTTGCGCCAGCCTGTTTGGCAACCGCCCATTGCATGGCATCCCAAAACGAGAGGTTGTGCTGCTCTACCGCCCGCATCGCAAGACGGAGGCTTCCAGGGGTGGCAGCCACCACCGGGAACAATGCCTGCCAGTCCTCGACGTGAGCCGCTGCCTGGGTAGCGGTGAGCTTGCTCTTGCGGGTAGTTGCGGCGAAGAATTCACTGAGCGTCTGCAGAGTTAGAAAACAGTCGGCCAGTGCGGCTAGGCGCACGATCTCCCGCGCTTTCTCCTGTCGCTCTCCGGCATCCGCGTCGATTGTGTAGAACAGAATGTTGGCGTCGAGGGTGAGCCGCTCAACGCTCATGAAGCTCATCTCGCGACGGGGCTCGACCCCCGAGGTGGTGACTCTGACTGAGGAGGCGTTCCAGAGCCGCCTCCTGCTCCGGGCTCAGAGACCGCTCCTGGCTGGATACGGGGGAGAGAAGCGCCACGGGCTTGCCGCGCCGGGTGATGACGATTCGCTCTCCGGCTTCCGCCGCCTTCACGTAGCGGGTCAGGTTCTGGTTGACTTCCCGCAGGCTCACTCGTTGCTCCATCAGGCCCTCCAGGAGCGCATTGTAGCACGTAGAACATCTGGGCCGCCCCTCGCCTCGCGGGCTGGCTTCAACACTCCCCTGGCACGTGTTCGGGCCGCTCGTTCTGAAGGGAGAGCTTCTCGTGCGCGTCCCCGAGTCGCTCGGGTAAATCCCTGAGCCGCTCAGGTAAATCCCCGAGCCGCTGAGGTAAATCCCCGAGTCGCTTGGGTAAGTCCCTGAGTCGCTGAGGTAAATCCCCGAGCCGCTCGGGTAAATCCCCGAGCCGCTCGGGTAAATCCCCGAGTCGCTTGGGTAAATCCCCGAGTCGCTC
>DATLNC010000036.1:0-8094 GCA_035536935.1 Thermoanaerobaculia bacterium
TCCCGAGCCGGCCCCTCCCGTTCGGGCCATGGTTGCCGAAGAGTTGGCGGCGGTGCCCGCTCTGACCGCCCGTTTCCGCCGCCTCCGCCGCCGGATCGCGGAGGTCCGCCGACTTTCCACCGTGGATCTGCGGGCGGTCCTGGATACCTTCCCGGATGGCTGGGCGCGGCGCCGAGCCTTCGTGGACCTGATCGAGGCCGGCGTGCCGGAGCGCACGGCGGACGCCCTCTCCCTGATGGATGCCCTCCAGTCCCCGGGCGACCGTTCCTGGTGCCTCGGGGCACTGGCGGATGCCCGCGCGCTCTCCTCCGACGAGCGCAACGCATTGCTCGCGGCGGTTCCGACCGCGACCGGCCGCCGGCGGCTGGAGCTGCGGCTCGGCGGGCTCTGATCCCTTCTGGTCCTTTCCGACCTCGACTACAATAGAGCTTTCCGTCCTGGCATTCGGTTCTCCGGGAAGGAGGCTCCTTCTTCGATGCGCGTTCTCAGGCTTCGCCAGAGCCTCACTGCCGGTGGAGGCAGCCTCGTGGCGGTCGACTACGACCCTGGCCATGGCGCGAGCAGTCACACCTCCAAGGTGCCGCTGCTCTTCGAGCTGAACGAGCACGACCGCAGCCGCCTGCGCTTCTACCTGGAAAACTTCCTCACCTGCCCCGACCCCGCGGCGCTCAAGCCCGTGGCCGACCTCCGGGGCGACCTCCGCCGCTGGGGCGAGGAGCTGTTCCGCCAGGTCTTCAAGACCGACCGCAAGGCGCTCTTTCACTACGAGGAGGCGGCGCGCGACCTCCACTCGCTGCGGATCGAGATCCTCGCCGACCAGCCCGACGCCTGGATGGTCCCCTGGGAGCTGCTCTACGATCCCAACCTCGGCTGGCTGGCGCCGCAGGTCCGCAGCTTCGCGCGGCTGCCGATTGCGACCCAGACGACCCAGCGCGATCTCGAGATCCCCTTCCTGCCCGTGCCCGGCGATCCGCTGCGGGTGCTCTACGTCGTGGGCCGTCCCGCCGGCAGTCTCGAGATCCCGTTCCACTCCGTGGCCCGGCCGCTGCTCCAGACCGCCGCGGAGCTGGAGGACCGAGTGCAGATCGACATCCTCCGGCCGCCCACTTTCGAGCGGCTGGCCAAGGTCCTGAGTCAGGCGGCGGAGGGGGCCCGGCCGTACCACGTGCTCCACTTCGACGGCCACGGCGTCTACACCGACAGCCCCCAGGACTTTTCGGGCGAGGTGGACCCCGGCTTCGTGCAGGAGGGGGACCGGCTGATGCGCCGCCCATGGACCAAGCGGCGGGGCGGCGCCCGCGGCTACCTGATCTTCGAGGATCTGGAAGGCGCAGAGGCCCGGCGGCTCGTCGACGGGGTCCTGATCGGCAACCTGATGGCGCGCACCCGCACGCCGCTCCTCGTGCTCCATGCCTGCCAGTCGGCCACGGCGCGCACTGAGGCCCTGGAGCGGATGGCGGGCGATCCGACCCTGCCCGGACGCTGCCCGGCGTCGGCCGTGGGCGAGGCCCCGGACGACCACGATCAGGACTTCGCCCTCCAGGCGCTCGCCGCCGAGGTCATGCGCTCCAGCCCGAGGGCGGCGGTGGCCTTGCCCTGGACGCTGCCGCCCGCCACCGCCACCCGTTTGCTGAGCGGCCTCTACACCCGGATTGCCGAGGGGGCGCCGGTGAGCGAGGCGGCCGGGTCCATCCGAGCCGAGCTCCTGCACGGCGTGCGCAAGGAGTCGGTGCTTGGCAATGTGGAGGTCGACGACTGGCTCGTGCCGACGGTCCACGAGGCGGCGCCGATGCCGCTCTGCGATCCGGGGAGCGGCCGGCGCAAGAGGGCCAGGGCCGTCCCGGAGGATCTCCCCGACGACTCGGAGCTGCCGGATCCGCCGGCCTGGGGGTTCGTGGAGCGGCCGGAGGTCCTGTTCACCCTGGACCGTGCCTTCGACGTGCACGGCACGGTCCTCCTTCATGCCTTTGCCGGCGCGGGCAAGACCTCGATGGCGAGGGAGTTCGCTCTCTGGTACCGCCAGTCGGGAGGGCTGCGTCCGGACAAGGAGACCGAGCCGGAAGAGCCGGGGATCCTCCTCTGGTCGAGCTTCGATGGCGACAGATCGGTGGCGCCGTTCGACGCCTTCGAGCGCGTCTTCGCGGGCCGGCTGATGCGCGAGGGCGTCTGGGCCGGCGCGGGTCCGGAGGAGCGGCGGGAGATGGCGCTGCAGATTTTGCGCGAGGTGCCGTCCTTCTGGATCTGGGACAACGTGGAGCTCATCCCCGAAGAGGAGCGGCGCGTTCTGGCGGACCTCCTGCGCGACCTGGGGGAGACCCGGTGCAAGGTCCTCCTGGTGGGCCGCCGGCCCGAGGAGGAGTGGCTGGGCAGCCTCCCTTGTCGGATCGCGCTGCCGCCGATGCCCATGGAGGAGAGCGGCGGGCTGACGATCCGGATCGCGGCTCGCCACGGTATGGCTCTGCGCGACCTGATGATCTTCGCGCCGCTGCTCCGGTTCTCCCAGGGCAATCCCCTGACGCTGAGCTTCCTCCTGAGCGAGGTGCTGCGGAAAGGTTGCCACCAACCGGAGGAGGTGAATGCCTTCCTCGCGGCTCTCCGGCTGGAGGAGGGCCCGGAGCTTCTGGGCGGCTACGAGCAGGCGTTCGGAGAGGAAGAAAGGCAACGGCTCGCGTTGCTCCACCTCTTCCAGGGCCATGTGGACCTCAACGTCCTCTGCTGGATGGGGCACCCCGAGGCGCCCTGGTGTCTGCCGCAGATCCGGAACCTGGGCCGCGGCCCCTGGACCGCGCTGCTGGCCCGAGCGGTCGAGGCGGGCCTGCTGACCTCCCGAGGGAAAGACTGCTACGGCTTCCATCCGGCGCTGCCGCTGTTCCTTCGCGATCTCTTCGAGCGCTTCTGGAAGGCCGCGGATCTGGCTGCGGCGCGCGCTTTCACCGAGTCGATGGCCGGGCTCGGCAGCTACTGCCACAGGGAGTTCCAGGCGGGAAACCGGGATGTGATGGCCGGCCTGCTGGCGCAGGAGGCGAACCTGCTCCATGCCCGCGCTCTGGCCCGCGACAACGGCTGGTGGAGCGCGGTCGTGAACGCCATGCAGGGCTTGGAGACGCTCTACCTCCACACCGGCCGCCAAGACGAGTGGAAGCGCTTGGTGCGCGAGACCGTGCCCGAATTCGTGGATCCCGACACCGAACAGCCGCTCCCCGGCCGCGAGGAGTTCCGCGACGTCATGAACGGCTATGTCACGGGAAAAGAGCGGGGCTAGCCCCCAGAAATCCCCCGCCACATCTGATACCCGATCCACATCAGTCCGGCGTCGGCCAGAGCGTGGCTGAGCCAGGGGCCGGCGAGATGGCCAGTGCGGTGGTAGAGCCAGGCCCAGAGGAGACCGGCGGCGGTCACGATCAGGGAGACGGCGAAGGTCAGGACTCCGAAGCTTCCCAGGAAAAAGCCGACTACCAGGACGTGATGCGAGGTGAAGGCCAGGGCCGACACCACGGCTGCCGCGGTGAAAGGGAGGCGGCGGCTCAGGCGTCCGAAGACGAACCAGCGCCAGTAGTACTCCTCCAGGAACGAGTGGATGACGGAGTAGAACGCGGCGAGGATGAGGAACTTCGCGCCCGAGTCGATCCCGAAGGAGGCGACTTTTTCCGCCACGGCGGCCGGGGCCTGCTCGAAGGCCGGGCTCGCGGCGAGGATTGCGCGCCAGGAGAGGAGGAGGGCGGCGACGATGCCAAGGCCGGAGATGAGGCTGAAGAGGAGCCCCCTCCCCAACCCTCCCCTCACCGGCTTCGCCGGGCCATGGAGAGGGGGCCGGATGCCGCCCTCCCTTAAGAAAACCCAGATGGCCGGGAAGGCGAACTGGATGATTTTGGTCACGGCGTAGGCGTGCATTGCCCAGCCGGTCCCGGAGAGCTGAATGAAGTAAAGCCACGTAGCCAGCGTCGGAAACAGGCAAGCAAAGACCAAAGCTCCCAAAGAGGGCTGGTGTAAGTCTCCCCCTCTCCCGGGGCGGGTGTGCCGGGCCGCAGGCCCGGTGTGGGACCGGGAGAGGGGGCCGCGGGGTGAGGGCTCCGCTAGCACAGGAACATCGGCAGTCCCATGACGCCGACGATGGTGGGACGGTATTGCTCCGCGTCGTAGAACCGATCCACGTCGACCCTCTTGGTCCCCAGGCCGACCGTCTCGATCGGCTCGGTCGTGTAGCGGCCCCCCTTGATCGCGACCAGCCGGCCGGCTTTGTTCGCGATGATCAGGTCGGAGGCCAGGTTTGCAAAGTTGCTCGCCACCAGGCGGTCGAGCGAGTCCGGCGGACCCGAGCGCATCAGGTAGCCGAGACGCTGGTAGATCACACGGTCGCCCGTGGTCTTCTGCAACTCCTCGCGCAGGTAGCGGCCGACGCCTCCGAGCTCGCGGTTGCCCACCGCGTCCGCTTCCCCGGACTCGAACGGCTGGGCTCCCGCGGGATAGGCACCCTCGGAAATGGCGGCCACGGCATAGTTGCTCGGGTTGTCCTTCTTGTCCCGCGCCAGCATTTCCACCACTTCGCTCGGGTTGAAGGGGACCTCCGCGATCAGCGCCCGGTCCGTGCCTGCGAGATAGGAAGAGACCAGGCAGGTCTCCCCCGAGTTGCGGCCGAAGAGCTCCACCACCAGGTAGCGCTCGTGCGAGCCGGCCGCCGTCCGAAGATCATTGATGAAATTGACCGAGCGGGTCACGGCGGTCGAGAAGCCGATGCAGTAGTCCGTGCCGAAGACGTCGTTGTCCATGGTCTTCGGCAGGCCGATGACCTTCACGCCCTCCAGGTGGAGCCGGCGGGCGAACGACAGCGTGCCGTCGCCGCCGATCGCGACCAGGGTGTCCAGCTTCAGGAACTCGAGGGTCTCCAGCGCGGCGGCGGTGAGATCCACTTTGCCGTCCTCCCCCGGCGGAGGGGCGGAGCCCTTCAGGTGCTCGGGGATGGTGTCGGGCTTGGTGATCGCCGGATTGATCCGCGACGTGTGCAGCATGGTGCCGCCGAAGCGGTCGATGGTGCGCGTGTTCGCCCGGGTCAGGGGCAGCATCCAGGCCTCGTTGTCGGCATCGCGGAAGGGGACGATGTTGAGCAGGGCCGCCCAGCCGCGGCGCAGCCCGATCACCTCGTAACCCTCTTCGCGCATGCGCCAGACGAACATCTTGATCGCCGCGTTGAGGCCGGGGACGTCGCCGCCGCCGGTCAGAATGCCCACGCGTCGAGACATGAATCTCCTAATGGTCCAGCGACGGCTTCAGCGGCCGGTCCGCGAGAGGCCGGGGATCGTTATCAGGGTCCAGCTCCTCCACTTGGCGTCCCAAGGACAGTGGTAGAAGCAGGCGCAGGTCGGCGAGGTAGTCCTCGATCGTCTGCCGGACGGTCTGCTGGATCATTTCCCGGAGATCGTCCACGGTCATCTCTTTCACCGCTGTAGCCATCGTTCCTCCTTCCAACCTTACATCCCGCCGACCGCAACCAAACGGTCGATGAGGTCCACCACCCGGTTCGAGTAGCCCCACTCGTTGTCGTACCAGGCCACCACCTTCACATACCCGTCGGCCGTGGACTTGGTCGACAGGGCGTCGAAGATCGACGAGTGGGGGTTGCCGATGATGTCCGAGGAGACCAGCGGCACTTCGCTGTATTCGATGATCTTGGCGAGCGGCCCCTCGGCCGATTCGCGCACCGCCGCGTTCACCTGTTCGGCCGACGGCTTGTCCCGCAGGCGGGCGACGAGGTCCACGATGGAGCCGTCCGGCACGGGCACGCGCATGGCGAGGCCGTCGAGCTTGCCCTTGAGCTCGGGCAGCACCTCGCCCACGGCCCGCGCCGCGCCGGTGGTCGTGGGGATGATGTTCTGCGCCGCGGCCCGGCTGCGCCGCAGGTCCTTATGCGGCACGTCGGCCAGCCGCTGGTCGTTCGTGTAGGCGTGGACCGTTGTGATGAACCCCTCCTCGATGCCGAAGCGCTCGTGGAGCACCTTGGCGATCGGCCCCAGGCAATTCGTGGTGCAGGAGGCGTTCGAGACCAGCTTGTGCTCGGGCTTCAGCGTGTCGTCGTTGACCCCGACCACGATCGTGGCGTCGATCTTGTCCTTGGCCGGCACGGTCAGGATCACCTTCTTGGCGCCGCCCGCCAGATGCTTGGCGATCGCCTCCTTCGAGGTGTGCACGCCGGTTGACTCGATCACGATGTCCACCCCGAGCTTGCCCCACGGGATCTTCGAGGGATCCTTCTCGGCCGTCATCTCGATGCGCTTGCCGCCGACGGTCATCGACTCCTCGTCGAAGGTGACCTCCTTGGGGAAGACACGCATCAGGGTGTCGTACTTGAGGAGGTAGGCGAGCTGTTCGTTCTCATAGAGGTCGTTGATCGCCACGACCTCCATATCCTCGCGGTCGGAGAGGATGCGGAAGACGCTGCGGCCGATCCGTCCGAAACCGTTGATGCCGATACGGGTCATGCACCCTCCTTCTTCTCGAACTGCTCGAAGCACCGGAGCAGGTCCACGACGCGGTGCGAGTAGCCCCAGCCGTTGTCGAACCAGGTCAGCGTCTTGGAGACGTTCTTGCCGAGAACCATGGTGGCCAGGCTGTCATAGCTGCCGGAGTAGCGGCTGAGCAGGATGTCCGAGGACACGATCGGGTCGGTGACGTACTCCAGGATGTCCTTCCAGCCCTCGGTGGACGCGGCCGTGCGGACCACCTCGTTGACTGCGTCGACCGTCACCGGGCGGTCGTGCCAGCAGACCAGGTCGACGACCGAGCCGTTCGCGACCGGCACGTTCATGGCGTGGGCCGTGAGCTTGCCCTCGAGCTTCGGCAGCAGGCCGGTGATCACCTCGGCGGCCTGGGTCTCCTGCGGGATGATGTTCTCCGCGGCGGCCCGCCCGCGGCGCGGGTCCTCGGCCGGCACGTCCGCCAGACGCTGCTGGTTCGTGTAGGCATGGACCGTGGTTAGAAAGGCGCGCTGGATGCCGAAGGCCTCGTCCAGGATCTTGAGGACCGGCGCCGCGGCGTGCGAGGTGCACGAGCCGTTCGAGACGATCCGGTGCTCGGGCTTGAGCTGGTCCTCGTTGACGCCCATCACGACCGTGATGTCCGGCGGGTCGGCCGGCGGCGTGCAGAGGATCACGCGCTTGGCGCCCATTTCCAGATGGCGCTCGAGCTCGGCGCGGGTGCGGAACTTGGCGGTCGCCTCGATGACCGTCTCGACCCCCAGGTCGCCCCAGTTGACCTCGCCCGGATTCTCGGCGGACAGCATCTTGACCTGGCGGCCCGCCACATAGAGATGGCCGTCGCGCGCGCTCACCTCGTCCGGGAACCGTCCGAGGATCGTGTCGAACTTGAGGAGGTATGCCAATCCGGCGTGGTCGGCGACATCGCTGACCGCCTCGATCCGTATGTCCTCGCTCTTGTACAGAATGCGGAAGATGTTCCTCCCGATCCTCCCAAGGCCCATCAATCCGATCCGGCTTGGCATTCTTGAGTCTCCCTGGGTCGACAATCTCTCTCACCCCTCCAAAACACCCGGAGGGCCTGGGGGGAACGTAAACACGTTCCGTGCCATCAGGGATCCGGGCTAGACTCGAAAGAATGCGCAGACTCTTCCTCGCCGTCGCCGTCGCCACCGTCCTCGCTGCCCCCCTCTCCGCCCAGGCCGCCGGCTCCAAGTCCGCCAAGCCCCCCGAATCCCCGCTGGCCAAGGCCGCCGCCGCGCTGCCGCTCCGCAGCGTCGGCCCCAGCCTGATGAGCGGCCGCATCGCCGACATCGCGGTCCATCCCACCGCGCCGGGCATCTGGTACGTGGCCGCCGGCTCGGGCGGGGTCTGGAAGACCACCAACGCCGGCACCACCTGGACGCCCGTTTTCGAAGACCAGCCCTCCTACTCGATCGGCGAGATCACTCTCGACCCCACCAATCCCGACGTGGTCTGGGTCGGCACCGGCGAGAACGTCAGCGGGCGCCATGTCGGCTGGGGGGACGGCGTCTACCGCAGCCGCGACGCCGGCCGCACCTGGCAGCGGATGGGCCTTCCCCGGTCGGAGCACATCGGCCGCATCCTGGTGGACCCGCGCGACGGC
>DATLNC010000037.1:0-23809 GCA_035536935.1 Thermoanaerobaculia bacterium
GAGCGTCGCTCGACGCGTCCTCGATCCTCTTCTACGTGGCAGGCATCAACGGCACGACCGGCGCATTGACGGCGACGCCCAAAGCCGTGGAGATCGGGACGAGCAACACGGTCGCGATCAACCTCTACGCCCCCAACGGGATGATCTGGCTCCAGGACGGCAGCCTGGCAACGGGTGCCTTCCTGGGCAAGGACATCGATGTCGGGTTGAACACCCAGGTGACGCTGGACAGCGCCTGGTAGTTGATCCCGTTCCCCCTCTCCCCAACCCTCTCCCCCGTGCCGGGGGAGAGGGGGCCGGACTCTCTGTCCTTGAAGTCCTTTGGGTCCTTGAAGTCCTTTACGTCCTTCCGGTCAGCTTCGCGATCTTGCGATCCCGTTCCTCTTCCATGCGGCGGCGTTCGCGGGCGTAGTCCTCTTCCGCCTCCTGCCGATTTGCCGGATCGCCTTTGCGCAGGCTGTCTCGGTGGAGGATCTCGAGTTGGGCCATCTTCGCCTCGGCCTGGCGGCGGATCTCCGCCACCTGCTCCTTCATCTCGTCGCTCAGCCCCTCTGCCCGCGGCCGCTCGATCCCCTGCTTCTCCAGGCGCTCGAGCGCGAGCTCGTACGCCGACTTCATTCCGGATGCCTTGTCCTTGTCCGCCATGGCTCGAAAGAATATCATCACGCGCCAGAATGGCACTGACTGGAGGCAACGTCCGATGATCGAAGCGCAGAGCCTGGTCCGCCGCTACGGCGATTTCACTGCCGTGGACGGCATATCCTTCGCGGTCGGCGAAGGGGAGATCGTGGGGATGCTCGGCCCGAACGGGGCGGGCAAGACCACCACGATCCGCATGATCACCGGCTTCCTGCCGCCCACGAGCGGCAAGGTGACGGTCGCGGGCAAGGACCTGTTCGAGTCGCCCCGCGAGGCCCGCCGCCAGGTCGGCTACCTGCCGGAGAACGTGGCCCTCTACAACGAGATGCGGGTGGAGGAATACCTGGCCTACCGCGCCCGGCTGGAGGGGCTCTCCCGCGCGCAGGGCCGCGAGGCGATCGGGAACGCGGTGGACCGCTGCCTGCTCACCGACGTGCGGCGCCAGATCCTCGGTACGCTCTCCAAGGGCTACAAGCAACGCGTGGGGCTCGCCACGGCCATCCTCCACCGGCCGCGGGTGCTGGTCCTGGACGAGCCCACGGTCGGGCTCGATCCGAAGCAGATCATCGCCATCCGCGAGCTGATCCGCGAGCTGGGCCGGGAGCGGACGCTGCTGCTCTCGACCCACATCCTCCCCGAGGTGGAGCTGCTCTGCGACCGGGTCATGATCATCGACCGCGGGCGCATCGTTGTCGAGGGCACGCCCGAGAACCTGCGGGAGAGCTGGGTGGGCAACCCCGGACTGCGGGTCACGATCAAGGGCGCTCCCGCGGAAGCGGTCGAGACGCTCGAGCGGATCGAGGGCGTCGTCGCTGTCCTGAACCTCGGAGAGGGGCTCGTCGTGGAGCACAAGGCCGGGGTCGACGTGCGCGAGGAGGTCTTCCGCGCGGCGGTCGAGCGCGGCTGGGTGCTGCTGGAGCTGGCCCGCGAGCGCGCCACCCTGGAGGACGTGTTCGTCCGCCTCACCACCCATGACACAGCGGAAGTTTCGGAAGAGGTGACGGCATGAGAGCGGTCTGGGCGACCTATCTGCGCGAGCTGCGGGCCTACTTCGTTTCGCCGCTCGCCTACGTGGTGATGTTCTTCTTCCTGTTCGTCAACGGGCTGGTGTTCGGCAACCTGGCTTCGCTCCTGAGCAATCCGCAGGCGCCTGCCGGGCCGCCGATGGGCTTCTTCTTCGGCAGCACGACGCTGATGCTGCTCATCCTGGGCGTGGTGCTCACCATGCGCCTGGTGAGCGAGGAGCTGCGCAGCGGCTCGATCGAGGTGCTGATGACTGCGCCGGTGACCGAGGGCCAGGTCATCGCGGGCAAGTACCTGGCCGCGCTCACCTTCTTCGCCTCGCTCTGGGTCCCGACGCTGGTTTATGCAGGAATCGTCGAGCACTACAGCGAGATCGACTGGGGGCCGGTCGCGGCCGGCTACCTGGGCATCCTGCTGGTCGGCGCCCTGTTCCTGGCGGTGGGGACCTTCGCGTCGTCCATGACGAGCAGCCAGCTCGTCTCGGCGATGGTCACGGCGGCCCTGCTCTTCCTGCTCTTCCTGCTCGGCTGGTTCACCGACATCTTCGCCGGCGAGACCGCGCGGAAGGTCTTTTCCTATCTCAGCCTGGGCGAGCACCTGGACGAGTTCTCGCGCGGGATCGTGGACACCCGCCGGCTGGTCTTCTATGTGTCGTCGACCCTGTTTTTCCTGTTCCTGGCGAGCCGGGCGCTGGAAGACAAGAAGTGGAGGTAAACGCGATGGCAAACGTGAACCGGCGCTGGCTGGTGCGGACGGGGACCCTCTCCGCTGGAGTCCTGCTGATCGCGGCCCTGCTCGTGATCGTCAACTATTTCGGCGACAAGTACCACAAGCGGTTCGACTGGACGTCGAGCCGCCTCTACACGCTCTCCGAGAAGTCGGAGAACGTGGTCCGCGGTCTCAAGAAGGACGTGGACTTCATCGTCTTCCTACAGCCGGCCGACGAGCTCTTCGAGCCCGTGCGCGAGCTGCTGTCGCAGTACGACGCCGCTTCCCAGCGGGTGAAGGTACGCTACGTCGATCCGCAGAGGGACCGCATGGAGGCCGAGCGGCTCATCCAGCAGTACCAGATCTCGGGCTACGGCGTGGTGGTGGCGAGCGGCAAGGACAAGCGGGTGATCCCGAGCAACGACCTCGCGGAGATGGACTTCTCGGGGATGCAGATGGGCCAGGCCCCGACGCTCTCCGGGTTCAAGGGGGAGCAGCTCTTCACCGGCGCCATCCTCCAGCTCGGCGAGGGCAAGAAGCCCAAGCTGATCTTCACCACGGGCCACGGCGAGCGCTCGCTCGACGACCAGGGGCCGGAGGGGCTCGCCGGCATCCAGCAGCTCCTCGGCGCCGATAATTTTGACGTGGAGGAATGGTCGGCGCTCGGCAAGACGGCGGTGCCGCCGGGCACCGACCTGGTGGTGATCGCAGGTCCCCGGAGCCCGTTCCTGCAGCCGGAGCTGAGCGCGCTCGCCGGCTACCTGAACGGCGGCGGCCGCGTTCTGGCCCTCATCGAGCCCACGCTCGGGCAGACCGAGGGCACCGGCCTCACGCCCACCGGCTTCGAGAGCTGGCTCGCGCAGTTCGGCGTGAAGCTCGGCAACGACATCGTGATCGATCCGCCGAAGACCATCCAGGGCTTCACCGCGGCCACTCTCTATACCGAGGACTACGGCGATCACCCGGTGACCAACGCGCTCTCCCAGGCGAAGCTGCCGGTGCTCTTCTCGGTCGCGCGCTCCGTGGGCAGGAACACGTCAGCGGACGCCGCGGGTTTCACGATCACGGAGCTGGCACGCACCACGGGCGAAGGCTGGGGCGAGACCAACCTCTCCGCGCTGGCCGAGGTGGAGCGCGGCGACACCGACGTGGCCGGTCCGGTCTCCCTGGGCGTGGCGGTCGAGGCGGAGAAGACGCAGGGCCGCAAGATGCGGCTGGTGGTCTTCGGCGACTCCGACTTCGCCACGAACCAGCTCATCCAGGCGAACTCGCCGAACCAGATCCTGCTCTCCAACGCCCTGAACTGGCTCGTGGCCCGCGAGGCTTTGCTGGCCATCCCGCCGCGCAAGACCGAGCAGGTGCGGCTGAACCTGACCCAGGAACAGGGCTATACCGTCTATGCCATCGCCCTGCTGCTCCTGCCGCTTCTGGCCGCGGGGGCCGGCATCGTGGTCTGGTCCCGGCGGAGGAGATAGCGCATGCGTCCGCGCACCCTGCTCGTGCTGCTCGTCCTGGTCGCCGGCCTGGGCACCTTCATCTGGTTCTACGAGCGCGAGCTCCCGTCGAGCGAGGAGCGCGCGAAGCTCGAGAAGAGGGTGCTGCAGGTCGAGAAGGAGGACGTGACCGCGGTCACCCTGCAATCCGAATCGGGCACCGTCCGGATGGAGAAGGTGAAGCTTCCTGCGCCCGCCAAGCAGGAGGAAAAGAAGGATGAAGAGGAAATCGACACCACCCCGGAGACGGAGTGGCTCCTCCGCCAGCCGTTGCAGGCGCGGGCCGACGCCTTCGCCGTGGACGGCCTCCTCGACGCCCTCGCCAACCTGGAGCAGACCCGGGTCCTGGATGACGTGGACGCCAGGCAGGCCGGGCTCGACAAGCCGCGCGCGACCGTGCGGCTGAAGACCGGCGAGGGCAGCGAGGGAGAAACCATCCTCAAGATCGGCGCCGCGGACCCCATGGGCGGCTCCACCCTGGCGGGGATTGAAGGCCGCAAGGGCGCGTTCGTGGTGAGCGACTCGATCCTCAACGAGATCCGGAAAGAGCCGGGCGACTGGCGGGACCGCCAGATGTACCGCGGCGACCGCGACCAGGTGCAGCGCATCACTCTCAGCTCCGGCGTCGTCCTGGTCCCCAGGGGCGACAGCTTTCGCCTCGAGCGCCCGGTCGCGGACCGCGCCGACCGGGAGAAGGTGGACGATCTCTTCGCCGAATTGAGCGGGCTCACCGCCGAGCGCTTCGTGAACCGACCCCTGGGTCCGCCGCGCGCCGTGGTCGAAGTTGCTTTCAAGCAGGGTCCGCCGGTGAGGATCGAGGTGGGCGCGCCGGTCGCAGTGCAGGAGGAGACGCCTGTGGAGTCGCCCACCGCCCCGCCGGTTCAGGCCCGCGTCGGCAACCAGGTCTTCGAGGCGCGCACCCGCCTGGCGGAGATCGCGGCCCGTCCGGCCGCGGAGTGGCGGTCGCAGACGCTCTCGGGCTTCGACGTCTTCCAGGTGGAGTCCGCGACCGTCCAGGACGAGCAGGGGAAGCTGACCCTGCAACGCGCCGAGCCCGACTGGAAGCGGGGCGAGGAGACGATCTCCTACCTGCCGGTGAGCGACTTCCTCTTCGCCCTCGTCCAGGCCCGCGCCGAGCGGCTGCTCCTGCCTGGCGAGTTGGGGATCTCGGGCAAACCGGCGCTGACGGTCACTCTCAAGGGTAAGGACGCGGGTGAGGAGACCCTGACCCTCTATCCGCCCGTGGCCGCGGGCGTGCCGGCCCGCGCCGCGGGGCGCGACCTGGTCCTGCTCCTCCCGGCCGGCACCCTGGGAGAGATCCAGGGCAAGCTCGCCGAGGTGCGCAAAGCCAGGCCCGTCCAGAAACAGTGAGGGCGGCCCGCAGGCCGCCCTCGTTCTGCTACTTCTTGTCTTCCGGGTGTTTGTGCGGGCTGTGCAGGCTCTGCTGCGGCGAGACTCCGTGCTTGGCGGCCTCGTGCAGGGTGTGCAGAGCCATCACGCTGTGATGCCGGCCGTACAGGAAGTAGATGACGAATCCGACCAACAGCCAGGCCAGGAGCCGCAACCAGTTGTCAGCCGGCAGCGAGAACATCAGCAGCAGGCAGGACAGGATGCCGAGGATGGGCACCACCGGCACCCAGGGGCAGCGGAAGGGCCGTTCGGCGTCGGGATACTTCTTCCTCATGACCAGCACTGCCGCGCACACGACGACGAAGGCGAACAGCGTGCCGATGTTCGTCAGGTGGAGGAGGAAGCCGAGTGGCAGGAAGCCGGTGAGAATGCACACGAAGACCCCGACGAGGATCGTCGAGCGCCAGGGGGTGCGGAACTTCGGATGGACGTCCCCGAAAAATCCCTTGGGGAGCAATCCGTCGCGGGCCATGGCCAGGAACACCCGCGGGCCGGAGAGCATCATCACCAGCAGCACCGAGGTGATGCCTGCCACGCCGGCGATCGCGATGATCACCTCGGCGATGCCGAGCCCCTTCTGCTTGAACGCGTCGCTGACGCCGGCCGCGACGTCGATCTGGTTGTACTTGACCATGCCGGTGAGCACGGCGACCACGGCGATGTAGAGCACCGTGCAGATGAGCAGCGAGGCGATGATGCCGATGGGCACGTCGCGCTGCGGGTTCTTCGCCTCCTCGGTATGGGTGGAGACCGAATCGAAGCCGATGTAGGCGAAAAAGATGATGGCCGCTCCGGCAAGCATGCCGAGCGGTGTGCCGCTCGGATCGGCCTGGCCGGCGACGTGCTTGCCGAAGAAGCTCAAGCCCGTCCATCCGTACGGGGCGAACGGATGCCAGTTTTCCGGGTTGATGTAGAAGGCGCCGACGCCGATGACGAACAGCACGGCGGCCAGCTTGACCCCGACCATCGCGGCGTTGAAGCTGGCGCTCTCGGAGATCCCCTTGACGAGGATGGCGGTGACGATGGTGACGATGATGATCGCCGTCAGGTTGACGAACGAGCCGGTCGAGACGAACTCGCCGGTCGCCGTGTCATAGCGGATCGGGGCTTCGCGCAAGATCGGCGGGAGCTGAATTCCGGTCTTCGCCAGGACGCTCTGGAAGTAGCCGGACCAGCCGTTGGCCACGGTCGCGCTCCCCACCGCGTACTCCAGGACCAGGTCCCAGCCGATGATCCATGCGAACAGCTCGCCGAGGGTCGCGTAGGCATAGGTGTACGCGGAACCGGCGACCGGCACCATCGAGGCGAACTCCGCATAGCAGAGCGCCGCGAAGATGCAGGTGATGCCGGCGACGACGTAGGACATCATCAGCGCCGGGCCCGCGATGTTGTGGGCCGCTTCGCCGGTCGCGACGAAGATGCCCGCGCCGATGATCGCGCCCACGCCCAGAGCCGAGAGCTGCACAGGCCCGAGGACACGCTTCAGGCGGTTGTCATCCTTCGCCTCGGCGAGGAGCATCTCCAGCGGCTTCCTGGCAAAAAGTCTGTTTGCCATGAATGTTAAACCTCCAAGAAAGTTGGGATCATGAACGTTCTCCAGCCCTTCGCCACAGGAAATAGACAGGGATGCCCGTCAGGACGATGAGCAACCCCGGCAGGCTGGTCTTCGTTCTGTAGACCAGCAGGACGAGCGAGATCACCGAGGCGGCCACGATGTAGAGGGCCGGCACCAGGGGATAGCCGAATGCCCGGTAGGGCCGCTCCACGTCCGGCCGCTTCCGCCGCAGGACGAAGATTCCGGCGATCGTCAGGATGTAGAAGATCAGCACCGCGAACACGACGTAGTCGAGCAGCGTGCCGTAGAGGTTGCCATACGTCGCCTGGCCGTCAGGATCGGCGGCATTGACCGTGCGGGTGCGCGCCAGCACCAGCAGCGAGGCCCACACGCACTGCAGGATCAGGCCGAAAGCGGGCACGCGGCGCTCGTTCAGCGTTCCGGTGCGGCGGAAGAACAGCCGGTCGCGGGCCATGGCGTAGTAGACCCGGGCGCCGGCCAGGATCAGGCCGTTGTTGCAGCCGAAGGTCGAGATGATGATGGCCACGGCCATGATCGAGGCACCCACCGGACCGAAGATCGCCTGCAGGGCCGCGGTCGCGACCCGGTCGTCGGGCGCGTTCTGGATCGCATTGAGCGGCAGCACGCAGAGGTAGGCCAGGTTGGCGAGCAGGTAGAGCACGATAACCAGACAGGTGCCGGCGGCCAGCGAAAGCGGGATGTTGCGCTTCGGGTTCTTGACCTCGCCCGCGGTGAAGGTGATGTTGTTCCAGGCGTCGGCGGAGAACAGCGAGCCCACCTGGGCGACGCAGAAGGCGATGAACAGGCCGAAGGCTCCCATCGAGGCTGCGACGGCCGGCGCGGAGGAGATCCCGGGCTCGATCGTGACCACGTCGCGCGGCGTCCAGAGGTCGCCGAAGTTGGCCGCGATCGCCCCGGCGTTGCGCCCGATCAGGACTCCCACCAGGATCAGCAGCAGGAGCGACAGCGTCTTGGCCGAGGTGAAGGTGTTCTGGATCATCTTCCCCAGCCGGATGCCGCGCGTGTTGAGCCAGGTCAGGAAGATCAGCAGCAGGATCGCCACGAGCTGCTGGACGGAGAGGCTGAGCGCGTAGCTGTCCGTCAGGTCGATCGGGGGGACGACCCAGGTGGTGGGCGAGATCGACGGGAAGAGCACGCCCAGGAAGCGGGCGAAGCCGACGGCCACGGCGGCGATGGTGCCGGTCTGGATGACCAGGAACAGCGTCCAGCCGTAGAGGAAGCCCCAGAGCGGGGAGTAGGCCTCGCGCAGGTAGACGTACTGGCCGCCGGCCTTGGGCATCATGGAGGCCAGCTCGCCGTAGGAGAGCGCGGCGGCGATGGTGAGCAGGCCCGTGACCACCCAGACCATGAGCAGCCACCCGCCGGAGCCCACCTGGCGGGAGATCTCGGCCGGCACGATGAAGATGCCCGACCCGATCATCGAGCCGGCGACGATCATGGTGGAGTCCATGAAGCCCAGCTCGCGGACGAAGCCGGTCGTCTCCTCCTCGGTGCGGCTCGGGGTCGCTGCTAGCGTTTCCGACATGAAGCCTCCCTGGTAAGAGGGCCACATCCTACAGGCACAAGAGGTTCCGTGTCACCCGCCTGTCTTTCGGGAGACCACGGCACAGGATTCTCCCAAAGGCCGCGGCGGGCTGACCCAGTTGCCCTGGGCATAGTCGACCCCGATCGTGCGCAGCCGCTCGATCACGGCGTAGCTGGTCACGGCCTCGGCCACGGTGAGCAGCCCCATCACGTGCCCCACCTGGTTGATCGACTCCACCATGGCCCGGTCCAGCGGATCGGTGACGATGTCCTTGATGAACTTGCCGTCGATCTTGAGGAAGCTCACGGGCAGGTCCTTGAGGTAGCTGTAGGACGACATGCCGCTGCCGAAGTCGTCCAGGGCGAAGCGCACCCCGCGCCCCGAGAGGCGGGCCAGGAGCTTCTCGGCCTGGGCGAAGTTCTCGATGGCCGCGGTCTCGGTGATCTCGAAGCAGATCTTCTCGCCGGGCACGCCCGAGGAAGCCAGCTCCTCTTCCAAGAAGTCGAGGAAGCTCTCGTCCCCGAGCGAGACCGCCGACAGGTTGATCGAGCACAGGTTGAGGAGGTCCAGGAACGGCGGCGGCTGGGTGCGCAGGGTCCGCATGCACTCGCGGATCACCCAGCGGTCGATGCTCCGCATCAGGCCGTAGCGCTCGGCCGCGCGAATGAAATCGCTCGGCAGATGAATACGGCCGTCCTCCTCCACCATGCGCAGCAGCACTTCGAAGTAGATGCCGCGCGAAGCGGCGGGCGACAGCGGCAGGATGCTCTGGGAAAACAGGCAGAAGCGGTCCTGCTCCAGGGTCTCCTGGATGCGCACCACCCAGTTCATCTCCCCCTGGCGGCGGATGAAGGCGGCGTCGTCCTCCTGATAGACCTGGATGCGGTTGCGCCCCTTCTCCTTGGCCACGTAGCAGGCATGGTCCGCGGCCGAGAGCAGGTGCGCGACCGTCTTGAACTCGCGGGTGATGGCGACGAGCCCGAGGCTCGCGCCGACCGAGAACGTCTTCTCGCGCCAGTTGAAGCGGTAGGACTGGAGCGTGCGGTGGAACTGCGCCACCTGGCGCTCGGCTTCGGCCAGCGAGCGCCGCGGCATGAGCACGGCGAACTCGTCGCCGCCCAGCCGGGCCACGAGGTCGATCTCGCGCACGTTGTCCTGGAGCAGGGCCGTGATCCGGCAGAGGAGCTCGTCGCCGGCCAGGTGGCCGCAGGTGTCGTTGACCAGCTTGAACTGGTCGAGGTCGAGGTAGCACAAGGCATGGGCGGAACCGAGCGTCCGGCTCTCCTCCAGAGCGCGCTGGAGGTGTCCGTCGAAAGCCTGGCGGTTGAGCAGGCCGGTCAGGTCGTCGTGCGTGGCCTGGTGCGCGAGCTGGAGGGCGAGCAGGCGCTTGTCGCTCACGTCCTGGAAGATGATCACGGTCCCGACGATGCGGCCGTCGAGGTGACGGATGGGAGCGCAGGTGCTCTCCACCGCGTAGCGGCGGCCGTCGCGGCGCTCCAGGGTAATGCGCTCGGCCAGGCGCAGGTTCAGCCCCTCCTCCAGGCAGCGGTCGACGAGCGACTCGACGGTGCGGCCGCTCTCCTCCTCGATCAGGCGGAAGATCTCGGACAGCGGCCGGCCGAGGGCCTCGCCTTGCGACCAGCCGGTCAGCTTCTCGGCCACGGGGTTCATGTACTTGACCCGGCCGGCGGCGTCGGTGGCGAGGACGCCGTCGCCGATCGAGGCGAGCGTGACCTGGGCCAGCTCCTTCTCCCCGAACAGCTCGGACATCTGCTGTTCGTAGGCGCGGGTGGTCTGAGAGAGCAGGTTGCGCAGGATCGCGTTGTCCAGCTCATGGGGTTCCATCAGGCGCGCTCCTCGGAAAGCAGGACGAGGATGGCGGTCTGGTTGTAGAAAGCCAGGCCGCCGCGGGGGGTGGGGCCGATCTCGCCGAACGTGAAGAAGCCGGAGAGGGCGACGCCGCCCAGGGCACGGTGGATGTTGGAAACCTCGTCCGGGGCCATCTCGCCCAGCACGAGCTCGCGGCCGACGCAGGAATAGAGGATGGCCGCCTCCGGCACCTGGCCGGCGGTGAGCTGCGAGGCGGTGTCGACCAGGGAGCGGTCGTTGCCGATGCCGAGGCGGACGCGGTCCCCGGTGTGCACGCTCCCCCAGTAGGTCACGGCGCCGGGCGGATCGTCGAAGGCGCGCATGCTCCGGTACAGCCCCTGGCGCTCGGGGGCGGGGCCTTCGATGAGCAGCGGGAAGCGCCAGGCGGAGTCGGGCATCGGGGCGAGCTCGCTGCCGGCCGTGCCTCTGATCGTAAAGAAGCGGCGGTACCACTCCACCGCGGCCTCGCCGTCGATCTCCTGGACGACATTCCCCCCGGGACCCTCGGCGCGCGTGACCGTATAGACGGGGCTCGCCGGGCTCCATCCGCGCACCACCTCGACGCGCATCTCGACGCCGTGAAAGGCCACGGCCAGGCAGGCAGCGGAATAGATCCGCTCCTGGAAGAAGACCCGGGCGCCGATCCTGTCCGTGGGGAACTCCTGGGAAGCGAGGCCGCCGGCCACGAGCGGTGTCCGGCCCTCGCCGAGCCGGCTCCGCAAGTCGCCGAGAAATTGCTCGGCCGGAAAGCGCAGGCCGTCCACGATCAGGAGCGCGCCGTCCGAAGCCGACAGCCGCTGGGCGAGGTCGGCCACGATCTCGGGAGCGGGGGGCTCCTCGTGGGAACCGGTGACCACCTCGACCAGGGCATGGTGGCCCGGCTGGTCGAACCAGAAGAGCTGCAGGCTGCCGCGGGTGGTCATGTCGCGGTCGGCGAACTGGGTGACCGCCTCGCACCCGAAGCGGAGGCTCGCGGGCCAGGCTGCGGCCAGGCTGGCCAGGGTGTCGCAGATGCCTTCCTCCGGAGGCAGGAAGCCGAGCACGAGGTCGGGAGCGCGGCCGGCCTCCGCGGAAGCGTCGTCGAGCATTTCCCGGGGAGCGGCCCCCGCGGGGAGGTGGAGGGTTCGGCTACGCATGGCCGGTCAGTCCAGCGAAGCCTCCCGATACTCCCCGTACACCTGCCGGAGCGCATCGGCGATCTCGCCCAGGGTGACCTCGGCGCGGACACAGTCGAGGATCGGCGGCATGAGGTTGCGGTCCTCGCCAGCCGCGGCGGACAGGGCCTGGAGGGTCGTCGCGGCGCGGGCGGCATCGCGGCGGTCGCGCAAGGCCCGCAGGCGCTCGACCTGGTCGCGCTCGGCCGCCGGATCGATGCGCAGGAGCTCGGTGGGAGCCTCCAGGTCGGCGGCATAGGCGTTGACCCCCACCACCTTGTGCCGCCCCTCCTCGACCCCGAGCTGGTAGCGGTAGGCGGCGTCGGCGATCTCCCGCTGCTGAAAACCCTGCTCCAGGGCGGCGAGGGCGCCGCCCATCTCCTCCATGCGGCGGATGTAGTCGCGCGACTTCTGGACGATCTCCTCGGTCCAGGCCTCGATCACATAGGAGCCGCCCAGCGGGTCGGCCACGTCGGCGACGCCGCTCTCGAGGGCCACGACCTGCTGGGTGCGGAGCGCCACGCGGGCCGCCTCCTCGGTGGGGAGGCCCAGGGCCTCGTCGAGCGAGTTGGTGTGGAGCGATTGCGTGCCGCCGCAGACCGCGGCGAGCGCCTGGATCGCCACGCGCACCACGTTGTTCATCGGCTGCTGTGCGGTGAGGGTCGAGCCCGCGGTCTGCGTGTGGAAGCGCATCCAGAGCGAACGCGGGTCCCTGGGCGCGAAGCGCTCCTTGACCAGCTCGGCCCACAGCCGGCGGGCGGCGCGGAACTTGGCCACCTCCTCCAGGAAGTTGTTGTGGGCATTGAAGAAGAAGGACAGCCGCGGCGCGAACTCGTCGATGCCGAGCCCGCGGGCGAGGGCGGCTTCGACATAGGCGAGGCCGTTGGCGAGCGTGAAGGCCACCTCCTGGACCGCCGTGCTCCCGGCCTCTCTCATGTGGTAGCCGGAGATCGAGATCGTGTTCCACTTCGGCACCCGCTCGGCGCAGAAGGCGATGACGTCCGTCACCAGCTTGAGCGACGGCTTGGGCGGATAGATGTAGGTGCCGCGGGCCGCGTACTCCTTGAGGATGTCGTTCTGGACCGTGCCGCCCACCTTTTCCCACGGCACCCCCTGCTCCTCGGCGACGGCCAGATAGAGGGAGAGGAGGATCGCCGCGGTGGCGTTGATCGTCATCGAGGTCGTGACGCGGTCGAGCGGAATGCCGTCGAAGAGCCGGCGCATGTCCTCGATCGAGGCGATCGCGACTCCCACGCGGCCGACCTCGCCGCGGGCCATGACGTGGTCGGAGTCATAGCCGATCTGGGTGGGCAGGTCGAAGGCGACCGAAAGTCCGTTGGTCCCCTGGGCGAGGAGATACCGGTAGCGCTTGTTTGACTCCGCGGCGCTGGAATAGCCGGCGTACTGGCGCATGGTCCAGTGCCGCTTGCGGTACATGTCGGGGTAGAGCCCGCGGGTGTAGGGGTACTCGCCCGGGTCGCCCACCTTCTCCTCATAGGGGATCCCCGCCACGTCCGCCGGCCGGTAGAACCGGGGGATCTGGATGCCGGACGAGGTCTCGCGGATCTCTGTCTCTTCCTCCGGCTTCGGCTTCGCGGCAGGCGGGGACGCGGTGGGGGTCTCGGTAGCCATGAGGGGATTGTATAGCTGCTGCGATGCCTGCCCGAGCCGTCCGGGTGCATCCCCGAGTCACTCAGGTAGATCCCCGGGTCACTCAGGTAGATCCCCGGGTCGCTCAGGTAGATCCCCGGGTCGCTCGGGTGGCTCCCTGAGTCGCTCGGGTACATCCCCGAGTCGCTCAGGTAAATCCCTGAGTCGCTCGGGTAAATCCCCGAGTCATTCGGGGGCTTCCCCGAAACATTCAGGGATCTCCCTGAAACATTCGGTGATTTCCCTGAAACATTCGGGGACTTCCCCGAGTCACCCGGGTAAATCCCCAAGTCACCCGGGTAAATCCCCGAGTCACCCGGGTAAATCCCTGAGTCACTCGGGTAAATCCCCGAGTCGCTCCGGGAACTCCCCGAGTCGCTCAAGTGACTCCCCGAACCCCTCGGTGGCTTCCCTGAAACATTCGGGTGACGCCCTGAAACATTCGGGGGTTTCCCCGAGTCGCTCCGGCTTCCACACGCCTTGCCCGACTTAGTTGATGGGCTCACGATACGATTCGTCGCCTAGAGAGACAACATGCGAGCCCCTGAGAGGCCCTGCGCTAGAATCCCTCCGCCGCAGATCAGGGAGTCGAGCTGTCCGGAATGTTCGGCACCTTCACCGCAGACCCGGACGCCTCTTGCGCTGCGGTTTGGCAGCTCCTGCGGACCAGCAGCTCGCAGAGGCCCCAGCTCACGAAACGCGGGTCGGCATGGAGGCGGGCGAGGCGTTCCTCCGGAGCCAGAGGAAGAAGCTCCTCCATCAAGTTGGGCGTACGGAGCAGAAATGAGTACAGAGGTAGCGCCACGGAATCGCTACGTTCTAAGAAAAGAATCAGGCCATCCCGGCTACTCTAACGTCGTGGTTCTTGGGACCGCCCAAGATCTGCGCCGGCTTTCTGAAGACGTTCAAGAGCTAGCGGCTGCCGGACGGGGACGCGTAGAGCATTACGTCACTGAAGAGAAGAGGCCTACATCACTAGGTTCCGTAGTGTTCGAGGTCATTTCGGCAGCCGAGCTCATCGATTTGCAGCGAGCTGAGGCGAAACACTGGCTCTCGGAGAGGTTCGGCTGCCCAGCGATGTTTGTGGTTAAAGTGGCGATACTTGCTCTCGCTGTCTACGGCGGCATCTGCCTACTCTCGTGACTTTCTTAGCTCAGAAGAGGAAGGGGCAACCGCGGTTCATTGCCTCGGTGGTCGTTCGGCGAGCGCCGTCCCGAGGGAGATCGAGCGAGGGGAAATCGTGGGTAAGCCTGCCTCTCATCAAGCTTCTAGACTTAAAGCCGTATCGAGTTGAATTCTTCCCGTGGCTAAGCACGGTGTCTTTACCGGACAACCCTGCACCTGCAGCGGACGGCTGGCGCCGCGCGCTGAGGTGTCGGGTACTGTATCGGGTGCTCACAAAATAGTTCTGCTCGCGAGTCGGGAGCAACGATACTCGTCATCTAAGGACGGAACCCTAGAAATGTTAGAGTCTCCAGGATGTTTGGGATACCGAAGCTCTCTCCTGAGGTGGCCCGGGGCCGGGCCGAGCGCGCCGCCAGAGTCTTGGCGGCGGATGAGCGGGTGAAGCTCGTCTTCCTCTTCGGCTCCGCGGCAGACCCGGGCCGGGCGAGCGTCCGGGACGTAGACCTTGCGATCCTCACCGACCGCCGCCTGACCCTCTACGAACTGCTGAACCTTAAGACCCTGGTTGCCCGGGAAGCTGGCGGCGAGATCGACCTCGTGCTTCTGAACGACGCCCCGGTCGTCCTGGCGCACGAGGTGGCCGATATGGGGCGTTGCCTCTATGCGAACCCTCCCGAGTTGGAGACGGAGTTCGTCACCCGGGCTCGCATGAGGTACTTCGACTTCAAGTGGTACCTCGACCAACAGTGGAAGACCCTTGGGGAACGGCTGGAGGCCCGGCGTGGTCTTCCGCGTTGATGCCGTCCAGGAGCGCCTTCTCCGGCTTGAGGAGGTCATCTCCGAGCTGAAGGAGCTTGCAAAGCTCGACCGGCCTGCCCTGCGAGGAACCCTGCGCCACATGTGGGCCGGGTGGAAGAGGCGCTTGCAAAGGCACCCGGCGACTTTACAGATTTCGCGTTAGCCATCCGGCGGTGGCTGGACGCACGGAAGGACTGAAGCACCGGAGTGTTAGCGCCGGAATAGGGGGAGGAGGAAGCTTAAATGACGAACCACATCGCTCTCACCCTGGCACTGGGGATGCTTTTCGCCGTCGGCCACGTCCACGCCGCCACCCTGATCGTGGCGAACAAGGCGGAGGCCAGGGTCTCCCTGATCGACCTCGCTTCGGGTAAGGTGGCCGCCACGCTGCCCGTGGGCACCGGGCCGCACGAGGTCGCTGTTTCTCCGGATGGACGGCTCGCCCTCATCGCCAATTACGGCACGGGCGCGCAGCCGGGCTCGTCGCTCTCGCTGATCGACATCCCCGGCGCGAAGGTCCTGAAGACGATCGACCTCGGCGAGTACCGCCGGCCGCATGGCATGGTCTTCCTGGGCAACGGCCGGGCCCTGATCACCTCGGAGGCGAGCAAGGCCCTCCTCGAGGTGGATGTCGAGGCGGGCAAGGTCGTCCGGTCCCTTCCTACCGGCCAGGAGGTCTCTCACATGGTGGCCGTGACCCCGGACGGCTCCCGCGCGTTCGTGGCGAACATCCGGTCGGGCTCCATCACGGCCTTCAATTTGAAAGCGGGGAAGAAGATCGCCGACGTCCAGACCGGCGCCGGCGCCGAGGGGATCGCGGTCACTCCCGACGGCCGGCAGGTCTGGGTGACGAACCGCGAGGCCGACACCGTCGCCGTCGTGGACGCCTCCAGCCTGAAGATCGTCAAGACCCTCGAGGCTGCCGCCTTCCCGATCCGCGCCGAAGCGACTCCGGACGGCAAGCGGGTCCTGGTCAGCCTCGCGAAGTCCGGCGACCTGGCGGTGTTTTCCACCGCGGGCCCGGCGCTGGAGATGCGGGTGAAGCTGGAAGCCACGACCTTGGCCGACAAGTCCGGCCGTCTCCTCCAGTTCGGCGACAGCTCAGCCCCCATCGGGATCGAGATCGCGCCGGATGGCAAGCGGGCCTACATCGCCCACGCCAACGCCGACCAGATCTCGATCGTCGATCTCGCCGAGGGCAAGCGGGTGGGCTTCCTCACCGCCGGCAAGGAGCCGGACGGGATGGGGATATCTGCCCTGGACGTCAAGCCTTCAAAGTGACGAGCATGGCGTCGCCGTACGAATAGAAGCGGTAGCCCTCGCGGATCGCTTCTTCGTAGGCAGCCAGGACGCGCTCGCGGCCGGCGAAGGCCGAGACCAGCATCAGCAGCGTGGAGCGGGGGAGGTGGAAGTTGGTCAGGAGGACGTCTACCACTCGAAAGCGGAAGCCGGGAGTGATGAAGAGCTCGGTCGAGCCGCTGCCGGCCGCCCCCCCGGATGATTCCAGCGTCCGCACCACGGTCGTCCCCACTGCCACGATCCGGCCGCCGCTCTCCCGGGTGCGGCGGATCGCCTCCGCAGTTTCCTCCCCGACTTGGTAACGCTCGCGGTCCATCCGGTGGTCTTCCACCCGCTCGGCCGAGACCGGCTTGAAGGTGCCGATCCCCACGTGGAGCGTCACCCGGGCGATGCCGATCCCGGCGGCGGCGATCTCTTCCAGGAGCTTTTCCGAGAAATGCAAGCCGGCCGTGGGTGCCGCGATGGCGCCGGGGGTGCGGGCGAAGACGGTCTGGTAGCGGTCGCGGTCCGCGGACTCGTCGGGGCGGTGAATGTAGGGCGGGAGGGGGATGTGACCCAGGCGGTCCAGGTGCGGCTCCACGGGCTCGGAGAAGCGCAGACGGTAGCGGTCGTCCCGTTTGTCCACGACCTCGCAGGACAGACCTTCGAAGACGATCTCCGTTCCGGGGCGGGCGCGGCGGCCGGGGCGGACCAGGGCTTCCCAGTCCTGTTCCCCGAGCTTTTCGACCAGGAGGACCTCCATCCTCCCTTCCCCCCGGCGTCCATAGAGACGGGCGGGGATCACCCGCGTGTCGTTGAGGACTAGCAGATCGCCGGGGCGGAGCAGCCCGGGTAGGTCGCGCACCCGGCGATGCCGCTCCGGGCCCTCGGCGTCGAGCACCAGCAGGCGGCTCTCGCCGCGCGGCGCGGGCTCCTGGGCGATGCGCTCCTCGGGCAGCTCGTAGTCGAAGTCGCGCGTCAGCACATCAGGTGGTTGTGGCCAGGACTACCCGGCTCAGGACGCCCCGGGCGACCAGCAGCGCCACCAGCATGAGCCCGCCGGCCGTCCAGAAGGGCCAGGCGGGGCCGGCCGCGGCGAAGATCCAGGTGCCGGTGACCGGGCCGAGCGTCCGGGCGAGCGCCCCGAACGACCGCGACAGGCCGATGGTGCTCCCCTGGGACTCGGGGTCCGTGATCTGGCTCAGCAGGCCGAGCGTCGAAGGGTTGTGCACGCCCGAGCCCACGGCGAGCAGCAGCAGGCTCACCAGCAGCAGGCCGAGGCTGGGCCAGGCCGGCAGGGCGGCGAGGCCCAGCGCCATCAAAGCAATTCCGCCGAGGATCAGCCGCCGCTCGCCGAAGCGCCGGATCAGCCGGCCCAGCAATCCCCCCTGCACGATCACCAGCACCACGCCCACGAAGACGAAGAGCAGCGACGTCCGGTGCTCGTCGAAGTGGAGCCGGTGCTGGCAGTAGAGGGCGAGCGTGGCCTCGAACAGCGAGAAGCAGAACATCACCAGGAAGAACAGGACCATCAGCCCGCGCAGCGGCGCGTTGCGCCAGGTGCGGCCGAAGCCGTCGAGATCGATCCAGGGCTGGGCCTGGCGGCGCTCGCGGACCTCCCGCGGGAGCGACTCCGGCAGCCAGAGGAGGGCGAACAGGAAGTTGATCCCCGACAGGGCCGCGGCGGTCAGCGGCACGGCCCGGGGACCGTACGGCGTCAGGGACAGGATGCTGCCCAGCGCCGGGCCGAGCACGAAGCCGATTCCGAAAGCCGCCCCCACCAGACCCATGGCCTTCGACCGGCTGCCGGCCGGCGAGACGTCGGCCATGTAGGCCTGGGCGATGCTGTAGTTCGACGCCGCCACCCCGGCCAGCGAGCGCGCCACGACCAGCATGGAGAACGAGCCGGCCATGGCGAACATCAGGTGCGCCGCGGCGCTGCCGAAGATCGAGGCCAGCATCACCGGCCGCCGGCCCACGCGGTCCGAGAGCCAGCCGAGGAAGGGCGAGAACAGGAGCTGGGCCAGGCTGTACGAGGAGAAGAGCAGGCCCACCTCGGCGGGCGAGGCGTGCAGCTTCTGGGCGTAGAACGGCAGAAGCGGGAGGAGCATCCCGAACCCGATCAGGTCCAGGAGGATCGTCACGAAGACGGTGAGGGAGGCCCGACGGCCCGCGGGGACGCTCACGAGGGCGGGAGCATACCAGGGTCTTTTGAATCGAGCTGTGGCAGCTCGAGCCGTGGATCGAGCCTCGGATCAAGAAAGTCCCGCAGGCCGTCCGCCAGCAGGTTGAAGCCGATGATGGTCATGGCCAGAAACGCGCCCGGAAAGGTGGCGATCCACCAGCCCTGGCTCAGCGACTCGCGTCCTTCCGCGACCATGTTCCCCCAGGTCGGCGTGGGCGGCTGGATCCCCAGGCCGAGGAACGAGAGCGCCGATTCCAGCAGGATCAGGTTGCCGATCATCAGGGTGGCCCGGACCAGGACGGGCGTGAGCGCGTTGGGGAGCAGGTGGCGGAGGAGGACCTTGATCGGAGTCTGGCCGATGGCGCGGGCCGCCACTACGAACTCCCGCCGGTTCAGCCCCAGGATCTGGGCGCGCATGAGCCGGCTGATCCCCGTCCAGCCCGTCGAGCCCAGGAGCAGGATCATGATCCCCGTGCTCGGGGCGAAGAGCGCGGACAGCAGGATCATCAGGAAGAGGAAGGGGTACGCGATCATGGCGTCCACCGTGCGCATGAGCAGCGAGTCCGCGACCGGCCCGCCGAGGGCGGCAGCCGAGCCGATGGCCACGCCCAGGGTCAGGGCCAGCGCCACCGAGAGCACCCCTACGGCGAGCGACACCCGGGCGCCGTGGATCATCCGGGAGAGGACATCGCGGCCGAACTTGTCCGTACCCAGGAGGAAGACGCGGCGGTCGGCGACGCCTCCGGGGGTCAGGTTGAGGACCTGCGCAGCGGGCAGGATCTCCCGCCGGCCTAGGCGCTCCACGGCAAGGCCGGTCCCCTCCAAGCCGGTGGCCCGCTCGACCCGCTCGGCCAGCCGCCAGCGGCCGTCCGCCATGTGCACGGCCTGGAGGACCGTCCCCGGCGGGCGGTAGCGCGCCGCCACCGGATCGAGCTGCTCGGACGGAGAGTAGGGGGCCAGCAGGGGCGCCGCGATCGCGGTCAGCAGGACGAGGCCGACGATCCCGATCCCCAGGCGGAGGCTGCCCGGTATCCTGCGCCAGCGTCTACTCTCTGGCATCGCGGATCCTCGGGTCGGCCAAGGCGTGGAGCAGGTCCGCCATCAGGTTCGCCAGCAGCACCATGATGGCGCTGAAGGCCGTGGTGGCGAGAACCAGCGGGTAGTCGCGGCTCAGGATCGCCTCGAAGGTGAGCCGCCCGATCCCCGGCCAGGAGAAGATGACCTCGGTGACGAGGGCGCCGCTCAGCAGCGTTGCGAAGGAGAGCGCCAGCACCTGGATCAGGGGCGGCAGGGCGTTGCGCAGGGCGTGCACCCAGACCACCCGCCGCTCGGAGATCCCCTTGGCGCGCGCCGCCCGGATGTATTCCTGGCCCAGGACGTCCAGCAGGCTGCTCCGGACGTAGCGGACCACCGAGCCCGCTTCGGCCAGGCCGAGGACGACGGCGGGAAGGATCAGATGGCGAAGCAGGTCCAGGAGCCGGGCGCCGCCTCCCATCTCCTCGGCCCCCAGGGAGCGCATGTGGCTGGCGGGCAGGACCGGCCAGACCAGCGAGAAGAGGAGGATCGCCATCAGCCCGAGCCAGAAGATGGGGAGGGAGTAGAGCAGCAGCGAGACAATGCGGATCGCGTGGTCCGCGGCCGAGCCGGGCCGCCGCGCCGCCGCGATGCCGAAGACGAGCCCCGTCCCCTGCTCGACGAGGAGAGCCGCGGCGGCCAGGAGCAGGGTGGCCGGCACGGCCTCGAAGATGAGCGTGGTCACCGGCCGCTGGTAGGAGAAGGAGGTCCCCCAGTCGCCCCGCGCCATCGCGCCCAGCCAGCGGACGTACTGCACCGGCAGCGGGCGGTCGAGCCCGTAGATCCGCCGCAGGTTCTCCCGCTGCTCGGCGGGGACGCGCTGGTCCTCCGCCAGCAGCGCCGCCGGCGAGCCCGGCGCCAGGTGGAGCAGGAAGAAGGTCGCAGTGAGGACGAGATAGAGGAGAAGGAGCGAGGCGGCGAGCCGCCGGAGGACGAAGCGGAGCACGGATCAGCGGGCCGCCGCGTCGACCCACCAGTCCTCCAGGTTGAACAGCGAGAAGAGGACGTTCGGCCGCGCGCCGTGAATACGGCGGTTGATCGCGCTCATCCGCTGCGACTCCCAGAGGAACGTCGCCGGCTGGTCGCGGTGGATGATCTGCTGGATGCGGTCGAGGATCGGCTTGGCGTCCCGGATGTCCGGCTTGCCCATGGCCTCGGCCATCAGGCGGTCGAACTCCGGGTTCTTGTAGGCCCCGAAGTTCCCTTCCTGAATCGACTCGCTGCCGAACTGGGCCGTCATGTCCATGCTGGTGTCAATGTTGAAGCCGAAGACCACGGCCTCGAACGTGCCCGAGGTGGCGTCGTTGACCAGGCTGTTGAACTCCACGACCCGGGGCTCTGCCCGGACGCCGGCCTGCTTGAGCTGCTCCTGGATCATGACCGCGGCGTCGTTGCGCTGCTGGTTGCCGCCATTGCTCAGGAGCGCGAAGGAGAAGGGCTTGCCCCCCTTGTCGAGGATGCCGTCGCCGTTCGAGTCCTGCCAGCCCTTGGACTCGAGGATGCGGCGCGATTCCTGCGGGTCGTAGGGCAGCGCGCCGAGGCTCCGGTCGAAGGCCCAGACGCTCTGCACGATCGGGGAGACCGCGATGCGCGCGGTGCCGCGGGGGAAGAGCGTGTCCACGATCGTCTGGCGGTCGATGCCCAGGGTGAGGGCGCGGCGCACGTCGGCATCGGCGAACAGCGGGTTGCGCTCGTTCCAGATGACGCAGACGTAGAGCCGGAACCAGTAGGGGATCACCCGCAGCCGTGGATCCGCCTGGATGCGCTCCATGTCCACGGGCTGCACCTGCGGAATGAAGTCGACCTCGCCGCTGATGAGCTGTGTGAGCAGGCTGGCCGGGTCGGAGATGTTGCGGATGACCACCTTGTCCAGATAGGGGCGATCCTTCCGGAAGTAGCGCGGGTTGCGCACCAGGGTCACCTGCTGCTGCGGCTCCCAGGTCGCGACGGTGAAGGGTCCGCTGACCACCAGGTGCTCGCGGAACCAGTCGCCGTTTTCGCGCCACTTCGGGAACGGAATCTTCTCCCACGCGTGCTTGGGCAGGATGACGCCCTCGTTGGCGTCCTGGAGCTGCTTCGCGTAGGTCTTGTCGAAGTGGTAGCGCACGGTCTTCGGGTCTACCACCTCGACGTCGGTGATGTGCTCGACCATGTAGGCCGAGTCCCAGCCGACGTCGGGATGGCGCTGGGCCTGCCAGGTGAAGCGCACGTCGTCGGCGGTGATCGGCATGCCATCGCTCCAGACCGCGTCCTTGCGCAGATGGAACGTGAGGGTCTTGCGGTCCGGGGAGAACTCGTAGGAGCTGGCGAGGAGGGGCTTGAACGTCGGCGGGTGCTCCTCGAAGTCGTCCTGCTCCTGCACGAGCTGGAGGAAGAGCTGGCGGGTCAGCTCGGTGGTGATCGCCGTGCCCTGGGTGATCAGCTCGTTGACGCCGGTGGCCGCCGCGCTCCAGCCGACGACGGCGGTGCCGCCGCGCTGCGGTTCGCCGGCGGCTGCCGCGGGGGTCGGGGTGGTGGCGGCTCCTTCTTCTCGTTTGCCGTTGCAGCCGGCCACGAGGAGAAGGACCAAAAGAACGGCGAAGAGCGGTCGAGCCGATCGGGGTCGCATGTTTTTGGGGCCTCCTGGAAAGGCGCGGCCATGGTACTGCGACTCCCGGACGGGGTCAAACCTCAGGTGTATCCTTAAGAGGTATGGAACGGGTCTCCAATGCGCTGCCGCGCCGGCTGTTCATCGCCTCCGTGGTCTTCGGGCTGTTCGTCCTCTTCGACATAGCCCTGTTCGGGTGGCTGATCTTCCGCTCGCTGTCGCAGCGCGAGATCGAGCGCGTCCTGCTGGAGACGCGGGCGGAGGCCGAGACGCTGGCCAGGCAGCTCGCCCGCCGCACGGAGGAGGAGGGCCGGGACCTCTACACGGCCATGGCCGTGGAGCGCGAGACCCAGGCCTACATCGATTCCAACCTGCGCGAGCGCGAGATCGTGCGCGACGTCAAGATCCTGGACAAGGACGGCATGCTCGTCTTCGAGATGCACAGCAAGCTCACGCCGCCGGTGGTGTCGGAGGGGGGAGGCTCGCAGACTCCGCCGGCGGGCTCGCCGGAGCTGCATCTCGGGGAGATCGACGTTCCGGTCGAGATCAAGGAGAAGGATTTCGCGACCGTCTACCAGGTGCCGGACATCCAGGTGCCCATCGGCCGGTTCGGCATGCTCCAGATCGGCATCAGTCCGGTGGAGCTGTCGCAGCGCATCGAGGTGCTGCGCCGGGACCTGGTCCGCCAGGCCGCATGGATCGGCGGGTTCTCGGTCGTCCTCCTCCTGACGGCGTACGGCGGGGTGTGGCTGCTCGTGCAGCGTTCCCGGCGGCTGGAGCTGCAGGCGCTGGAGGCCGAGCGCATGGCCTACATCGGCACCCTGGCCTCGGGGCTGGCGCACGAGATCCGCAACCCGCTCAATTCGCTCAACCTCAACATGCAGATGCTGGAGGAGGAGATTGCGGAGGGGGGCTCTGCGCCGACTGGAAAGCGGCTGGTGGCGATCACCCGATCGGAGATCAGCCGGCTGGAGCGGCTGGTGAGCGACTTCCTGGCCTATGCCAAGCCCCGTCCGCTGGAGATGGAGGAGATGCTGGCCGTCCGGCCGCTCGAGCGGGTGCGCGATCTGCTCGCGGGCGAGATTCAGAAGCGGGGAGCGCGGGTGGAGGTCGAGGACCACAGCGGCGGCGCGCGGGTGCGTGTCGATCCCGAGCAGCTCGGCCAGCTCTTGCTCAACCTGGCCCGCAACGCGATGGACGCGGCGGAGGAGGCGGGGCGCAAGCCGGTGCTGGAGCTCTCGGTGTCGCGCCACGGCTCGTCCGTGGCCCTGGCGGTGCGCGACAACGGCGTGGGCATCCCGCCCGAGGAGCGGGAGCGGGTGTTCGAGCTCTTCTATTCGACCCGCAAGGGCGGCACCGGCCTGGGCCTCGCCATCGTGGACCGGATCGCGCGCGCCCATGGCGGACGCGTCAAGCTGGAAAGCGTTGTGGGGGAGGGTACGGTGGTAACGGTGGAGCTGCCCGTGGTGGCCTCGCCTGAGCCCTCGCCCCGGGCAGCTATCGAAAACCCTGCGTAAAGAAGAAGCCCCTTCCACCTCAGCTGATCGTGATGCGCCGCGGCTTGGCCTGCTCGGCCTTGGGAACGGTGATGGTGAGGATGCCGTTCTCAAAGGCGGCCTGGACCTTCTCCGGATCCACCGGGGTCGGCAGGGTGAACGTCCGGGTGAAGTTGCCGTAGGTGCGCTCGACCCGGT
>DATLNC010000038.1:0-13665 GCA_035536935.1 Thermoanaerobaculia bacterium
CCGCACCCGCAGCGAGCGCATACATCCGTTCGCCTCGGTCGAAGAGGTCGAGGAGGCGCTGCAGCGCATGGCCAACATCGACGAGCCGCTCGTGTTGGAGCTGCCTCGCCGTCCCGGCCAGAAGGAGATCCGCTGGACCCACCTGGTGGGCGACGTGGCGGAGCCGCCCGCTCCTCGGGCCGCCGTCCCGGTCGCCGAGCCGCAGGTCCCGGCCGGCCCTCTCCCCGGAGCGCTCTCCGTCCGCGTCGCGAAGCTGGAGGAGATCGTCGCGAAGCTGGCCGAGGACGTGGAAGCCTTGAAGTCGCTGCTGAGCTAGAGTTGATCCCGTCCTCCCTCTCCCCCGTGCCGGGGGAGAGGGAGCTCTAGACCACCTCGATCCGCGCCGGGCCTTCCAGCACCTCGCCGATCTCGGCGGCCTTGTGGCCTCCGGCGAGCAGGGCTTCCAGGAGCGGTCCGGCCTTCTCCGTGGGCGTCGCCAGCAGCAGACCGCCGGAGGTCTGGGGGTCGAAGAGAATCTCTTTCCGCACACGGTCCAGGCCGACGCGGTCGGCGAAGACCGGCGCGACGTTGGCCTCGTTGGCATCGGTGCAGCCCGTGGAGATCCCCTTCTCGACCAGGCGGTAGAAGCCGTCGTGGACCGGCAGCCGCTCGAAGGCGATCCGGAGGCCTGCTCCGGACGCGCGGGCCATCCCCAGGGCATGGCCGGTGAGGCCGAAGCCGGTGACGTCGGTCGCGGCATGGACCCCGTGGGCGAGAGCCAGGCGGCTCGCTTCGGAGTTGAGGCGCTCCATCTCGCGCAGCACGGGCTCGAGGCCGGCCTCGTCGATCCGGTCCACCTTGAAGGCGTTGACCAGGACTCCCGTCCCCAGCGGCTTGGTGAGGATCAGCCGGTCCCCTGGCCGGGCGCCGGCATTCGTGAGCAGGCGGGCAGGGTCGGCCTCGCCGATCACGGCGAGCCCGAACTTGAGCTCCGCATCGCGCACCGAGTGGCCGCCGAGCAGCACGGCCCCGGCTTCGGCCAGCGTGGCGGCGGCGCCTTCGAGGATGCCCTGGAGGGCCTGGGCATCCGGATCGTCCAGGGGCGGGAAGCAGCAGAGGTTCAGCGCGAAGAGCGGCCGGCCGCCCATGGCGTAGATGTCCGAGAGCGAGTTGGCCGCGGCCACCCGGCCGAAGCGGCGGGGATCGTCGCAGACCGGGGTGATGAAGTCCGCCGTGGCCACCAGCGCGTGGCTGCCGAGGAGGTAGACGCCGGCGTCGTCCGCGGTTTCCGGGCCGACGAGGATCCTCTCATCCCGTCCGGCGAGGCGGACGAGCGGGCCGATCATCTCGGAAAGGTCCCCCGGACCTATCTTGGCCGCTCAGCCGCCGGTCGTAGCACAGGCGGTCAGGCGGAACTTGCGTCGAAAGAGTGCCATGACGCCGGGCATTCTATTATCCTTCTCGCAAGTCTCGCGCAGGTGAATGTCTTCTGATCGTCAACGGAGGGTCTGTATGTACGACAAGCTTTCGACTTCTCTCCTGGCCGAGTTCATCGGCACCTTCGCCCTGATCTTCATCGGAGCGGGAGCCGGCGCGCTGGGCGACGGGGGGCTGGTGGGGGTGGCGCTCGCCCACGGCCTGGTGATCGTGGGCTTCGCCTACGCCTACGGGCACATCTCGGGGACCCACATCAACCCGGCGGTGACGCTGGGCGTCTGGGCCGCGGGCAAGATCGACACGGTCCGGGCCCTGGCCTATGTCGCCGTCCAGCTCCTCGGCGGCATCGTGGGCGCGTTCGTCCTCTCCTGGGTGCTCGGCGAGCGGCGGGGCGGCCTCGGCGCCACGGTCCTGGCGGACGGCGTCAGCCCCGCCCAGGGACTGGTGCTGGAGATGATCCTGACCTTCTTCCTGGTCAACACGATCATGAACGCCGGCATCAGCGGCAAGGCCACGATTCCCGCCGGCCTCGCCATCGGCCTCACTCTGATCTTCTGCATCCTCATGGGCGGTCCGCTGACCGGCGCCAGCCTCAACCCGGCGCGCACCCTCGGCCCGGCGCTGGCGACCGGCAACTTCGCCAATATCTGGCTCTACTTCGTGGGGCCGATCGCGGGCGGGGTGATCGCCGGCCTGCTCTACAAGACGGTGTTCGAGGACAGGAAGCCCCCGAGCGCCCGGTAGCTCATTTCATTCGGGCAGCACGTCCGGCCACCAGCCGTCGGGCCGGTTCACCGGCAGGGGGCAGGTGGCGTGGATGTGCAGCTCGTGCAGCATCCTGTGGTCATGCCTCAGCGCGAGGCCGAAGCTGTCCGAGCCGTCGTGGCCCGCGCAGCGGTAGTGCGTGCTGCCCAGGGGGATGATCAGGAGGAGGACGATCTCGGCCGCGGCGTAGATCCACAGGCCGCGGGAGACCCGGCCGGCGTGGCGGCTGCGGCCGAGGACGCCCGCCCAGAGCACCAGCGGCAGCACCGCGGCGTGAAGGACGATCAGCGCCTGCCACATCATGATCGTGGTCGGAGAGAGGGCGAAGACCACGACCGCGGCCAGGAAGGTCCACAGCACGTATCCCTTCAGCCAGGTCCGGTCCGAAGCCCCCGCGGGCAGCTTGCTCCGAATCCGGTGACGCATCCGCCGCCAGAGCCAGAGGTTGGCGAGCAGGGGGAGGACCAGGGTCACGGGGAGCAGCGCGTTGGCCACGGTGGAAACCTGCGCGCCCAGCCGGGCTCCCGATTCCAGGCTGAGGAAGTCGCCGAAGTCGAAGCGGAGGACCTTCTCCGACACTGCCAGCGAGGAGTAGCGGAACCAGTAGCCGAGCCCGCGCAGCAGGGGGAAGACGTAGAGGAGCCCCCGGCCGAGGAATCCCTTGTCCGCCTCGGTCAGGATGGCGGGCTGCCGTATGAGGTCCAGGACCCAGGGGACCAGCGGAAGCCCGGCCAGCACCGCGCCGAGGATGCCGCCGCTCCAGTGCGGCTTGAAGTACCCGCGCCACCAGAGGAAGACGCTCGCGACCGCCAGCAGCAGGAAGGACGCGTGGATCTGGAACGCCAGCAGGAGCCCGGCGCCGAGCACGAAAGACGGGACGAAACGGGCGCGCTCGCGCTGATCCCAGCAGGTCCACAGGTGGATCGCGCCGAACAGGAAGAGGTAGTTTGGGTTCCAGAGAAAGGCCGAGAAGTACATCCGCCAAGGGTTCAGCCAGTAGAGGACGGCAAAGAGCACGCGCTCCCGCGGGTCGAAGACGCGGCGGAGCGTCCTGTCCAGGATCAGGTAGGCGAGCACGTGGCAGAGCAGGATGACCAGGGTGGGAGCGCGGTGGTCCCGCCAGACCATCAGGGGGATGCCGACGAGCAGGCTGGTGATCCCTCCCGGCGCCTTGCCGCCGGTGGACATCGGGTTGCCGTACGAGATCCAGAGGCCCTCGTCGGCGAGCAGCCAACCCCGGCCGAGGAGGTTGAGCTGGTCCCCTCCGACCTGGCTGCGCGCCACCATGAAGAGGGATATAGTCAGCCCGAGGGCGAAGAACGCCCAGGTCAGACGCGAAGCGGCACGGTCAGAGAGGCGGCGGAGATCCACGGTCAGGTGTTGTCCAGTTCCAGCAACCCGAACCGCGCCGGCTTGTGGAAGTCGGGGGGGCTCGCGAGGGTCGGGGACCAGCAGGTGAACTCGGCAGCGCCGTCCCGCGGCCGCTCGACTCGGTAGAAGTTGGCGCGCCAGAGCTTCGGCGGCAACATATCCCAAGGGATCGACAGCTCCGCCCACCAGTCCTGCCTCTCCGCTCCGCGCCCGACCTGCCAGCGGAGCCCGGGGCAGTCCCAGGAGAGGTCCGCGGTCATGTCCTCCCGCAGCCCGCTGGGGTTGTGGATGCGGGCATCGAAGAGGACGCCCAGCGGGCTCACCTCGATCTCCACGTAGTGGACCGGGTCCTCCTCCCCCGGGGCAAGGAAGACCTCCACCACCTCCTCCTGCCAGAGCGGGTCGTCCCGGTGCCGGAAAGTCCCCCACGCGTCCCGGTCCTCGCAGTCGAAGCGGACATGGAGGGCCTCGTCGTCCCAGCAGAGCCGGACGGTCGTGGCCTGCTCCGGCGCGCCGCTGCCGTCGGCCAGGGTTAGAGACGCGGATGGGATCTTCGCCCATGGGCGACACCGGGGGACGGTCCAGCGGGGCGTGCTCATGCCACATACGGTAGACTGCCGCCGACCCATGGGGAAGCCGTTTCTCACCGACGAGGCGAAGAGGGCGCTCACCGAGGCGGTGCGCGAGGTGGAGGCTTCCACCAGTGCCGAGCTGGTGGTGGCGGTGCGCGCCCGCTCGGGCTCCTACCTCCATGCGGACCTGATCGCCGGCATCGTGGTGGGGCTCGCCGCTCTCACCTTCCTGCTCTTCTCCCAATGGGAGTTCGGGCTCCTCTGGTTCGTGATCGATCCGCTCGTCGCCGGCCTTCTCGGCGGGTTGGCCGTGTCCCGGTTTCCGGGGCTCCGCCGGTCGCTGACCCGCCCCGCGGCCCGCCGCGCTCTTGCCGAGACCGCCGCCCGCCGCCTGTTCCTGGAGAAGCGCGTCCATGGCACGTCCGGCCGGACCGGCTTCCTCCTCTACGTCTCCGTCCTGGAACGGGAGGCGGTGGTGGTGACCGATCTCGGCCTCGACGCCCTGGCCGCGACCGAGTCATGGCAACAGGCCGTCGGTGCCATCGAGGCCGGGGTGCGCCAGGGAGAGGACGGCATCAGGATCGCGGAGAGGGTGCGGGCCCTCGCGCACATCTGCGGCCCGGCTCTGCCCCGGGCCCATGACGACGTCGACGAGCTGGCCAACGAGGTGTGCGAGTGAGGCGCTTCGCCTGGCTTGCGATTCTGGCCCTGCTCCTCGCTCCCGCCCTGGCGATCGCCCGTCCGGGGGGAGGCGAAGGCTACGGCGGCGGTGGCGGCGACGGCGGCGGGGATGGCGCGGGCGAGCTGGTCTTCTTCCTGCTCCGGCTCTGGATCGAGTTCGTCATCCACTACCCGGCGATCGGCATCCCCCTGACCATCGCGGGCATCATCGCCTTCCTGGTCTGGAAGAAGAGACGGGTCAAGTCAGGCTCCCAGAACTGGGACCTCACGCCGCAACATGTGGCGCCGCCGACCCGCCCGCGCTCCTTCGACCTCGACTCCATCCGGCAGTTCGACCCGAAGTTCTCGGTCGTCCTGTTCGAGGACTTCGCCTATGCCCTCTACGCCCGGGCGCACCAGGCGCGGACCGACCGCCGGGCTCTGGACGGCCTCGCGCCCTACCTGAGCGCGGCGGTCCGCGACCATCTCCAGCAGCGTCCTCCGGCCGGAGCCCCGGTGACGAGCGCGGTCGTCGGAGCCATGCGTGTCCTGAGTCTCGCCTTTCCTCAGGGCTGGATCCAGGTTGGCCTGGAGTTCGAGTCCAATCTGACGGTCGGAGAGGGCGGCCAGTACGTGAGGGAGCGGTGGAACCTGGTCCGTAGCGCAGCGGCGCAGAGCAAGCCGCCGGAGCAGGTGAAGAGCTTCAAGTGCCCGAACTGCGGCGCGCCCTTCGATCCGGCCGGCGCGGCGGCGGGCGACCGCTGCGGCTTTTGCGGCGAGGTCGTCTCGGGAGGCCGGTTCGACTGGACCGTGGAGAGCATCGAGGTCCTCAAGGTCGAGGCGCGCCCGCCGGCATTGACGAGCACGGTGCAGGAGGTGGGGACCGACTGGCCGACCGTCTACCACCCCCAGGTCCAGCCCCGCCGCGCCGAGCTGCTGCGGGACGATCCGGCGAGCACCGACGAGGCGCTCGGCGCCCGGCTGCGCCTGGTCTACGGCCAGCTCAACGCCGCCTGGACCGCGCTCGACCTCAGGCCTGCCCGCCCGTTCGTCTCGGACGGCCTGTTCGACTATCTCCAGTACTGGATCGCTGCCTATCAGCGGCAGGGCCTGCGCAACGTCCTCGAAGGGATGCGGATGACCGAGTGGACGATCGCCAAGGTCGTGCGCGACGCCCACTACGACTCGATCACCTTCCGCATCTGGGGGAGCGGCCGGGACTACACGGTGAGACAGGCGGACAACGGAGTCGCCTCGGGCAACCCGAAGCAGGACCGCCTCTACTCCGAGTACTGGACCCTGATCCGCGCCGCCGGGGTCCACGCCGCGCCGCGGGCCGACCGGAGCTGCCCCAACTGCGGCGCCCCGGTCGATCAGGTGAACATGGCGGGAGAGTGCGGCCACTGCGGAGCCAAGATCACCCGCGGCGATTTTGATTGGGTCCTCTCCAAGATCGAGCAGGACGACTCGTATTCAGGCTGAGGCAGCTCCCCTTACGTTGCGGCAGACGAGCCGGAGTTGCGGTAGACAACGAGAGGTTGCGGCAGGCCGTCTCGGGCTGCGGCAACTTCCTGTGATGTTGCGGTAGATCCGCGGAAGTTGCGGCAGATCTCGGAGCTCCGCGGCAGCTTTCCTTGCGTTGCGGCAGAGGGATCGAAGTTGCGGCAGATATCTGGAATTCGCCGCATCGTCCCGCCCCGCGCCGCAACCTGCCGAGAGGTTGCGGCAGACGGCGCGAGGCTGCGGCGGATTTTCTTCAGGTTGCGGCAGATTACTGCTCTCCAGCCCGACTACCGGCCATCCCGCGCATCTGGGCGATCACCCGCTCCCGGTCCGCCTCGCGGCGGCCGATCCTCCTCCTCCTCAATAAGATGGTAGGACGCCGAGCAGGTCGTCGCGCTCCTCAGGGCTGAGAAAGGCGGCGGCCACCGCGTTCTCCTGCATCTTCCGTAGGTCGTCCTCGCTCAGGCCCAGTTCCTCCTGCGCGATCCGATACTCGTGTGCGAGGTCTATGCCGCTGATGCTCGGGTCGTCCGTGTTCAGGGTGACGGCCAGCCCGCGGGCGAGCAGGGCGGGCAGGGGATGGGATGCGTAATCGGGCACGGTGCTCGTCTGGACGTTGCTGGTCGGGCAGACTTCCAGGGGGATTCCCCGCTCGGCGAGCAGGTCCAGCACCTCGGGGTCCTCGATCGACCGGACGCCGTGGCCGATGCGCTCCGCTCCAAGCCCGAGCACCGCCTGCCTGACGCTCTCCGCCCCGGCAGCCTCGCCAGCGTGCGCAATAACACGTAGTCCGGCCTCCCGCGCCTTGCGGAAGTGGTCCACGAACAGCTCTCCCGGGTAGCCGGCTTCGTCCCCGGCCAGGTCGAGCGCCACGATGCCGCCGATACTGCGGTCGTGGCCGCGGATCGCCGCCTCCAGCTCGGTCCAACCCCGCTCGGCGCCGTAGTGGCGGGAGATGATCCCGATGAGCTTTGCTTTGACTGGGAGGCCGCGGGCCTCCTCCAGGGCATCGCACGCGGCTTCAGCTACGCCGAAGGTGTCGAGCCCGTGATACTCGGCCATGAAGGCGGGGCTGAAGCGCAGCTCGACATAGTCGATCCCCTCGCGGACGGCGTCCTCCAGGTTCTCGCGCACGATCCGGCGCACGGCGTCGTAGTCCACTATGACGCGCCGCAGCATCTCGAACTTGGCGATGAAGTCCATGAGGCTGGGCTCCTTCCCCACGATCTGGACGTAGGGGCGGATCCCCTCGACCGTCATGGCCGGGAGATCCACCTTGTGCTGCCGGGCGAGGTCGACGACGGTTTCCAGACGGACATTGCCGTCCAGGTGGCGGTGCAGCTCGACGAGGGGATAGCCGTTCCGCATGGGGCCGCGATCTTATCGCGCCTAGCGGCAGGTCGTCCCGGCGCACTTCCTCAGCCCGGCCAGACGGCGGGAGAGCTCGGTACGCACGCCGGCCAGGGCGAGGTCGCCGTGGCGGCTCTGGAGCTGGAGCGGATCGGCCTCCATGTCGTACAGCTCCCGCGCGCCGTTGCGGTACTCCACCCAGAGCCAGCGGGGCGTGCGGATTGCCTCGTAGGAGGGACGGCCGCTCAGGCGGTTGAACGTTTCGAGGAGCAGCGGCCGGTCCTGCCCCAGCGCGGGGTCCAGGGCCAGGGGGAGGAGGGGGATGCCATCCATCTTCCTGCGGGCCCTGGCCCCGCTCAGCGCGACGATCGTGGGCGCGATGTCGATGTTCGCAACCGGCTGGAGGACCGTGCTCCCGCGCGGAAAGCCGCCGCCGCGGATGATCAGCGGCACCCGGATCGACTCTTCGTAGGGCAGCTTCTTGCCGTCCGGAACCCGATGCTCGCCGAGGAAGAAGCCGTTGTCCGAGGCGAAGAGGATCACCGTCCGGTCGATCTCGCCGGTCTCCTCCAGGGCGGTGACCAGGCGCTCGACCATGTCGTCGATGGCGAGGAGCGACTCCAGCCGGGAGCGGTAGGCGTGCGCGACGGCCTCCTGCTTCGCCGGGCTCAGGCGGGGAAGCTTCTGGATGTGGGCGGGCTTGTCCGTGACGTCCACCTCGTCGAAGGAGGCCTTGTCCGGCATCGGCTCTTCCGCGAACGTCCCCTCGTGCCGCGGAGCGGGCCGCGGCGGCGTCCCCTTGCCCTCCTCGTCGCTCCGCTCCGTGTGCGGAGCCACCGGCGCCACGCTCAGGAAGAACGGCCTGCCGTTGCGCACCCGGTTCTCGGCGAAGCCGCGGAGGATCGCCTCCGCCCGCGCGGCGAGCACGTCGGTCTGGTAGTCCGCCTCCGACTGGCCGAAGATGATCTTCTTGCCGTCAGCGATGACGTGGTAGCCGTACATCAGGTAGGTGTGCGGGTCGGACAACCCGAACCACCGGGACCAGCCCGCGGGCACCTCGGGCCCCTTGTAACCGTTCAGGTATTTGCCGACGTGCGCCGTCTGGTAGCCCGCGTCCCGCAGCCAGACCGGCAGCGTGTTCTTGTGGTTGAGGCGGCGGTAGCCCCCTTCCGGAGGCACGTTCCCCATGACCTGATGGTTGTGCGCGTACTGCCCGGTCAGGAGCGTGGCCCGGGAGGGGCAGCAGAGCGGATAGGAGACGAAGCTGTTCGCGAAAGTGGTCCCCTCCTCCCCCAGCAGGTGGAGGGTCTTCTCCATGACCCGCATGGATTCCAGGGTCTGGTCGTCGGTCAGGACGATCAGTATGTTCGGCCGCTCTTCGGCGTGAGGGGCGGCCGAACCGGTCATGGGCAGGAGAAGAGGCAGCAGGAGGAGAAGCAGGCGTTTCATGCCTTCATGATAGCCCTGCTGGTAGAGTAGGCGGTCCCAGAAGATGGGGGTCGGGCCATGGAAGCGTACGAGAAGCCGCCGAAGGATGTCGTCAAGAAGCAGCGCCGCACCGCGGAGAAGCTGCGCCTGGACCGTATCGAGCGCCACATCTTCCTCTGCTGCGACCCGACCAAGCCCAAGTGCGCCAGCCGCAGGGAGACGCTCCGTTCCTGGAAGTACCTCCAGAAGCGGCTCAAGGAGCTGGGGCTTTCGAGGAAGGGGGGCGTCTACTGCAGCCGGGCCAACTGCCTGGACATCTGCACCGGCGGTCCGATCGCGGTCGTCTACCCCGACGGCGTCTGGTACGGCCACTGCGAGCCGCCGGTCCTCGAGCGCATCCTGCAAGAGCATCTCCTCGGCGGCAGGATCGTGCGCGAGTTCCGCATCCTGGCCCGCCCGCTCCCTGAACGCCCCCTCACTGCCGAAGAGCTGGAAGAGGATTGAGCATGAAACGGATCCCCCTTCTCCTGCTTGTCTTGACCCTGGCCTCCTGCGCCTCGCCGGGGACCCGGACCCCCGCCGACACACCTGCTCAGGGAGAGCGCAGGGCGGTCCTCCTGCACATCAACGACGTCTACCGCATCGAAGGGGTCGAGGACGGCCAGGTCGGCGGGCTCGCCCGCCTCCGCACCCTGCGCAAGGAGCTGGAGGAGAAATACCCCGACCTGATACTGGTTCACGGCGGCGACTTCCTCTTCCCTTCCTTCGCGAGCCGCATGTTCAACGGCGAGCAGATGATCTCGGTGATGAACGCGCTCGACGGGAACACGGCCTTCGATGACCGGATGCTCGTCGTACTCGGCAATCACGAGCTCGAGAAGACGAAGCTCAAGGACGCGTCCATCCTGGACCAGCGGATCGAGGAGTCGCAGTTCCGCTGGCTCGGGAGCAACATCGTCTTCAAGAAGGGGGAGGACGGCAGGTCCCTGGTCGAGGCTCCCAATCTGGCGCGGACCAACGTGCTGGTGAGCGGCGGTATCCGTATCGGGTTCTTCGGCGTCACCATCCCCACGGCCGGAGTGGCTTACGTGGATGAGTTTGCGGACCCGATCGAGACGGCGCGCGAGCTGACCGCCGAGCTGCGCGCCCAGGGGGCCGAGGTCGTCGTGGCCATGACCCATCTCCGCGCCGAGGACGACCGCCGCCTTCTGGAGACTCTGGGGGCCGCCGGGCCGGACCTGATCCTCGGCGGCCATGACCACGAGAAGATGGCCATCGAGGTGGGCCGCCGCCGCATCCTCAAGGCCGATGCCGACGCCCGCACGGCCACGGTGGTCCGCCTCTCGGTGGGACGGGACGGCCGCATCAATGTCGCGCACGATTTCCGGGCGCTGGAGCACGTGCAGGTCAGGCCGGATCCGGACGTCCTGCAACTGGTCGGCGACTGGCAGGCGAAGCACGAGCAGCAGTTCTGCACGCAGGCCGGCTCCCCTCCGGGCTGCCTGGGCGAGGTCTACGGCCTCACGCGCACGCTCCTGGAGGCCGAGGAGAACAAGATCCGCGGCTCCGAGACCTCGCTCGGCGACTGGGTGGCGGACCAGATGCTGCAGACGATGAAGGACTGCGGAGCCCAGGTGGCGTTCATCAACTCGGGCTCCCTGCGCCTGAACACGGATCTCCCCGCCGGCACCCGCATCACCCGCCGGCACGTCGAGGAACTGTTCGCCTACCCCACGCCCCTGCGCCTGATCCGTATCGACGGCGCCACCCTGCAAAAGGTGGTGGACAACGCGGTCCAGCACTGGCCCGGCAGCGGAAGCTGGCTGCAGGTCGCGGGGATGGCCTACGTCCACGACACGGCCGGGAAGGCGGCGAGGAACCTGAGCCTGCTCGGCGAGGGAGGCGCGCGGTCGGTCCGTCCGGACGAGACCATCCTGGTGGCGACCAACGACTACCTGGTGCACCCCGAGGCCGGGGACCAGGACGGCTACACGATGCTCGACGGGAAGAAACAGAAGGTGGAGGGCTGCGCCGCGGAGGACCGCGACCTCAAGGAGGTAGTGGAGGAGGCCCTCCGGGCCGCCGGCACTTCCGCCTTCCAGGGCCAGGGGATCGAGCCCAAGGCCGAGGGACGCATCTGCCAGCCCGACGACGGCCGGCCGTGTCTGGCGGCGGGAGCGTCAGAACAGCGAACCGCCCGCCGTCCCTAGCATCGCCTCCCGCACCAGCGGAATCGGCGGCCCACCGTAAGAGAGGAACTGGTCGTGGAACTCGCGCCAGGCCGCGCGCCCGCCCCTCGACGACGTCCAGTCCTCGCGCAGCCTTCGCACCATCAGCTTGCCCAGCGTGTAATTGAGGAAGGCCGGGTCGAACGTGCCGCGCGCCGCCTGCTGCCTCGCGTTGGCCGCGTCCTGGAAGCCCTGCTCGCGGAACATCACCTCCGCCTCCGCGAGCGTCATTCCGCCGGTATGGAGGCCGATCGCCACCAGGTAGCGGACGTTGCGCAGCAGGGCGTTCTGGAGCTGGCCGATCCGCGTCTTGGGATCGCCCTCGCCGAATCCCGCCTCCCAGATCAGCTCCTCGGAGTAGTGGGCCCAGCCCTCGGCGAAGCCGTAGCCCACGAAGAGCCGGCCCACCGGCGACTCGGCGCGGTTCGAGTGCAGGAACTGGAGGAAGTGCCCGGGCCAGACCTCGTGCGCCGTGATGAACAGCAGGTCGGCCTCGCCCGCGATGTAGGCGGCGCGCTCCTCGGGAGTCCACTTGGAATCCGGCGGCGAGATGTAGTAGATCGCCGGCAGGTGCTTGTCATAGGGGCCGGGGATGTCGATGTACGCCGAGTTCCAGCGCTGGTAGGGCGGCGACTCCTCGACCTGGGCCTGCTCGTCTCCCGGGATACTGACCAGCCCGGCCTCCTCCACGAAGCGCCGCAGGCCGGCGAGCTGGCGGCGGGCCGCTCCGACCGGTCCCTCCGGCGGTTTCTCGGCCTGCACCCGGGCCAGGCACTCCGCAATCGAGACGCCGGGGGCCCACTCCGCGCATGCCTCGCGCAGGGCCGACTGGTTGCGCTCCAACTCGCGGCGGCCTGCGGCCTCCAGATCGGCCAGGGAGACGTCCACCCGCTCCGTCTCGCGCAGCATCCTCATGAAGAGGTCGGCGCCGAGGGCGAAGCCTTCTTCGGGAGCCGAGGCGATCTGATCTTGAAACCAGGCGCCCAGCTCCCGCACGGCCACGGCCGCGGCGGCGTTCGCCTCGCGGAAATCGGCCTGCAGCTCCGGGTCCTCCACCGCGGCGAAGACCGGGGGGACGTCGCTCTCGAAGTAGCCGGCAAGGCCGCGGAAGGACATTTCGCCCAGCTCGGCAAAGGTCCGCGGCATAGGAGTCTTCAGGTTGGTGCGGACCTGGGCCGCGGTCGCCGGGATCGCCTTCGCGTACTCGACGTAGGCGCGCATGCGCTGCTCGAGCGGGGCGTACTCGCGGGTCAGATAGTTCGCGGGGTCCATCGGTCCCGCGTAGTAGATCGGGTTGCGCCAGGGCCAGCCGCCCTCGACCCAGAAGAGATCGCTGTCGATCTGGGCCGTCAGGGCCGCGCGCTCGAACCGGCGGCGCTCGTCGAGGCAGCCGGGATCGAAAGCCAGGGCGCGCTCGCGCTCGGCGCTCAGCCAGTCGGACCGGTCCGCGATCGCTTCAGGGCTCCAGTCCGGCAGCCGGCCATCGTGCTCGTGCCGTCCGGCCCACTGCGAGAAGGTGGGGTTGCGCTCGAAGTAGCCCTCCAGGAATGATTCGACGAAGCGGTCCCAGGCGGGGGATACGGCCGAAACGTCCAGGCAGGGGAGTCCCTTGGCTTCTGCATCCATGGGGCGGGAGTTTACCGGAAACGAATCGGGTAGGATTTGCCGTATGACAGAACAGAGCTACGCAAACCACAGCCGGCTGGTCCCCGGATTTCACTTCGTGACCCTGGGTATTCTGGCGATAAACCTCTTGTGGTCCCTGTACCGGCTCTTCCAGCCGTATGAGGAGGGGATACCGGTGTTCGACAGGGTCCTGGCGGTGCTGGTGGCCGGAGCGCTCGCCGGCCTCGCCTACTATGCCCGGATGTTCCCGCTGGCCGTCCAGGACCGGGTGATCCGCAACGAGATGCACGCCCGGCTGGAGGCGGTGCTGCCGCCGGACCTCCGCTCCCGGATCGGCGAGCTGCGGCGCGGACAGATCGTCGCCCTGCGCTTTGCCAGCGACGAGGAGCTGCCCGAGCTGACGCGGCAGATTCTGGACGGCAAGCTGACCAAGGGAGACGAGATCAAGCGGGCGGTCCGGAACTGGCGGGCGGATCATCTGAGGGCCTAGAAAAACCAAGAGGCGAGCCCGAAGGCCCGCCTCAAAGTCGTTGTCGTTCAAGTTGCAGGGTTACGGCTGCTGGGGCGGCTTGTTGTCTTCCTCGCCCTTGTCGTCGGCCTTGCCTTCGCCCGGCATGGTCACGTCGACATCGGGGACGGTGACCTCGCGCTTCTCGGCCTTCACGTCCACATCGGCGGCGTCGACGTCATACTCGGGGACCTTGCCGCCCTCGGCGGACACGTCGACATCCGGCAGCTCACCCTCT